>NZ_CP029188.1:2825000-3167500 GCF_003097515.1 Streptomyces tirandamycinicus | reverse complement strand
CAGGTACGTCTTATCCCGCAAGGCGGCAGCGGTCTTCTCGCCGGAGAGGACGGCCGCGACGTCCGGCCACATGGCGAATCGGGACCAAAGCGCAGTGAGCTGCTCCCTAGCTTCTTCTTCGTGCGTCTCGACGTAGTCGTTCACGGCCTTGTCCCAGCCCTTGGTTGTCCGCTGAGACACGCCGATCAGCGCCGTTCCGCTGAGGTAGCGGATCGTCTTGAAGGAGAACAGCTTCGCGCTCAGCTTGCCGGGCGAGTCCTTGAAGAACTCGACACGGTCGGCACCGTTTCCGAAGATCGTGAGTTCCGGCTCCTGTACCAGCCTGATCATTAGTCGGTTGATCGGCTGGCGGCGGTCCATGCTCAGTCCGATGCTGGCGGATGGCGGCTTGGCGTTCCGCTGGAGGTCAGTGAAGTCCTGCGCTCGATGGAGCGGGTTGTCGTCGATGACCACGACCAACGGTTGTCCCGAGGCACGGAGCCGCTTCATCACCGGGTCCTCGTCCTCACCGTGCGCCTGGATCACGTCGGAGTACGCGCCGATGCGATGCTGCCCGTCGCCGACGTCGAACTGCGCGCCGTAGTTCAGGTAGAGGGTCCCAGGCATGATAGCCCGGCCTTCTTTGCCCGGATCCGGCTCGAATCGAGCCTCGATGTGCTTTGCGTAAAGCACAACTGCGCCGAGCACGAACTGATCTTCGTTCTCCAGGTACTCCGCGATGCCCTTCCGGTGGGCCTTGTCCTGAGGGCGGTTGCCGTGAGGCTGAGACCCCACCGGATTCCAGGGGTCCGGTTGGGCAACCGTCTTGACCAGTGCGACCGGGTCCATGGCGGTTGTGACCATGAGCCGATCGCCCTGCTTGTAGCCGATGCCTGGTAGTTGTAGCTCCACGAGGGCCTCCTACGTCATAGTCGCTGTCGCCTACGTCAGATTCTACCACTGAAACCCTCCGAATTTGGTCTCGATGGCCTCGAAGCGCTACCGTCGCCGCCCAAGGAGTGACGTAGCAGGTGAGGTGCGATTCATGACTCTTCACACCCTCGGCGGTAGCTCGAGCGGTTCCGAGGCCGGTGGCAATGGCGGCACTGACGGGAATGGCGACCTGTTCAGGTTCAGGCGCCCGTCGGGCGGCCTCGTGGGTGGCACGGCCCTTGGCCTCGCCGTCGCGGTCCACATGACCGGGGTGATCCCCGAGGGCCTTCCGAGCTATGCCGCGGGCGGTTTGGTCGGCGTCAGCGTCATGGGCGTGTTCCTCACCAAGTGCCTGCGCCCTGGGAAGGCCTGCTGAGACGGAGTCCCGGGGAAGGAGGATGAATGGCCCGCTGTGGCAGGTGGGGTCGCCGGCCCTCCCCAGGCTCGGGCGGCGGAGTCTCGTGCTGGTCGAGACCCACGGCGCGCAGCCACTCGGTAGCCCGCGCGGTGAGCCCGCCTATGGCCCATGAAGTGCTCCGTCCCGGCCAGGGCAGAGGTGAGCGTTGGTCTCACTTGTGGTCTCGGTTGCGGCTCGCTCCGAGTGAGTCTGTGGTTGTGCGGCTCAGTCCAGCATCACTTCTGACCTGCACCGGAGCATCCATGATGGACGCGGACGGACGCACCTGGAGCAAGATCGGACAACTTGTAATGCGTAGGTCGTCGGTTCGAATCCGACAGGGGGCTCTGTGGTAAACCCCAGGTCACATAGCCCGTGACCTGGGGTTTTCTGCTGCTCGGGGCATGGTGCGTCACGCGGCCGGGGTGCCGCGAGGTGGCTTGCGTGAGCGATGCGTGAGCGGAGCGGTCCGGTGCCCTACTTCTTGGGCCTCTTCCGCTTGGCCTTCTTCTCGGCCCTGGCCTCGGCCTTCGCCTTGTCCTTGGCCTTCTTGGCGGCCTTCGCAGCCTTGCGGGCGGCCTCCTCCGCCTCGGTCTTCCGCTGAAGCGGGACCAGCTTGGCGGTGGCCTCGGCCGCGTTCCTGCCGACCTGGGGCAGGACGCTTTGGTAGATGTCCCGCGTGATCCGGGTGTCGCTGTGCCCGAGCGTGTCCGACACGATCTTCACGTCGATGCCGGCGGCGAGCATGAGCGTGGCCGCGCCGTGGCGGAGGTCGTGCAGCCGGATCGGCGGCAGCCCGGAGGCGGTGACGAGGCGCTCGAAGAGGTCGGTGACCTTGCCGGGGTGTAGCCAGGAGCCGTCTTCCTGGGTGAAGACGAGGCCGGTCTCGACCCAGGCCGATGCCCACTCCTCGCGGTCCGCCGCTTGCTGCTTGCGATGCCGCTCCAGCACGTCGACGGTGTCGTCGTCCAGGGCCACGACGCGGAACCCGCTGTCGGTCTTCGGCTCGGACGCCTCGACTTCCCATCCGTCCTGGATGAGTTGGCCGGTGACGCTGAGGGAGTGCCGATCGAGGTTGGTCTCCGACCAAGGCTGGCCGCATGCCTCACCGCGACGCAGGCCGCGGAAGGCGATCAGATGCCACATGGCGTACAGGCGGTCCGTGGCCACGAAGTCCAGGAACGCACCGGTCTGTTCCGGCGTCCAGACCATGACGGGGGAGGGCTTTTCGCCGGTCTGTTGCCACCGGGCGACCCGCTCGTCCGTCCACACCCTGGCAGCAGGCCACCGCCGCCGCCGAACGCATTCCGCACCACCTCGACCAGACGGACGACGAAGCCTCCCAGGCCCACCTCGCCGCCTTCGGTGAAGCCCTCGACGCCCTCCCCCCTTCCTCGCACCCCAGCCCCTGCGGCCCCAACTCCGAGAGCCGGCGACCGCGTTCGAGCGCGCCACCCGCTCCCGCATACGGGCCGAACACCACCACGCCCGCGCCCTGCGCGGCGCAGTACGGACGATGGTCCGCGAGCCCGCTCCCAAGGACGGCGCCGTCCTTGCGATGTTCCTGGACGCGGCAATCCTCGTGGTCGTTGCCGCTGCCCGCTGGCACCAGCTCCGCCACCACGACCAGCAGGTCGCCGCCGCCCAGCAGACACTGCTCCACCTCCAGGCTGCCTACGACCAAGCCGCAGCCGCACCCCTGGCCGCCCTCGCGCAGCGCCAGCCACCTCAGCAGGCCGTGGAACGGCAGATCCGCCGCCTACGCCAAGTCGTGCCCGAGCATGCGGAGCAGATCATCGGAGACCCCGCTTTCGCGGCTCTCACCACCGCCCTCGCCGAGGCAGAAGCAGCCGGACACGACCCGGAACGGCTCCTCCAGCAGGTCGCCGACCAGCGCGCCCTGAACGACGCGCGCCGCCCCGCACGAGTCCTGGCCTGGCGCATCCAATGCCTCAGCGAAAGGCCGGCACCCAGGGCACAAGCCCGCGCAGCACAAGCCCACAGCCCAGCCTGGGCCGACAGCGCAGCACGGCGCCCCCACGCTCCAGAGCACACGGCAGCAGCCGCCCCGGCCCCGCAGCCGTCACAGGCACGGCGGCGCTGATCACGATCGCACGGACGGCCTGGGGCGGTGCCTCGTCCCGTTTCACGTTGGGTGCAGATCTTGTGGGGGAGTGCCTCGTTGAGGTGATTTCGTAGGGATCTGTGGTGTGCCTGCCAGGACCGGCTTCTACGGTCGTCGACGTTGAGCCCGCCGTGGGCGCGGACACCGTTGCGGGGTGGGTGGTGTGGTGCCGTCGTTGATCGAGGCGCTTGAGGCCAGGGAAGTGGCGGCTCGTGGCCGGGCCGATCGGCTGCGCGAGTAGATCGCCAGACTTTCCGAGGAGCTGTCGCAGGTGGAGGCGGAGCTGTCGCAGCTTCGGATCACCCGGGAGACCGTGGACGAGGTGCTGTCCGACGGTCCGGCGCGACTGCGGACTCGGTGAGGGATGTGGAGGCGGCGATGGCGCTGTTGACGGATCTGGCGGCGGTGATGCTCACTGCAGAGGCGTCCCGGGACGCCACGGTGACCCCGTCGGCCTACCGGCGGATCCTGGTGGCGTTCGCCGAGTACTACAACCTCAAGATCTGAGGCTGTAGTACTTGGGGCGGATCAGCTCGACGAGTCTGCGGCGGCCGGCTTTCCGTAGGGCGGCAGGGGACCCGTAGCGCCGAGATCCCCTCCCGAGGTGGGCGGGCGCCGTTCCAGACCCGCTGCCTGGACCAACACAGCGGATCTACTCAAGACCTCTCGCACTCGCTGAGCGAGAGGAAGCTGAGAGAGCAGGAGTGCACGATGACCGAAAGTGGCATTATATGAGTGATCTACGCGAGTAGCGAGAGTCATCCAAAACGCCCGCTATCTACCCTCTTTGTGGTCGATCAATTCTCGCCAATGCTGCATGCAGTCCTGAGTCAGCGCGCTCGGGTGCCAGCTCCGGACTGGTCTGTCAAAATGCAATTTTTAGCCAGTCGTAAGCGGGGTTGTTCTCGGTGCGCCATCGGCAGAATTCCCTGGTCAGGCCAGCTATGGGGAGTCGGCATACTGTGGAAAATTTCAGCCACGCAAAACTTCTGGCGCCTGAACCGGAGTGAAATCCTCCAAAGCGCCCCCCCCGTGTCATGTGATGTACATCACTCGCGTTCTCCTTGATCCCGGTGAGTAAAGGGTTCCTATAGTGAGTGGCGCAACGGGGAACGACCACTGATCACCATGCTGAAGCAGTGACGTAATGACACGGGGGCTACGTGCAGCAACTCTCTATTTTCCGCGAGAGTCTGCCCGGCTGTCCGCATTGCATTTTCAGCTGGCGTGCGCGTAACTACTCATCCGAGTCGCTTGCGTGGCACTCACCCTCCGAGTATTTCGGCAACCGCATCACGGGGGATCTGTTTTTCGTTGCGGAAGGTCCGACCATTGATGGAACTGGAACGGAGAGTGTCATGGCTGAGATAGCAGCGTTCATGAACAGACAGGAGATGTCCCCTCTCGAGGAGGGCATGGCCAAGACCGACGGTACGCCGATCATGGCAACCCCTGCGGCCGTCGCCATTCCGGCCGGCGCCAAGATCGCGGCGGCGGCGGTGGCCTTCACCATCCCCGTTGGCGCGTACGTCACGGGGCGCGTCTTCGGCTGAGGTGGGGAGATCTCGATGAACCGGATTACAGAGAGCGCGCGCAAGGCTGCATCGCCGACCCTCTCCGAGGTGCAAAGCGACAAGGTCGTGCGAATGATGCCGGTGGCCTTCACCCCCAGCGTCGTGGCGCTGTGCCCCTACGCGGCCGGCGGGCTGGCTGCGGGTGCTGCGGTGGTCGGCGCCTATGAGGCTGGGCGCGCGGCTGGCTGAGCCCCACCCCGATGCCTGCGCCCTGTGCGCGGGCTCGTAACGGCACCTGTGGAGTGACATCCCGTGGGTGCGACGAAGCTGTCGGGCCGCGCTCCAATCGCGGCCCGACAGCTTTCCTATGTTAGCCGATCCGCTGACGAGTCAGGAGGAATCTTGAGGTACCTGAAAAAGATCAGCTCGGCAGTTTTCGGCCCTGTGCCGATTTCCCGAGGCAGGGCGTTAGGGGTATCGGAGAGGCTGGCGGCACTCACAACCTTGTCCTCTTCTCTGGAGTATCTGCATCAGCACAGACACATGGATCCCGGCGGCCTGAACGACTGGGAGATCATGAAGAGGACCCCAGAGGCCAAGAGCGTATCCCTACGCAAGGTCGCAGATGTGGTGAGCGGAAAGAAAGTGACGCTGGCGCTGCATGCGACTCGGGCGGCAGTCAGCGTCGGCATGCTATTGCCAGGAAAGTCACGGTGGCGCGGCGCTGGGAGTCTTTTCCTCAGCGGCACCAACTGCCTACTGCAAGCTCGTCACCGTTACGGGACTGACGGGTCGGACCAGGTGGCAAACCTGGTTCAAAGTGTGACCGGGGTGGCCCGACTGGCAAAGAAGCCGGAAACTCAGGACGCCCTTCTGTGGTACATCGGAATACAGGCGACCATGTCCTATGCCATCTCCGGGTGGGTCAAGTTGGTGGGTGACAAATGGCGAGACGGAACGGCCCTTCCGGGAGTGATGCGGACGCGGACCTACGGCTCTGAACCGGTCTACCGACTGACACAGCGCTATCCGAAGACCTCCAAGGCCGTTCAGCACACCACCTTGGCAATGGAGTGTCTCTTTCCTCTCGTCTATGCCGCCGGCGGCCGATTCACCCGTCCGTTCCTGGCTGCTGCCGGCAGTTTTCACGTGGCCAACGGCTTCATCATGGGGCTCGGGCGGTTCATGACGGCATTCCCCGCGATGCATCCGATGGTCGCGTACACCACGGGACCCAAAGACCACCCTGCCGTCACAGGACGCGACGACCGGGCAGCGAAGGCGGCAGCGCTGCTGTTGGCTGGGGGAATCGCTGCCAGTGCTGTGGTCGCGGCCCAGCGCCGGGCTGTCGTTCTCGAAGGCTGGCCGACCTCCCGGAAGGTCGTGACCCGGCACGGCAATGAGCTGATGTATGAGACAGGGGGTCCGGAGTCGGATGCTCCGGTCCTGGTGTTCTGCGCGGGACTGGCCTCGACGTCGGAGCACTTCGCGTGGATCACCGAATGGTTCGCGCACGGCTCGGATCACGCCGTCGTGTCTTACGCACGGGCGGGCTACGCGGGGAGCCGACGCGGCAGCAAGGCACCCTATGAGCTGGCAGAGTCGGTCGATGACTTGGAGGACTTGGTACGCGCGGTCGTACCCGAGAACCGCAAGGTCGTGCTGGTCGGGCACTCCCTGGGCGGCGAGCTGATCCGGCGAGTCGCCGAGCGCATGCCGGAGCGACTGGCCGGTCTCGTCTATCTCGACCCGTCGCACCCCGCGGAACTCCAACGTTCGGACCGACAGCGTGCTGGAGCGAAGGACCTTCGAGTCACGCTGACCCACGTGGCCCGCTACGTTCAGCTGGGCACAGGGGTTCTAATGAGCCGGCCCGGCTGGGTCGATAGATTGCCCCCGGCGTACCGCGAGAAGGTGTTCGCGCAGTACACAGACGCCCGGCTGTGGACAGCGGGCAAGCGGGAATGGCTGGCTGTTGAGAAAGAATTCACTGAGTTCACAGGGGCCATCGGCCCGCTCACCACGCCCGCGTTGATCATCGCTGCGCAACAGACCGTGGACCAGGATCCGGAGCAGTTCCTGCTGTACAACGAGCTGGCTCGGGTCCATCAGAGCCAGGGCGAGAGGGGTGCCGTCGAAGTCATCGAGGGAGCCGACCACGACTCCATGCTGACCGAGGCGCGCTACGCCCACCACGCGGCCCGGCTCATGGCCGAGTTCCTGGCCGCAGAGTGCCAGCACGACGGGGCCGATACGGTCGCCGCTCACGAGGGAGGTGCTGAACGATGAAGCCTGCCGCACACTTCAAGGACGCGTTCACCGGGCCGGGCTCCCTCGCGAGATGGGTGGGAGCGGGCATGCTGGTGACGACGCTGGCCGCGCAGCATCCTCATCTCGTATTTGACCGTGCTCGCGCCAAGGATCTCTTCTCCATGGTGCCGAACTGGAAGTTCTTCGCCCCGAACCCGGCGGTCCACGACTTCCACTACACCTACCGGACCCTTGACCTGGACGGGGAGACCAGCGAGTGGCGCGAGATCGAGATGATCGCGTCCCGAAAACTACATCAGGCGTTCTGGTTCGCCTCCCGCCGCCCGGAGAAGGCGGTCTTCGACATCTGTACCGCCATCCTGCAAGAGGCGCAGAAGGGCGGAGTCCGGCAGGCTCAGACGCTGTCCTCCTACCAGCTGCTGGTCGAGTTCATCCGCCGCACAGTCCGCGAGGAGCAGGGCGAGGAGGCAGTGAGGGGATTCCAGTTCGCTGTCGTACGTGGCGCGGGGCACGACCGCGACGAAGAGCCGGAGACCCTCTTCGTCTCGCCCTACACGCTGATGAAGACGCCGACACCGCAGGCCCTGGCTCCTGCCTAGGCGCCAGGGCCTGCACAACCACAACGGTATGCCGCGGCGCCCTGCTTTCGCGCGGGGCGCCGCATTCCAGGGCCACCCTGACTCGGTGTGACCGCCGCCGCGGAGCCCGGTAAGGAACAGACACGTAGATGAATGATCAAATAGACGACAGCGGCTACGGCAAGCAGTTCGCCGGCTGGTACGACCGCCTATTCCCCAAGGACACCAACGCCGTCACCACTGCGGAGACGCTCGCCCGCCTCCATCCCGACCCTGAGAAGGGCACCCTGGAGTTCGGCGTGGGCACCGGCCGCATCGCCATCCCGCTCTCTCAGAAGGTCGGCCACATCATCGGTATCGACTCCTCCCCGGAGATGCTGGCGCTGCTGGCCGACGATCCCGGAAGCGCGGACGTCACAGGTGTCCATGCAGACATCCGCTCCTACAACGACGACCGCGCCTACGCACTCGTGTACGCGGTCTGCGGCGTCCTGTCCATGCTCCTGACCCCAGAGGACCAGCAAAAGGCTGTACAGCGGGCGGCCGGGCTCCTGGCGCCCGGGGGTCGCCTGGTGATCGAGAGCGGCAACCGGCCAGCCGTCGAGGCAATGCACGAGGGCCTCGCGCGAACAACCCTGTTCACCCCGTATCCAGAGCCTGGCACGGGACTCCAGACGCACTCGACCCTCCCTCCTGGAACTGATCTCTGGCAGTGCTCCCACGTCTGGTAC
The DNA here is from genome assembly GCF_003097515.1 of Streptomyces tirandamycinicus. Taxonomy (NCBI): domain Bacteria; kingdom Bacillati; phylum Actinomycetota; class Actinomycetes; order Kitasatosporales; family Streptomycetaceae; genus Streptomyces; species Streptomyces tirandamycinicus. The sequence goes on along the minus strand of NZ_CP029188.1, from coordinate 3,158,972 downwards.
GAAGCCGATGGAACCACCCGCGTGGGAAGTGAACTCGCCCGTCTGACCACCCCGGATGAGGTCGACGCCTACGCCGTCGTGGCCGGGCTCACTCCCGAAGCCCGGTATGCCGACTGGCAGTTGTCCCCGTACACGTCCCAGTACCCGATGTTCCTCACTACCTATCGGAAGGACATTTGAGGCGGAGCTGAACCGCCTGTCTCCGTGCCACGACCAGGAAGGGAATCATGGTGACAACCAATCGAGTAGTGTCGTTCGTCGTCGCCTTCATCGTCGCCGTGCCGGTCATGCTGACCGTCTTTCGCGAGAGCGGTGAAATCACCAGGGCCAGTTGGGCCAAGAGCCTTATTTTCGGCGGCAGCATTGCCGCGATTGCCGCGATTGCCTTCGGCAGGAGCAGGCAGTGAATGTATCTGCCGTCGTCCGCCGCCATCGGCTGTTGCTCGGCTCGGGCATCCTGCTGGGCCTGCTGGGAACGGCTGCGACGCTTCTGCAGCCATTACTCATCGGCGACTTGATCGAAGCGGTAGCCGTGGATGAGCCAACCATGCGGCCGATCCTGCTCCTTGCGGGGCTCTTCGCCGCAGACGCGCTGCTTGCCGCCACTCACTTCTATCTCATCGGGCGAGCCGGCGAGAACATCGTCTTCGACATGCGGGGCACCCTCACCGGGCGTCTGCTGCACTCCCGTATCCGCGCCTTCAACCGGCTCGAACATGGCGACGTCTTCACTCGCACGGTCGCCGACACGTCCTTGGCACGCGTCGCGCTCTCCTCTTCCGTATCTCAGATGATCACCTCCGGATCCACGGTCGTCGGCTGCGTTGGCGTCATGGCATGGCTCGACTGGCGGATGCTGCTGGCCACCGTCGGCTGCCTCGGAGCTGCCTCGGTGATCGGGCTCGGTTTGGCGCGAGCCGTGCGCAAGGCTGCTGTGACGAACCGCGAGGACACCAGCAACTACGGATCGGCGCTCTTACGAGTGCTGGGCGCCCTCACCACGGTGAAAGCCTCCCGCGCCGAAGAGCGCGAAGCAGAACGCATCGGAGAACTGGCTAATGCCGCGCGGGCCAGTGGTATCCACGTCACCCGCCTGTCGGCGATGCTGATGCCCGCCATGAACGTCGGTACTCAAGTGTCCCTTGCCGTGGTCATCGCCTGGGGCATGTCCCGTACAGCCACGGGCGCTCTGCCCATCGAGGATCTCACCGCGTTCATCATGTACCTCTTTTACCTGGTGTCCCCACTGGTGATGCTGTTCATGTCGCTTGGGGAGATCCAGCAGGGCCGGGCGGCCATCGACCGGGTCAAGGACCTGGCCCGCATCGAGACTGAGTCCACCGAAGGCGCTCCGGCCTCCACACCTGTTGCGGAGACGCCCGCCGTCGAGTTCAAAGACGTCACGTTCTCCTATAGCGACACCACCGAGCCCGCCCTGACCGGTGTGTCGTTCTCGCTGCCGCGCACCGGCGTAACCGCGATCGTGGGTCCTTCCGGGGCAGGCAAGACCACCCTGTTCCAGCTCATCGAGCGCTTCCAGGTGCCCGACGCAGGCACGGTCCGCCTGGCCGGCACGGACATAGGTGCTCTGCGCCTGGACGAGCTACGGTCCCGAATCGGCCTTGTCGAGCAGGACGCTCCCCTGATGCGCGGGACCATCAGGGAGAACCTCACCTACGCTCGCCCTGAGGCCACTGCCGCGGACATCGACGAAGTAATCGCTGCGGCCCACCTCGCTGACGTCGTCAGCGCTCTGCCGGACGGCCTGGACACCCACCTAGGTGAGGCCGGTATCGGTCTGTCCGGCGGGCAGCGGCAGCGCCTCGCTATCGCCCGCGCCCTGCTCACCCGCCCGGACGTACTGCTGCTGGACGAAGCCACCTCCCACCTCGACTCCGACTCCGAGACAGCGCTGCGCGAGGCCATCTCCGCCATCGGTGCGCGGTGCCTCGTCCTCACTATCGCCCACCGTCTCTCCACCACCATCGGCGCGGACCGCATCCTCGTGATCGAGGACGGAAAGTTGCGTGCTACCGGCACTCACACCGAGCTGATGGAGGGCGACACGACGTACCAACGCCTCGCCAGCAGACAGATGACACCTGTCGGGGGAGGGGCCCGGTGACCGACGCCGCGATCGTGGGCACGGGTCCCAACGGGCTCGCCGCCGCTGTGACCCTCGCCAGAGCCGGGCTCAAAGTTGCCCTGCACGAACAGGCCGACACGCCTGGCGGTGGTCTGCGCTCGACGTCGCTGTTCGATAGCGCCGTCGTCCACGACATCTGCTCGGCAGTCCACCCGATGGCTGCTGCCTCCGCGTTCTTCCGGGCATTCGACCTGCCTTCTCGCGGCGTCCACCTGCTCCAGCCCGACATCCCCTACGCCCACCCCCTACCTGGCGGCCACGTGGCGGCAGCCCGGCGGAGCATCGCCCGCACCGCCGAGCACCTCGGTGCAGATGGGCGTCGCTGGACACGTTTGCTGGGCCCGCTTGTGGAACGGTCCACCACTGTGGTCGACCTGTTTCTCTCCGATCAGCGCTCCCTGCCCCACGACCTTCTCACGCCCGCGCTCCTGGTCCCTCGGGTTCTGGCACACGCCACGAAGCGCACACCGTTCACGACCTTGGAGGCCAGAGCCCTGCTGACAGGCGTGGCCGCCCATGCCGTCGGAAGACTGCCTTCGCTGGCGTCGGCAGCTGTAGCCCTGCTATTGGCCCACACCGCCCACGCCAGTGGCTGGCCACTGCCGGAAGGCGGAAGCATCCGCATCGCCGACGCACTCGTCGCCGACATCACCGCGCACGGCGGCACGATTCACACCGGCCACCACGTCAAGGACTTGGCGGAGCTGGGCAATGTACCCCTTGTCCTTTTGGACGTGAGCCCAAAGGAATTCCTCGCCATCGCCGGCGACCAACTCCCCACGGCGTATCGCCAGGCTCTGCGCCGCTACCGCTATGGCCCGGGCGCGGCCAAGGCCGACTTCCTTGTCAGCGAGCCCATCCCGTGGACCAACCCCGTCGTGCGACAGGCCGGCACAGTGCACCTTGGCGGCACACACGCCGACATCGTCAGACAGGAGAACGCCACCGCCGCAGGTCAACGGATCCCCGATCCGTTCATGCTGGTCGTCGACCCGGCCGTCACCGACCCGACACGAGCCTCCGGCCGTAAACGTCCGGTGTGGGCATACGCCCACGTGCCCAACGGAGACACCCGCGATCCGGTCAAGACGATCCGTGCACGCATCGAGGAGTACGCCCCCGGGTTCACGGACACGATCATCGCCTCTCGCGGCCTGTCGGCAGCCCAGTACGCGACGTACAACCCGAATTACGTCGGCGGGGACATCGCCTGCGGCGCTCTGACCCTGCGCCAGACCCTGGCACGCCCGGCCTTGCGCCGGGATCCGTACACCACCCCCCTGCCAGGCGTGTACCTGTGCTCGGCCTCAACTCCGCCAGGCCCGTCTGTCCACGGCATGTGCGGCTACTTTGCCGCGCTCTCTGCGCTCCGACGCCACCACGGCGTACGGACATCGCCCGACCTGTCCCCGAAGCAGAATCAGGAGTCCTTCTAATGCGCACACGTGTCTGGGTAGCCTCCGCGGTCGCCGCCACCGGCTTGGCGTTAGCCCTCGCAGCCCCGGCCTCGGCGAGCGAAGACACATCAGTCGGCACCGTCGAGTGGTCGACCGAGTTCGAAACGGCCGCTGCGACAGGACAGCGGTGGACCGAGTCAGGGAGCTCCGCCATCACGCGCGACCTGGTACTCAGCGGAACGCTCTCCAACACCGGCGACAACTGCTACTCGCTGTGGACAAGGTTCGTGTTCGACCTTGCTCCGGGACCCACCCGCAAGCAAGCCCAGATATGCGGTCCCGGAACCGTCGACGTCGACGCACGCCAGGCTTATCGGCCCACCACCACCGGATACCTCACGGTCTGCAAGGGCACGGAGAACACCAATGAATGCGCTCCGTGGGAGAGCATCACCTGGTGGCCCATCAACCAGAACTGACCCCTTCCCTCCGCCGTGCAGTGCTCTGCGAAGTCGGCATCGCTGCAGAGCCCTCGCCAACCAGCAGTGAATCGTCGCAACATCCAATGAACGAGGTGCACTCTTGCTGACGTCCCTGTGGAAACGCCACGGCCTGTTCATCGCGGTCGGGGCGCTCTGCATCCTGGTGAACAGTCAGGGCTTGGGGCCGCTGTGGTACACCGGGGTCATCCTTCTGGTATTCGGCGGGTTGATGCGCTGGGGTTTGTGGCGCAATCAGCGTCCGCCGCAAGGACAGACGCCGATCCCGGTCGATGTGCCCGTCACTGGACGCTGGCGGGCCATCAACGGCCCTGGCACGAAGGTCCCCAGTCACACGCACAGCCATGCGCAGACCTACGCCATAGACCTGACATACCACCCGGCCGCAGAGCCCACGCCAGCATTCCGCTGGCTCTGGCCGCTCGGCAGCCGTCCGCAGCAATACCCCGCCTTCGGTAGCCCTGTTCTGGCCCCCGGCGACGGCGTTGTCGTAGCGAGCGCCGACCGTCAGCGCGATCATTTGTCCCGTACTTCGCTGCCTGGCTTTGTCTATCTCTACCTGGAGGGCTTCGTACGCAGCCTGGGCTGGCCCCGCCACCTGTGGGGCAACTACATCATTCTCGATCTCGGTGAGGGCGTGTACGCGGGTTTCGCGCATCTCAAGCGTGGCTCCCTCCGTGTGGCCGTGGGCGACCGGGTCACCACAGGTCAGCAGCTCGCCGAATGCGGCAACTCCGGCAACTCCTCCGAACCCCACCTGCATTTCCAACTCATGAGCGGCCCGGACTCCGAAACCGCCTACGGTCTGCCCTTCGAGTGGCGCTACCGGGACGACGACGGCGCCGAACACAACGGAGTGCCCAAGGACGCCGTCTACTTCACCTCACTTGAGCCCCAGTCCCAATAGTGGTGATGCCTGCTGTCCGCGCCGGACTGCGCGTGTCGATACACGGCGAGCGCATGGCCACTGCCGACAGCCAGCCCGCACGGTGCTGGACTTCCTGCACGCAGGCATGTCCTCCGAGGGCCGGGCCATCGACGACCCGGAGCTGATCGAATGGCGCGGTGGAGGGCCGTACGACTGGAACAACATCGCATAGCAGCAACCCGCGTCCGCTCCTCATTCGGTAGGCGCTCGGCGACTTGCCAGACGTGTCCATGGCTGCCCGGACCAGCACAGCTCCCGAGCCGCAGGCTGGGCGAGTCGCCGAGGTCTACCAGACAAGGTCGGCGCGCCGCCGCGCTTCGAGCCTGCGCACGGCGGCGATGCTTGACCGGGGCCGCCGCCGGTGCCGTCAGACCCACGGACCTGCGTGAGCGATGCGTGAGCGGATGGTGCAGCACAGGCCCTCACAGGATGGATCGACCGTCAGGTCAAACGTCGCTGACCAGGCAAAATCAGACGGCCGAACACCACCCAGAACCCCCCGTCGTGATCGCGCAAGCCCTTGTAATGCGTAGGTCGTCGGTTCGAATCCGACAGGGGGCTCCGCGAAACCCCAGGTCACATGTTCCATGACCTGGGGTTTCTGCTGTCCGGGGTGCGACGGGGCGCGGCGGGGCGCGACGGGGCCCACGGTGGGGACGGTGCGGAACGGCCTGCGAGAGCGACGTGGGTGACGTGAGCGACGGGTGAGCGGAAGGATGCGGCCGGACGGCGGGAATGCCACCGGCTCGAAGGCGGGCACCGCCTTCGGCGACGTCGTCGAAGGGGTGGACTGCCCTGCTGCCGGACCGCCCGTCGGGCTGGGCCGATCCGTCGTGGGGCGACGCCGACATGGCGGCCGCCGGTACCAACCAGGCGTTGGGGCGGCGACGCGCTGTCTGCTGCGATTCATGCGCACAGTCGGTGCGGGGCCGCGCTGTGTGCAACGCGGCGGGAACGTAACGGCGGTTGGCGCGCCCCGTTGCCCGCAGAGGAAGTAGTGGAGGGTGTCATGGACTACTTGAGGGCGGTGTTCGCCATGCTGGGCGAGTCGACCGCTCCCGCGGAGAGCAGTGCGCGGCAGTGGCGGGCCCTTGAGGCCCGCCTCGGGACCGGCCTTCCCGACGACTACAAGGCAGTCGTCGACGCCCATGCTCCGGTGCAGATGAACGGTCATCTCTACCTGGTGTCCCCGGATGAAGGGCTGGCTGAATACATCGAAAGGGTCGTCGAAGAGTTCCGGGACACGTCGTGGCGCGACGACGTCGCCTGCCGGGGATTCGAGAGGACCGGGCCTCGGTTCGGAGGCGCGGCGGGAATGATTCCCCTGGCCGACACCGACCGGGGGGACTATGTCTTCAGCGTGAGGGAGCCGGACACCGGCGCGTGGCGAATCCTCACCTGTGATGGCGACGAACAGGATTTCCACGAGTAGCGGATGGGCTTCGCCGAATGGCTTCACGGCTATCTCGTGGGCGGCGACATGATCGGCCCCGGCAGCTCGGTCTTCTATCCGGGGCCCGTTCGCATGGAACGGTGGTCGCGCGTCCGGGGGGAGCGCCCGCTCGTCTGGCACGGGCCAGACAGGGGAAGGTGACCAGGGGGAGACAGGGGAGGCAACTGCGGCGACCGGCTTTGTGGTTCTTCCCGCAGAGCTGCCGGCCGGGCCGGACCGAACCGTCGTCCGGCGGCATCGGCACGGCCGGCCGCTGGTACCGGCGGGGCACCGGAGCCCTCGCCCGATGGGCGCCCGCTCCCTCACCGGCGATCCGGCGAGTGCCCCGGCCGGTCCCCCTGCCGGACGTCGCGGCCCGGTGACGGGACCGGTGCGCCGAGGTGTTCGGGCCCGGTACGGCACCGCGCCCCGCACCCGAGGACGGGGCGGGGCGCGGTGGAGCGGCGGGTCAGCGGTTCGCGCAGATCACGTACACCGAGACTCCCACGTCGCCGAACCGGTTCTGGCGGCCGAGGCCGATCCAGCCACGCCCGTCGTCGGTCGGGAACGAGCCGACCAGGATCGCGTCGCTGCCCTGTGCCTCCGCGCCGCCGCTGATGGCCACCTTCCCGGGCGGGCAGTAGGCCACCCGCCGCTGGAAGTTCGGCACGTTCTGGTTCGGCAGCCGGACGAGCTGGTACCCGTCGATCGCCGCCGGGGCGGCCGGGGCCGCCTGCGGCTCGGCCGGCGCCTTGCTGTCCGCCGCCTGCGCCCAGCCGACACCCGACATCAGGGCCAGCACCAGCGCACCCGCGCCGAGAGCCTTCTTGCCTCGCATCCTGCTCCTCAAGCCTTGTGGGGTCCCGCCTGCCGGGACCCGCGGCGCCCGCCACTCTGCCAGCCCGAACCACCCCAAAATCCTCCTCATCGGGGCAAACGCCCGGAACGAATGACGAGGAAGCACGAGGGGCGCGCAGGCGGGCAGCCCGACCGCCCCCGGAAGCTCCGCGGCGCGGTCGCGGCCGCGGGGCGGACGCCGGCCGTTGCCCCGGTTGCGGCGAATCGTTCAGGCCGGGGACGGGCCGGCCGTCGCTCAACCGGAAGGACCGGCGAAGTGGGCGTGCCGGACCGGGCGCGCATGCCGGCCGGCGAGGGCCTGGGATGCGGACGGCAACCCGATCCGGATGCGGAGCCGAGGGCGCGCTGGCGGGCCCGGTGGAACCCAAGCCGAGCGGCGTCGCGCCGAACCGGGCCCGCCCGTAGTCCGCCGCCCGGCTGCTCCTCCCCCAGGGCGCCGCGCGGCTGCTCCTCCGCCCGGGTGCCGCCGGGCTGCGCTCAGTGGCGGCCCGAGACCCGGTTCGCCAGTGCGGCGATGCGTGCCGTGTCCGCCGTGTGGTGGGTGAGTTCGCGGCGGTCGGCCCGGCGGTAGGCGGCGTAGAGCGTGTGGACGCCGAGCCAGCGGAGGGGTTCGGGTTCCCACTTGCGGACCTTGTGGCCGACCCAGGGGAGAGCCGTGAGTTCGGTGGGGCCGGCCTGGCCGGAGTCCTGCCGGACGAGGTCGCGGAGGGTGCGGGCGGCGAGGTTGGCGGCGGCCACGCCGGAGCCGACGTAGCCGCCCGCCCAGCCGAGTCCGGTGGAGCGGTCCAGGGTGACCGTGGCGCACCAGTCGCGGGGGACGCCGAGGACGCCGGACCAGGCGTGGGTGATCTCCGTGCCGGTGAGCTGCGGGAAGAAGCGGAACAGCACGCCCCGCAGGGCCTCGACGGTGGCGGCCTGGGTGCTGCCGTCGTTGTCGGTGCGGGAGCCGTAGCGGTAGGGGACGCCCCGGCCGCCGAGCGCGATGCGGTCGTCGGCGGTGCGCTGGGCGTAGACGTAGGCGTGCGCCATGTCGCCCAGGGTCTCGCGGCCGGTCCACCCGATCCGCTCCCAGACCTCCTCCGGCAGCGGCGCCGTGACGATCATGGAGGAGTTCATGGGCAGCCAGGTACGGCGCTGGCCGGCCAGGGAGGCGGTGAAGCCCTCGGTGCAGCGCAGCACGTAGGGGGCCCGGACGGTGCCGTAGGGGGTGACCGCGTGCTTCGGCCTGATCTCCGTGACGGGGGTGGACTCGTGGATGGTGACGCCGAGTGCCTCTACGGCGCCGGCGAGTCCCTTGAGGAGTCTGACCGGGTGCAGGCGGGCGCCGTGCGGGGTCCAGCCGGAGCCGACGGCCCCGGCGACGCGGACGCGCTCGGCGGTCTCGCGGGCGCCGTACAGTTCGCGGTCCTTCTCGCCGAAGGCGATCTCGGTGGCGTGGAAGGCCTTGAGGCGGGCGAGCTGGGCGGGGGTGCAGGCGACTTCGAGGACGCCGCCCCGGTGGATGCCGGCGTCGATGCCCTCCTCCGCGGCGGTGCGGATCACCTCGTCGACGGTGTCGTTCATGGCCTGCTGCAGACGCACGGCGGCGTCGTGGCCGTGGAGCCGGGCGTAGCGGTCGCGGCCCGCGATGCCGTTGTAGAGCCAGCCGCCGTTGCGTCCCGAGGCCCCGTAGCCGCAGAACCTGGACTCGAGCACGGTGATGTCGAGGAAGGGGACGGCCTTCTTGAGGTAGTACGCCGTCCACAGCCCGGTGTATCCGCCGCCGACGATGCACACGTCGGCGGTCGTGTCACCCGGCAGGGGTTCGCGCGGCGCGGGAATGCCGTCGTCCGCGTACCAGAAGGAGATGCCGCCGTTGATCGTGCTCGTCATGGGCTGTTCGTACACCCGTGCCCATGGGGCTGTCCAGGTGGGAGCGGTGGACGTCGGTACGCCCCCGAGCGCATACGGCGGGGTCCCGGCGGCGTGTGCGGGGAGGGCCGCAGGGAGGACCGGGGGAGGACCGCGGGGAGGACCGGGGGAAGGCCGCGGGGAGGCGGACCGATGAGTTCTGCACCGCCCCGCGGTCTTATCGCCGGCAGAACGAGTCGGCGACGGAACGGAGACGAAGAGGATGCCTGCAACCGGTGCGAACGCGGCGGCCGTGAAGTCGACGCTCGTTTCGAGTGACGGGACCAGGATCGCCTTTGAGCGGTCCGGCAGTGGTCCGGCGGTGCTCCTGGTCTCGTCGGCGCTGGCCGACCGGTCCGACGCCGCCAAGCTCGCCGGCCTGCTGTCCCAGCACCTCACGGTGATCAACTATGACCGCCGGGGCCGGGGCGCCAGCGGCGACAGCGCGGACTACGCGGTCGAGCGCGAGGTGGAGGACATCGCGGCGCTCATAGGCGTGGCCGAGGGCCCGGTCTCGCTGTTCGGCAGTTCCTCCGGGGCCGTCCTGGCGCTGCGTGCGGCCACGGCGGGGCTGGGCATCCGGCGGCTCGCACTGTACGAACCGCCGTTCGTGGTCGACGACGACGGTTTTGGGCCGCCGCCGGGCTTCGCGCGCCACGTCGACGGGTTGATCGCCCAGGGCCGGCGCGGCGACGCGGTGAAGTACTTCATGACCGAGGCCCAGGGGATGCCGGGGTTCGTCGTGGCGCTGATGCGGTTCATGCCGGGCGTCTGGTCCAACCTCAGGGCGCTGGCCCACACCCTGCCGTACGACATCGCGGTGATGGGCGACACCCAGCAGGGCAAGCCGCTGGAGGCGGGCGTGTGGTCCGCCGCGAAGGTACGGACGCTCGTCCTCAGCGGTGGCAAGAGCGCCACGGGGTTCCAGCGCGCCGCGCGGGCACTGGCGGGGGTGCTGCCCGACGCGGAGCACCGTACGCTCGACGGCCTCAACCACGGTGCCGTGGTGATGGCTCCCAGGAAGCTCGCACCGAGCCTGGTGGAGTTCCTGCGGGACTGACCCGGTCCGCCGCCCGGCCGGTCCGCTCGGCCGGTCCGCCGGGCCGGGGCGCGCGGTGCGCCCGGCCCGCCGTCCGCCGCGTCGGCGGGTCGACGGCGGCCTGCCCTCCTCGTCCGCGGTGTCGGGCCCTGTCCGCGGTGTCAGGCTCTGTCAGTGGTGTCAGGCTCTGTCAGTGGTGTGCGCGAGCATGGCCCCATGGTGCGGAGGACCGGGAAGAAGACGCGGGTGGCGGCGGCACGGCGGCCGGAGGTGCGGCTGCCTCCCCTCCGCCCCCACGAGGGCGGCGGGCTGGAGCCGGACGGCGACTACGACGGTGTGGAGCTGGCCGGTCTGGACCTGTCGGGCGGGGACGGCGCGGGCGCGCTCTTCCTGGACTGCGCGCTGAGGGACTGTGTGCTGGAGCGGACCTCGCTGGTACGGGCGCGGTTCGTCGACTCGGTCCTGAGCGGCGTGCGCGGGGTGGGGACGGATCTCGCGGGCGCCGCGCTGAGGGACTCGGAGATCGTGGACGCGCGGCTGGGCGGGGTGCAGCTGCACGGCGCCGCACTGGAGCGGGTGCTGGTGCGGGGCGGCAAGATCGACTGTCTGAACCTGCGCGACGCCCGGCTCACCGACGTGGTGTTCGAGGGAGTGGTGCTGTCCGAGCCCGATTTCGGGGCGGCGCGGCTGGAGCGGGTCGAGTTCCGCGAGTGCGTACTGCGCCGGGCGGACTTCGCCGGTGCCCGGATGCGGGACGTGGATCTGCGCCGGGTGAGCGAACTCGATGTCGCGGGGGGCGTGGAAGGACTGTCGGGTGCGGTGATCAGCACGGCCCAGCTGATGGACCTGGCGCCGGTGTTCGCGGCGCAGTTGGGGGTGCGTGTGGAGGACTGAACGGGGGCGAGGGCGGGGCGGGGCCGCGCGGTGGCTCCGGGTGCGGTGGGCTCCGGCGCGGGTGGAGGGCCGAGGCGTGGACGGAGGTTCGGGCGGGGGTTTCCGGGCGGGGGTCCGGGCGGAGGCGGCCCCGGCGGCTCAGGGCAGGCGCGGGAAGCGTGCCTGGAGGTCCCAGAGCACGGGGTTTCCGCCGAGTTCCTCGTGCATGTCGGTGAGGTCGGCGATCAGGTCGTGCAGGAAGTTCCGTGCCTCCCGCCGGAGTTCGCCGTGGTTGAAGGTGAGCGGGGCCTCGTCGCCGGGCATCCAGTCGGCCTCCACGTCCACCCAGCCGAAGCGGCGCTCGAAGAGCATGCGGTCGGTCGATTCGGTGAAGTCGATCTCCGCGTACTGCGGCTGTGCGGCCCGGCTGCCCTTCGGGTCCCGGTCCAGCCGCTCCACGATGTCGCACAGCGCCCAGGCGAAGTCGAGCACCGGTACCCATCCCCACGCCGTGGACACCTCACGGTCGGCCTTGGTGTCCGCGAGATAGACGTCGCCGCAGAAGAGGTCGTGACGCAGGGCGTGGACGTCCGCGGTCCGGTAGTCGGTCTGCGGAGGGTCCGGGAAGCGCCGGGAGAGGGAGTAGCCGATGTCGAGCACGGTCCGATGGTGTCACGGCGAAGAGGCTCGCTCGCACGTTCGGGTGAACGTCGGCGGATTCCTGGTGAGCCCGCACTCCGGGCTGGGAGTGTCGCTCCGCGCGAAGGAGGTCCGCCGTGGCACGGCCCGTTCCCGCGCATGAGCCGTACGGGTCCCAGGACGATACGCCCGCCTACGCGTCCCTCGTCGCGGGCCGCCATCCCGGTGTACCTGCTCATCGACCGGGATCCGGGCCCGGCACCGTGCCGCACGTGCGGAAGATCGCCGCACCGCCCGACGGAGTCGGACATTCCGCACATAGGATCGCCATGTGGACCAGCGATCCCTCCTCCGTGCCCTGGCGCCCGTCGCCGCCCTGCTCGTACTCACCGTCCCGGGATGCACGAGGAGCGGTGACGGCACCGGCACCGGCGGCACACCCGGAGCGGAGGGGCTGCGCGATCCGTACTTCCCCGGGCTGGGCAACGGCGGATACGACGTACAGCACTACGGCCTCGACCTCGACTACGAGCCGAAGCCCAACCGGCTCAGCGGCACCGCGACCCTCACCGCCCGCGCCACCCAGGACCTCAGCGCCTTCAACCTCGATCTGCACGGTCTGGCCGTCGACGGTGTGACCGTGGACGGGGTCCCGGCCGGGACCGACCGCGCGGGCGACGAACTCACCGTCCGCCCGCGCGAGGTCATCCGCGACGGCAGCACCTTCCGGACCGTGGTCCGGTACTCCGGCAGCCCGAAGAGCGTCACCGACCCGGACGGCTCCGAGGAGGGCTGGCTGAGGACCGAGGACGGGGCCATCGCGCTGGGTGAGCCGCAGGGCTCGATGGCGTGGTTCCCCGGCAACCACCATCCGAGCGACAAGGCCGCCTACGACATCACCGTGACCGTGCCGAAGGGGCTGACCGCGGTCTCCAACGGGGAGCTCAGGTCCCAGCGGCCCGCGGCCGGCGGCAGCAGGACCGCCTTCGCATGGCACGCGCCCGAGCCGATGTCGAGCTATCTCGCGACCGTGGGCATCGGCGAGTACGACGTGAAGACCTCACGCCCCGCCGGAGGGGTCCCCGAGTTCACCGCCGTGGACCGGACCGTCGCGGCGCGGAGCGAGAAGATGCGCGCCCGTATCCCCGAGGTACTGGAGTGGGCGCAGAAGACCTTCGGCCCCTACCCCTTCTCGTCCACCGGGGCGATCGTCGAACGCGCGGACGACGTGGACTACGCGCTGGAGACGCAGACGCGGCCCGTCTACCCGGCCGGTGCCTTCAACGAGGAGTTCCTCGTCCACGAGCTGGCCCACCAGTGGTACGGCAACTCGGTATCGCCGAAGACGTGGCAGGACGTGTGGCTGAACGAAGCCTTCGCGACCTACGCGGAGTGGCTGTACGACGAGGAGTTCAGGGGCGTCCCGGCGCAGGAGCGTTTCGAGAAGGAGTTCGAGGACGACGGCAACTGGGCCTTCCCGCCGTCCGAACCGCCGAAGGACGACCTGCTGGGCGCGCCGGTGTACGGGCGCGGCGCGATGGTCCTCCACAAGATCCGGCAGGCCGTCGGCGACGCGGCCTTCTTCGGACTGCTGAAGAGCTGGGCGCAGGAGCATCGCCACGGCAACGCGTCCACCGAGGACTTCACCGCCCATGTGGAGGAGAAGACCGGCGAGGACCTGACGGAGGTGTGGGACGTCTGGCTCCATGGCGACGGCAGACCCGCGAAGCCGTAGCACCGGCCGTAACCCGCCATGCCCTGCCGTGCCCCGCCGTGCTCCGGTGGGCCGCGTCGTGCCCCGCCGTGCTCCGGTGGGCCGCGTCGTGCCCCGCCGTACTCCGTTGGGCCGCGTCGTGCCCTGTCGCTGTCCGTCGTTCCCTGGTCGTGGTCGTGTGTGTGTGTTCGTGGCGGGGGCGGGCGCGGGGGCGGTTGTCGCAGGAGCCTTCCCCGATGCCGGCGGATATGCCGAAGGTCCCGGCCGGGACGGCGGCCGGGACCTTCGGGGCGCGTAGGTCAGACGTTGACGCCGAAGTCCTGGGCGATGCCGACCAGGCCCGATGCGTAACCCTGGCCGACCGCGCGGAACTTCCATTCCGAGCCGTTGCGGTACAGCTCGCCGAAGACCATCGCGGTCTCGGTGGCGGCGTCCTCGCTCAGGTCGTAGCGGGCGATCTCGGTGCCGCCGGCCTGGTTCACGATACGGATGTAGGCGTTGCGCACCTGACCGAAGTTCTGGCTGCGGTTCTCGGCGTCGTAGATGGACACCGGGAAGACGATCTTCTCGACGTCGGCGGCGAGCCCGGACAGGTTGACGTTGATCTGCTCGTCGTCACCGCCGCCCTCGCCGGTGCGGTTGTCGCCGGTGTGGACGATGGACTGGTCCGGCGTCGACTTGTTGTTGAAGAAGACGAAGTGGCCGTCGGAGACGACCCTCCCGCCGCCGTTGACCGCGATCGCGGATGCGTCGAGGTCGAAGTCGGTGCCGGTGGTGGTACGGACGTCCCAGCCGAGGCCCACCGTGACGGCGGTCAGGCCCGGTGCCTCCTTGGTGAGCGAGACGTTGCCGCCCTTGGACAGGCTTACGGCCATGAGGAGGTCCCTTTCCTGGTCGAGTGCAGTGCGGTCGTGCTTCGTGGGTTCCGAAGCTACCGTCACCGTCCCTAACGCGGACGGAGTGCCACCAGGTTCCCGCCGTCGGTGAAAAGAAGGTGACGCGACTCGCCCGCGGACGCGACGATGGGACGTATGTCCGGGCCCTATGTCGTTCGCGGCTCGGTCTCCCTGCCGGAGGCCGAGCTCATGTGGCGTTTCTCGCGGTCGTCGGGTCCCGGCGGCCAGCACGTCAACACGAGCGACTCCCGGGTGGAGCTGCGCTTCGACCTGGCGGCGACGGAGGCACTGCCGGCCGTGTGGAAGGCGAGGGCGCTGGAGCGCCTCGCGTCCCGGCTGAACGACGGTGTGATCAGCGTCCGGGCGTCGGAGCACCGCTCCCAGTGGCGCAACCGGGAGGCGGCGGCGGTACGTCTGGCGGCGCTCCTCGCGGAGGCCACAGCCCCGCCGGCGCGGCCCCGCCGGCCCACGAAGGTCCCCCGCGGCATCAACGAGCGCCGTCTGCGCGAGAAGAAGCGCCGGGGGGAGACCAAGCGCGGCCGCAACGCCCGCGACTGGTGATCCGAGGGTGATCCCAGGGCGGCGGCCGGGTCCGTCGCCGCGCGGAGTGTCGCCGCGCGGATTCCGGACGGCCGTTCCGCCCGCAGGCCGGCCCGACCGCAGTCACCGCCCTCGGCCCGTCGGACCGGACCTTCCGCTTCCCGGCCCGGTGCCCTGACGCCCTTTCCGCAATGTCGCCCGGTGCTCGGCGCCCGGCCCCGGCCACGTTCCCCGGCGCCCGGACCGGCGTTCCGCTCCCCGGTTCGGCTCCGGCGTTCCGCTCCCCGGTTCGGCTCCGGCGCTCTGCGCCCTGGTTCGGCTCCGGCGCTCTGCGCCCTGGTTCGGCTCCGGCGCTCTGCGCCCCGGTTCCTCTCCGGTTCCGCTGCGGTTCCGCTCCGGCGGACCGCGGCTCGCGGTCGCCGGGTGTCAGCCGAGGTGCCGGTAGCGCCCGCGGAAGTAGGTCAGTGGGCCGCCGTCCGCGCTGGGGAGTCCCGCCTTCAGGACGCGGCCGATCACGAGGGTGTGGTCGCCCGCCTCGACGCGCTGCTCGGTTCGGCATTCGAGGACCGCCAGCGCGCCGCCCATCAGCGGCGCGCCGCACAGCTCCCCGCGGGTGTACGCGGTGTCCTCGAAGAGGAGCCGGTCGCTGATGCGTCCCTTCATGGAGAACCGGCCCGCGATGTGCCGCTGGCTCTCGGAGAGCACCGACGCGCCCCACATGGGCTGTTCGGCCAGCAGGTCGTCCATGCGCGAGCCGTTGCGCAGGCTCACCAGCACCAGCGGAGGGTCGAGCGAGACGGACATGAACGCCGTCGCCGTCATGCCGACGTCGTCCCCGCGCGGGCCGTCCTCCGCCAGGGGCGGTTCATGGGCCGTGATCAGCACCACTCCGGCGGCCAGCCGGGACATCGCGGCACGGAACTCGTCGTCGCTCACCCCCTCAGCATGGGGGATGGTCGCGGCACTGGGGGTGGGACTCGTCTGCGGCACGGCCGCACGCTAGCCCCGGCCCGTGTTCCGCCGCATCGGGCCAGAGGACCAGCCGGGTCCTAGGACTCCGGGCGGGGGCCCGCCACCGCGACCGCCGGCCGGGTTCCGCCCGTTTGGCTGGGCGATCCCGCCGGAGCTGGGCGATCCCGCCGGATTCCCGCTGGATTCACGTCGATTCCCGCCCGGCCCCGCCGGATTCCGGTCCGGTCGCGCCGGATTCCAGCCCGGTCCCGTGCGGCCCCGCCCGGATTTGCGTTCAGGAAGGGCGGAACACCCTTCACGGCCTGGGCGTCCCCATCATCATCTGTTGTGACTTGAGTCACAGAGCCGGGTATTTGTTGACCCTGTGTACCGAGTGGGCAGCTCGCTGTGATTCAGTGGCGGGGACACTGCACCAAACGGGTGCACCAGTGAAGTCGACGAGGAACCTGGAGTCAGCTGTTCGAGGTCTCGGGGAGAGCGAGCGATGGAGACCGAGTCGGAGCCGTACGTCCGTCTTGCGACCCTGAGGCAGCTGCATCAGGTCGTGGCCAACCTCAACACGGCCCGCAGTCTGGCGGACACGCTGCAGACCGTCGCCGACGGCATCGTGGCCGGACTCGGGTACGAGCTGGCGTGCGTCAACCTCGTCCGCCCCGACGGGGATCTCGTCGTGGCCGCCTTCGCCGGCAACACCGCGGCGGAAGCCCTGATCACCGGACGGGTCGGCTCCCGGACCTCCTGGGAGCGCCGGCTCGGCATGGGCGAGGCCTGGGGCGAACTGCGCTTCATACCGCACACCGAGGGCTGGGTGCTGCTGGAGGACGACGTTCCGCAGTGGTACACGGAAGGCCCCGAGCCGCGCTTCGAGGGCGAGTGGCACCCCCAGGACCGGCTCTATGCGCCGATGTACGCCTCGGGCGGCGGCCGCGAACTGCTCGGCGTCATCTCGGTCGACAAACCCCGCAACGGACGCCGTCCGGGTGCCTGGGGCCAGGAAGCGCTCCAGATGTACGCGTCACAGTCGGCGATTGCGATCAGCAACGCCCGGCTCCGAGCAAACATGCAGCGCGCCCTGGTCCGCCTGGAGCGTGAGCAGCAGGCCCTGCGCGCCAGCGAGGAGTCGTTCCGGCAGGCGTTCGAGTACGCGCCGAGCGGCATGGCCATCGCGGAGATGGGCGGTGACCAGCACGGCCGGCTGCTCCGCGCCAACGACGCACTCTGCCGGCTGCTCGGCCGCCCCGCGTCGGCGATGCGCCGATACTCCTTCGCCGATCTCGTCCACCCGGAGGACATCGGCACACTGCTGCGGACCTCCGCCGAGGGCGGCCGTGCCGAGCTGCGCCTCGGCCGCCGCGACGGCACCTACGTCTGGGTCTCGCTGCGCAACTCCGTCGTCGCCGACACCACCGACGGCCCCCGCTTTCTCCTCACGCACGTCGAGGACATCGAGGAGCGCAAGCGGCACGAGCTGCACCTCGCGCACCGGGCCAGCCACGACGCGCTGACCGGGCTGCCCAACAACGCCGAACTGCGCGCCCGGCTCAGCGCCCGGCTGTGCGGGCGTCCCCAGGGCGCGCGGCAGGAGGCGGGCCGGACCCTGGACGTGCGGGACCACCCGTCCGGCGGCTACGGGGGATACGGCGACTACGCCGACGCGGTCTTCGGTGAGAACGGCTACGCGGGTCACGGCGAGAACGGCTACGCGGGTGGATTCGAGGACGGCGACATCGAGGGGGGCTTCCACGCCGACGGGTTCGACTTCGACCGGCCGGCCATCCCGTACGACCACCACGTCCATGCCGTCGCGCCCGCCGTGGACGGTGAGGCCGACGACGGTACGAAGGGCCTGGCGGTGCTCTTCTGCGACCTGGACGGCTTCAAGTCGATCAACGACCGCTTCGGGCACAACACCGGCGACGCCGTCCTCATCGAGGTCGCGCGCCGGCTCACCACCGGTGTGCGGGACGGGGACACCGTCGCCCGGCTCGGAGGTGACGAATTCGTCGTCCTCGCCGACGGCCTCGGTGCCGCCGACGCCGCCGACCTGGCCGTTCGCCTGCGGAACGCGATCATTCCGCCGATCCGGGTGGACGGACGGGCGGTCCGCGTCGGGGCGAGCTTCGGGATCGGCTGGGCGGTCTGCGGCATGTCCGTCGAAGAGGTGCTGCAGTCCGCCGACCAGCGGATGTACATCGAGAAGCGCTCCCGGGCCAAGGTGCACAGACGCGCCGGATAGCGGAAACGGCGGAACCGTCCGGGCCCCGAGCACCGTCCTTGGAGTAGCCCGGAGGGGGTAGGCTCGGCCGGTCGGCGACGGCTGGCGAGCAAGGATAGGAGTGACCCAGGGATGACGGCCGGGAACAACGGCGCGAGCACGCCCGAGGACGACGATCCGTTCGGCTACCTGTACGCGGACGGACAGCGGGCGGGCACCTCGACTCCCCGCCAGGGCGGCTACGGCTACCCCGGTCCGGCCGCCCAGCCGGGTGTGCCCAGGACGTCGTACAACCAGGTCAGAACGGTCGGCCAGCGCCAGTACGGGCAGCAGCAGACCGCCCAGCAGTACGGCCAGGTCCCGCACCAGCAGCAGTACGGGCAGCAGCCCAGCCCCCAGTACGCGGCACCCGAGACCTACCCCGGCGGCGCCCCGACCCGCCAGGTCCCGGCGCCCTCCGGCGGCGGTGGCGGCAGGGGCCGCGGGCCGAACACCAAGGGCCTGCTCATCGGCGCCGTCGCGGTGGTCGCCGTGGTGGTGGTCGGCATCACCGCGGCGCTGATGACGGGTGGCGACGACAAGACCGAGACCCCTCAGGCCGACGGGAACAACACCGCTCCCGCCGACGAGGCCGGCCCGAGCGACGAGCCCTCGAAGGACGACGAGGACAAGCCCGCCGAGCTGCCGAAGCAGGACGCCGCGACGCTGCGCCTCGGCGCGCCCGCCGCACTGGCGAAGGACGTCAAGGGCGCCAAGGGCGCGGACGGCGCGTATGTGGCCTTCAACGGGACCGGGGGCTCGGCCAGCTGGACCGTGGACATCCCGGCCGACGGTGCGTACACGCTGTTCGTCACGTACAGCGTGCCGGGCAAGGACGCCAAGACCTCCCTGACGATCAACGACGCCCAGCCGCGGTCGATCAACATGTCCAACTTCGCCCAGGCCAAGAAGGGTGACTGGGAGAAGGGCTGGACGCGCACCTACGCGTACGTGAACCTCCAAGAGGGGTCGAACACGCTGAAGATCTCGTGCGAGCAGGGTGACCAGTGCGACGCCCTGCTCGACCAGGTGTGGCTGGAGGCCGGTCAGTCCAAGGGCTGACCGGGGGAGCCGGCCTGCCGGAGCCGGGAGCCGGCCTGCCCGAGCCCGGAGCCGGGAGCCCGTGTCGCGGAGCCCGGAGCCGGCCTGGCGGAGCCCGGACCGATGGCGTCGGAGCCCGGATCGATGGCGTCGGAGCCCGGGGCGGTGTCGCGGCACCTGGAGCGGTGTCGTGGAGCCCAGCTCAGCCCGGCCCGGAGCCGTTCGGCGAACCCGGAGCCGCCCCGAGCCGGGAGGCCCCGGGGGACGTCACGCCGCCGGGGCGTGCTCCGTCACCGTGATCCTGGGGAGCAGGTCCTCGTAGGAGGCGCGGTCGAAGTCGCCGGCCGTCGGAGCGAGGACGGTGGCCGTGGCGAGTGCCGCGGCGCGGACGAGGCGGTCCGGCCAGGGGAGGGCGTCGACGAGGCCCGAGAGCAGCCCGGCCACGGCCGAGTCGCCCGCACCGGTGGGGTTGCCGAGGACCTTCCCGGGCGGGGTGGCCTGCCAGATGCCCTCCGGTGTGGCGGCGAGGATGCCCTCGGGGCCGAGGGAGGAGACCACCGTGCGGGCGCCGCGGCGGCGGGCGGCGTGCGTGGCGCGCAGTGGCTCACGGGAGCCGGTGAGCTGGGCCAGCTCGTCGGCGTTCGGTTTGACCAGGTCGGGGCGGGCGGCGATGCCCCTGCGCAGCGGCTCGCCGCTGGTGTCCAGCAGCGCCGGCACCCCGGCGGCGCGCGCCCTGCGCACCAGCTCGGCATAGGCTCCGACGTGGATGCCCGGCGGGAGGCTGCCGCACAGCGCGACCGCTTCGGCCTCGCGCAGCAGCGACTCGTACGTGGTGAGGAACGCGGCCCATTCCTCGGGCGTGACGGTCGGGCCCGGCTCGTTGAACTGGGTGGTGTCGCCGGTCGCGGCGTCGACCACCGCGAGGGTGCGCCGGGTGTTCCCCGCGACCGGCACGAGCGCGTCGCGCACGGGGAGCCCGGCCAGCCGGTCGCGCAGGGTCTCGCCGTTGGGGCCGCCCGCGAGACCGGTGACGACCGCCTCGTGGCCGAGCGCCCCCAGCACCCGTGCGACGTTCAGTCCCTTGCCGCCGGGGCGTTCGTCGACCTCGGTGACCCGGTGGGAGCCGTGCGGGACGAGGGCGGGGACGCGGTAGGTCAGGTCGAGGGCGGTGTTCAGCGTGACCGTGAGGATCACCGTGACACCCCCTGAGCTCGCGTTCGCCTAGCCGGACGGGTCCTGATCATGCCAAAGAACCGGGCGGTTGGCCCAGCCCCCCGTAGGCCAACCGACCCGGCTCGCCGCGCTACCGCCGCGCTACGGCTCGACGACCCACGCGCCCTTGCGCATCACACCCCTCAGCGTGAAGTCGGCGTCGAGCACGACGAGATCGGCGTCCTTGCCGGCCTCGATCGAGCCCACCCTGTCGTGGAGGCCCAGCAACCGGGCCGGGTTCGTGGAGATCGCCCGGACGATGTCCTCGACGGGCAGCGCGTCGACGGTCGCGGCCCGGCGGAACGCGGTGTCCAGGGTGAGCGTGGAGCCGGCGATCGAGCCGCCCTCCACGAGCCGGGCGACGCCCTCCCTGACCTCGACCGCCAGTGGCCCCAGGTGGTAGACGCCGTCGCCGAAGCCCGCCGCGTCCATCGCGTCCGTGATGAACGCGACCCGGGCCGCGCCCGCGCGGTGGAAGGCCAGCTCCAGGGCGGCCGGGTGCAGATGCGTACCGTCGTTGATCAGTTCGACGGTGACCCGCTCGTCCTCCAGCAGCGCGGCGATCGGCCCGGGGGCCCGGTGGCCGAGGGCGGGCATGGCGTTGAAGAGGTGCGTGGCGACCGTGGCGCCCGCGTCGATCGCCTCGACGGTCTGCTCGTAGGTGGCGTTCGTGTGGCCGATCGCGGCGATCACGCCGTGCTCGGCGAGCAGCCGTACGGACTCGATGCCGCCGGGCAGTTCGGTGGCGAGGGTGACCATCCGCGCGGTGCCGCGGGAGGCGTCGAGCAGCTTGCGCACCTCCGCCGGGTCGGGGTCGCGCAGCAGTTCCCCGCTGTGCGCGCCCTTGCGGCAGGGCGAGATGAAGGGGCCCTCGAAGTGGATGCCGGCCAGATCGCCCTGCTCCACCAGTTCGGAGAGGAACCCGGCGCGGTGGGTGAGGAAGTCCATGTCGCCGGTCACGGTGGAGGCGACCATCGTGGTCGTGCCGTGCTCGTGGTGGGTGCGCACGCCGGTGAGCACGTCCTCGGCCGACCCGGAGGTGAACGAGGCCCCTCCGCCGCCGTGGTTGTGCATGTCCACGAAGCCGGGGACCAGCCAGTGGCCGGACAGGTCGACGGAGGGTGCGTCGGAGGGGGCGTGCCCGCCGATCCGGGTCCCCTCGACGGTCACCCGCCCGTTCTCGACGACCCCGGTGGGCAGCACCACCCGGGCGCCTGTGAGAACCATCCGGTCGGCCATCAGCCGGTTACCTCCGTGGTGAGTGTGTCGGATGTGGCGAGCAGGTCCCAGGCGAGGAGCCCGGCGCCGAGGCAGCCGGCGGCGTCCCCGAGGGCCGCCGGGACGATCGAGGGCGGCGTCTGGAAGGTGACGCGTGCCCGCACCGCGGCCCGCAGCGGTGCGAACAGGGTTTCCCCCGCCTCCGCGAGGCCGCCGCCGATGATCAGCCTGCGGGGGTCCAGCAGGGTGAGCGCGGTCACCAGCCCGTCGGCGAGGGCGTCGACGGCTTCCCGCCAGACGCGTGCGGCGGTCTCGTCCCCGGAGGCGACGGCCTTGGCGCAGTCGGCGGCGTCCGCCTCCGGGTCGCCGCTGGCGGCCGCCCAGGCGCGGGAGACGGCGGACGCGGACGCGAGGGTCTCCAGGCAGCCACGCCGGCCGCAGCCGCACTCCGGGCCGCCGGGCCGGACGACGACATGGCCGATCTCGCCGGCGCAGCCGTGTGCGCCCTCCTCGATCGTGCCGCCGATGCCGATGGCCCCGGCGATGCCCGTGCCGAGCGGGACGAACAGGAACCGGTCCGTGCCGCGGCCCGCCCCGATGCGGCCCTCCGCGAGCCCGCCCGTGCGGACGTCGTGGCCGAGGGCGACCGGCACCCCGCCGAGCCGTTCGCCGAGCAGCGCGCGCAGCGGGACGTCGCGCCAGCCGAGGTTGGCCGCGTAGACGGCGACGCCGTTCGCGGTGTCGACGATGCCGGGCACCGCGACGCCGGCCGCCGCGGCGCTCTGCCCGTAGCGCTCCTCGCCGTGGGCGCGCAGTTCGGCGGCGAAGCCGAGGATGGCCTCGACGACGGCCTCCGGCCCGTGCTCCCTGCCGGTCGCCCGGCGGGATTCGTGCAGCAGAGTGCCGTCCGCCCCGACGAGGGCGGCCTTCATCCCGGTGCCGCCCACATCGAGGGCGATGACGTGTCTCACGCGTACAGTCTCGCCGCCGGACCCGAAAAGGTCTAGTCCACTACTCGGGCGGTCGGGGGTCGGCCGGCGGGCAGTCGCGGGCGGTCGCGGGTGATCGCGGGTCGCCGCACGGCGGTGACCGGTTCGTTTCGCAATTGCCTGCCAAGTGGTGTAGACCTCTAGCCGTAAGGATCAAGAGCGACGAGGTGGGGGACAGGGCGTGCAGCGGCGCTACATCTCTCTGGTGGCGGCGGTGGCCGCACTCGGTACGACGATCGCCCTGGCGGGGTGCGGCGGCGCCGGGGAGGCGGACGAGGTGACCCTTCGGCTGGTCGCCGCCGACTACGGGAACGGCGCGGAGAACTCCTCGCAGAAGTACTGGGACGAGCTCGCGGACCGGTTCGAGGCGGGCAACGCCGGAATCACGGTCGACGTCCGGGTCCACTCCTGGAAGGACGTCGACCGGGAGGTCGCCGAGATGGTGGCCGACGGCAACGCCCCGGACATCGCCCAGATCGGCGCGTACGCCGACTACGCGGACCAGGGCAGGCTGTACCGCGTCGACGAACTCGTCACCATCCCCACCCAGGCCAACTTCCTGCCCGAACTCAGTGAGGCCGGCCAGACCGAACAGGTGCAGTACGGTCTGCCGTTCGCCGCCAGCACCAGGCTGCTGTTCTTCAACGAGGACCTGTTCGCCGACGCCGGCGTCGGGGCGCCGGAGAACTGGTCGCAGCTCCGCGCCGCGGCGGAGCGGCTGAAGGCCCGCGGGGTGACGTACCCCTTCGCCCTGCCGCTCGGCTCGGAGGAGTCCCAGGCCGAGGCGATGATCTGGATGCTGAGCGGGGGCGGCGGCTACCGCGACCGCAACGGCGGCTTCTACGCGATCGATTCCGAGTCGAACGTCAGCACGTTCACCTGGCTGAGGGACAACCTCGTCACCCCCGGGCTCACCGGACCCGTCGAGCCCGGGAAGCTGGACCGCGCCCAGGCCTTCGAGGCGTTCACACGCGGCGAGGTCGGCATGCTCAGCGGCCACCCCACGCTGATGCGGCAGGCCGAGCAGAGGGGCATCAAGGTCGGGATGGTCCCGATGCCCGGCGTGGACGGCAGGGCCCGGGCCTCGATGGGCGTGGCCGACTGGATGATGGCGTTCCGGCAGAACGGCCACCGCAAGGAGATCGGCCGCTTCCTCGACTTCGCCTACCGCGACGAGAACGTCCTGGAGTTCTCCGGCCGCTACGACATCCTCCCCGTGACGGTGAGCGCGAGCGAGGCGATGGCGGCCGACGGCAAGCACAGGCGGCTGTGGAAGTTCCTCGAGGCGCTGCCGACGTCCGAGCTCTACCCGTCCGGTGAGATGTCCTGGGCGAAGGTCAGCGCGAGCGTGAAGCGGAACATCGGCGAGGCGGTCGCGCCGCAGGGCGACCCGGCGGCGGTGCTGAAACGGATCGCCAGCGACGCGGCGCGGGCGGAGAGCGAAGCGGCCGCTGAGTAGCGCTGAGTAGTGCGGCGTGGCGAGTGCGGCCTCGTGGGGACTGCCCGCGGGCTGGTTCGGTCTGGTTCGGTGTGGTGCGGACCGGTATGGCGGGGCGGGGCGGGTTGCGGTCCGGACGGTCTCCGGTGGGCGTCCGCCGGGCATCCGCACGGCACCGGTCGGTCGGGCGGGCGCGGGGGCGCGGCCGTCCGGCTCGGCCGGGTGCGCGGGCGTGCGCCCGGCGTGGAGGGACTTGGCCGGATTCATCCGTTCGCCGGACGGCGCCGCGCTGTCCGGGGGGACGGTTATGTTGCTGATATGACCGACGACCGCGACCACCGCGACCACCGCGACGGTGCCGACGACCTCTCCGGGCGGGACCGCGCCGTGCTCGCCTTCGAGCGGGCGTCGTGGTCCGGGCCCGGCGCCAAGGAGCGGGCGATACGCGAGGAACTCGGCATCTCCCCCACCCGCTACTACCAACTCCTCAACGCCCTCCTGGACGACCCGCACGCGCTCGCCCACGACCCGGTGACGGTGAACCGTCTGCGGCGCGTCCGGGAAACGCAGCGGTCGCTCCGGTGACGCGCCGGGGAGATCGCCGCGCGCCGTAGCTGAGCGGGGCCCGCGTCGATAGGGTCGGCACATGGGCAGCTACTCGCACGCACTGCCGGAACCGACCACCGCCGCCGGCCGTGAGGGGCTCGCCGCGGTTCTCGAACGGCCGGCCGGAAGTGTGGTCGCGCTGGACTTCGACGGGACATTGGCGGAGATCGTCCCGGACCCCGAGCAGGCGAGGGCGCATCCCGCGACGGTTCCCGCGCTGGCCCGGCTCGCGCCGCAGGTGCGGTCCGTCGTCGTGGTGACCGGCAGGCCGGCCGGCGTCGCCGTCCGGTACGGCGGGTTCGCCGGGGTCGAGGGGCTGGAGCACCTCGTCGTCCTGGGGCACTACGGCGCCGAGCGGTGGGACGCCGTCAGCGGCAACGTCCAGGCCCAGCCCGAGCACCCGGGCGTCGCCGCGGTACGGGCCGAGCTGCCCGGCCTTCTCGACTCGATGGGCGTATGGCGGGGCACCTGGGTCGAGGAGAAGGGCCGCGCGGTCGCCGTGCACACCCGCCGCGCCGAGGACCCGCAGTCCGCTTTCGAGACGCTGCGTGAACCGATCGCCGATCTGGCCGCGCGTCACGGGCTGATCGTCGAGCCGGGCCGTCTCGTTCTCGAGGTACGTCCGCCGGGCGTCGACAAGGGCATCGCGCTCGCCGAGTACGTCCGCGAGGTGAACGCCACCGCGGTCGTCTACGCGGGCGACGACCTCGGTGATCTGGCCGCCTTCGCCGCCGTGGAGAAGCTCCGCTCCGACGGGGTGCCCGGACTGCTCCTCTGCAGCGGCGGCGAGGTTCCCGAACTCGCCGAGCGCGCCGACCTCCCGCTGCCCGGCCCCGCTGCCGTCGTGGCGTTCCTCTCCGCCCTCGCGGACCGCATCGAGGGCCGCGCCTAGGGGCTTTCGCGACTGGTCGCGAACGCGGGAACGCGGAAGGCCGCGGCGGAGGCGGCGATCGGGAATGCTCCCGTTCGCGGCTGGCCGCGTTCACCGCCGGTCGCGGTCATGGCGCCGATCAGATGCCCGCGCGGGCGTGGCGCCCGCCGCGCCGCCGGGGCCCACACGAGTGCGAGGCCCATACGAGGCCAGGGCTCACAGGAGCCCGGGGCCCACCCGGGTCCGGGGCCCACAAGAGCCCGGGGCCCACCCGGGTCCGGGGCGGTCAGCCCGCCTCCGTGACCCCCTCGTCCAGTGCCTCCAGCGCGTGCAGCTGGTCCAGGAACCACTGCTGCGGCGGCAGCGCGGTCGCCGCCGCGGCCAGGCGCTTGCTGCGCTCCGACCGCTCGGCGTCCGGCATGGACAGCGCCTGGTGGAGGGCGTCGGCCGTGCCGGTCACGTCGTACGGGTTCACCACCAGCGCGTCGTCGCCGAGTTCCGCGTACGCCCCCGCCTCGCGCGACAGCACCAGCGCGCAGCCGGCCTCGGAGACGACCGGGATCTCCTTGGCGACGAGGTTCATCCCGTCCCGGATGGGGTTCACGAGGGCCACGTCCGCCATCCGGTACGCCGCCAGGGAGCGGGCGAAGTCGTCCTTGACGTGCAGGAGCACCGGGGTCCAGCCGGGCGTGCCGTACCGGGCGTTGATCTCCTCCGCGACCCGTGAGACCTCGGCCGTGTACTCGCGGTAGACGGCGAGGTCCTGGCGCGAGGGATAGGCGAAGGCGATGTGCACGACCCGCTCGCGCCACTCCGAGTGCTCGTCCAGCAGGGTGCGGTACGCGAGGAGTCCGCGGACGATGTTCTTCGACAGCTCGGTGCGGTCCACCCGCACGATCGTCTTCCGGCGGCCCGGCCCGCGTTCGTCGCCGCCGATCTGCTCGCGCAGCGCGGCCATCCGCTCGTCCACGTCCGTCCGCCGCGAGCGCTCCCGCAGGAAGTCCGCGTCGGCGCCGAGACCGTGCACCCCCAGTTCGGTCCGCCGCCTGCGGTGCCCCCGCAGCCGGTACTCAAGGCTGGGCGGTCCGTCCTTCGGCCAGTGCGGGTCCACATCGTGGTCGGTCAGCACCCGGCGGCAGCAGCTCTGGAAGGCGTCGAGCCAGCGCCGGGTCAGGAAGCCCAGCCGGTTGGCGCCGAGCATCCCGAGCAGCAGCTGCTCGGCGATGTCGTCCGGGAGCATCCGGAAGTACTCGGGCGGGGCCCACGGCGTGTGCGAGAAGTGGCCGATGCGCAGATCGGGCCGCAGGTCCCGGAGCATGCCCGGGACGAGGGCGAGGTGGTAGTCCTGCACCAGCACGGCCGCGGCCGGGGCCGCCGCCTCGGCGAGGGTCTGCGCGAACGCCTGGTTGTACGCCTCGTACGCGACCCACTGGCGGCGGAACTCGGCGTCGAAGACGGGCTCCAGGGGTGTCTGGTACAGCATGTGGTGGACGAACCACAGCACCGAGTTCGCGATGCCGTTGTACGCGTCGGCGTGCACGGCGGCGTCGATGTCCAGCATCCGCACGCCCGGTTCGCCGATCCCGCGCCGCACCGCCTCGCGGTCGCCGTCACCGAGTGCGGAGCACACCCACAGGGCGTCCGCCTCGGGGCCGATGGCCGACAGCCCGGACACCAGCCCGCCGCCGCCGCGCCTGGCGTCAAGGGTGCCGTCCTCCCGGAAGGCGTACGAGACGGGGCCCCGGTTGGAGGCGACGAGAACTCGTGCGGCGTGCTCGTGCTCAGAGACCATGTCGCGAACCTAGCCCTTCCTGGAACCGCTCAAACGTACGGCCGGAGACCGTGGCCGGAGACCGCCGGTCCGCCGGTCCGCGACTGCCTGATTGCCTGATTGCCGGACTGCCGGACTGCCGGACTGCCGGATCTCGGATCTTCGGACATCCGGAGATCCGGACAGCCGTCCCAAGCCCCAAGCCCCAAGCCCCAAGCCCCGAGCCCCGCACGCCGGACCCCGACCCGCCCGAGTCGCGAAGCCCGGAGACCGGCCGCCGGGGACCGGCCCGCGGGGCCGTCGTCCCGGACCGGGCCGGGACCGGCGGATGCCGTCCCCGGACCGCTCCCGGGACCCGGCCGTGCGTGTCCCGGGCCATCCGGTGGGGGCCCGGGACGGTCGGAGTGCCGGCCCCGGAACCCTGCCTGACGTGTGCCCGCCCGGGACCGGCGGGTGCCGTCCCCGGACCGCTCCCGGGACCGGCCGTGCGCTCACCTGGTCATTGGTTCCCCCGGTCGCGCGTCGCCGCGAGTGCGATCGCGCCGGCGGCCGAGAGCGCCAGGGCCACTCCACCCAGCAGCCAGAGGCGCTCGCTGTCGTGGCCCGCCGCGGCGATCTGGCCGACGACCCTCTCCTCGCCGTCGTGGCCCGGGGCACCGGCGTGCCCGGTGCCCGCCGGGCTGCCGGGGCCGCCGGGGGCGGGCGGAACGCCCGGTGCCTCCTCGCCGCCGTCCGTCCCGTCGCCGTCCGTCCCGTCGCCGTCCGTCCCGTCGGCGTCGTCCGCGGCCGGTTCGTCCTGGCCGTCCTCATGCCCCTGTTCGAGGCTGTGGTCGTGGCTCTCCTCGTCGCCGAAGCCGGTCCGGGGGGCTCCGAGCTCCCCGACCTCCTCGGCCACCGGCGCCGCCGTGCACCGGGCGTCCCGGGTGCCGGCCGCGCAGTTGGACCGCGGGGACTGGACCTCCAGGCCGCCGCCGAGCCGGCCGTCACCGCCGTCGCCGCCGTCCTCGCCGCCGACGGTGACCGAGTACGTGACGGTCGCCGACATGCCGGCCGGGATGGCACCCGTGTACGAGAGCACGGGTTCGTCGTACGCGACCCGGCCGCGGGTGGCCCGGGCGTTGCGGTCGTAGACGGCGTCGTCGAGGGTGCCACCGAGATCGTCGGTGAAGCGCACGTCGGGGAGGTCCCGCTCGCCGTTGTTGGTCGCCTTGATGGTGAAGGTGAGGGTGTCCCCGAGGGCGACCCTCGTCGCCGACGCCGACTTGGTGACCTCCAGATCGGGGGCCGGCGCCGTCAGGGCGGGAGCCGCCGGCGCGAAGCCCGTCGTGGCGGCCGCGGTACCCGCGGCGACCGCCAGGGCCCCGAGGAGCCGGGACCGATTGCCTCTGCTGCGTCCGCGGCCCCTCGTCCGGTCCAGTCCGGGCACGGCCCTGACCGGACGGGAGACCCGAGCGCCCTGTGATCTCACATTGCCCATAAGTCCGAAATGTAGGCAATCATCCCGGCTGGGCCGTGTTACGCCGCGCCCGTGTTGCGCCGTCCCGCCCGGGCCGCGTACTCGGCGACGTCCCCCATCGGTGGCCGCTCCTCCGTGTCCACCGCGTGCGTCCGCGGCACGAACCCGCCCTCGCCGCGCTCGAACTGGGTCAGCGCCGGGCGGACCAGGTGACCGCGCGAGAGGCGCAGCTGGGCGGTGCGGTAGATGGCCGCCGCCATCCGGCCCAGTGCCTGGCCGTCCTGGTGGCGGTGCACCCGTACGCCCACGTCCACCTGCGCCAGCGCGTCGAGTCCCACCGTGTGCAGCGCGTCCACCAGCAGGCCGAGCTCCACCCCGTAGCCGACCGGGAACGGCAGCCGCTCCAGGAGCGAGCGCCGCGCCGCGTACTCCCCGCCGAGGGGCTGGACGAATCCGGCGAGCTGCGGCCAGTGCAGATTGAGCAGCGGCCGCGCCACCAGTTCGGTCACCCTGCCGCCCTGGCCGGGCGCGCCGCCGAGCGGCCGGTCGTACATCGCCTTGACGAACTGCACCTCGGGGTCGGTCAGCAGCGGGCCGACGATCCCGGAGACGAAGTCGGCGGAGAACTCCCTCAGGTCGGCGTCCACGAAGCAGACGACGTCACCGGCGGTCGCCAGCAGGGAGCGCCACAGCACCTCGCCCTTGCCGGGCACGGCCGGGACGCGCGGGAGTATCGCGTCCCGGTGCACCACCCGGGCGCCGGCCCGGGCCGCCACCTCGGCGGTGCGGTCCGTCGACCCCGAGTCGACGACGACCAGCTCGTCGACGAGCGGCACCGCGCCGGTCATCAGTTCCCGCCGGATCACGGCGACGATCTCCCCGACCGTCGCCTCCTCGTTCAGCGCGGGGAGCACCACGCTGACCGTGGTGCCCTGCTTGGCGGACAGCAGCCGGCCCAGTGGGCGGTCCGCCACCGACCAGGACCGCCGGGCCAGCCAGCGCTCCACCTCTTCCAGCACGTGATCTCCATCTCGCGGATCGGACGACCGTCTCAAGCGTCCGGGGGTTCGGTTACAGTCTTGAACAACGCGGACCGCCGATGCATGTCGGGGTCACCGCGCGGACACCGTCGCCGCGCGGACACAATCGAATACCGCTCATCCAGAGGGGCAGAGGGACACGGCCCGTTGAAGCCCCGGCAACCCTCCAGCCGATCTCGCCGCGCGTCGCGGCCGAGGCTCACGGCTAGGGAAGGTGCCAATTCCGTCTCGCGGCGAGATGCGCCGCGGGGAAGATGAGGAGAAAGGGCCTCGCCTCCATGGCTGTGCAGACCGTCGCCACCACTTCCGATTCTGCCGACACCGTCGACCTGGGTCCCGCCTCCGGGCTCTCCTGCCGCGAGTGCGGTGAGCGTTTCGCCCTCGGTCCGATCTTCGCCTGTGAGGCGTGTTTCGGGCCGCTCGAGGTCGCGTACGACCTGCCGAGCGGCGATCCAGAGGAGCTGCGCAAGCGGATCGAGAGCGGTCCGGACAACATCTGGCGCTACGCGCCGCTGCTTCCCGTGCCCGCGGACGTGGCGGGCAAGCCGAACCTGAACCCGGGCTTCACCCAGCTCGTCCCGGCCGACAACCTCGCCCGTGAGCTCGGCGTCACCGGCGGACTCTGGGTCAAGGACGACTCCGGCAACCCGACCCACTCCTTCAAGGACCGGGTCGTCGCCCAGGCGATCGAGGCCGCCCGCGCCTTCGGCTTCACGACGCTCTCCTGCTCCTCCACGGGCAACCTGGCCGGCGCGGTCGGCGCCGCGGCCGCCCGTGCCGGTTTCCGCTCCTGCGTGTTCATCCCGCACGACCTGGAGCAGGGCAAGGTCGTGATGGCCGCCGTCTACGGCGGCGAGCTGGTCGGCATCGAGGGCAACTACGACGACGTCAACCGCTTCTGCTCCGAGCTCATCGGCGACCCGGCGGGCGAGGGGTGGGGCTTCGTCAACGTCAATCTCCGTCCGTACTACGCCGAGGGCTCCAAGACGCTGGCGTACGAGATCTGCGAGCAGCTCGGCTGGCGGCTGCCGGACCAGATCGTCATTCCCATCGCCTCCGGCTCCCAGCTCACCAAGATCGACAAGGGGCTCCAGGAGCTGATCAAGCTGGGCCTGGTGGAGGACCGGCCCTACCGGATCTTCGGCGCCCAGGCCGAGGGATGCTCCCCCGTGTCCGCCGCCTTCAAGGCCGGCCACGACGTGGTCAGGCCGCAGAAGCCGGACACCATCGCCAAGTCCCTGGCGATCGGCAACCCGGCGGACGGCCCCTATGTGCTGGACATCTGCCGGCGCACCGGCGGCGCCGTGGAGGACGTCACCGACGCGGAGATCGTGGACGCGATCAAGCTGCTGGCCCGCACCGAGGGCATCTTCACCGAGACCGCGGGCGGCACGACCCTCGGCGTGGCGAAGAAGCTGATCGAGGCCGGGGTGATCGACCCGGCCCTCACCACGGTGGTCGTCAACACGGGTGACGGCCTCAAGACCCTCGACGCGGTGGCCCCGACCACGGGTATGTCCGCAGTCATCCGCCCCAACCTGGACTCCTTCCGAGAGGCTGGCCTCGCATGAGCGTCAACGTCCGCATCCCCACCATCCTCCGCACCTACACCGCAGGGCAGGCCGAGGTCCCGGCCGAGGGAGCCACCCTCGCCGAGGTCATCGCCGACCTGGAGAAGAACCACACGGGCATCGCGGCCCGGGTCCTGGACGACCAGGGCCGGCTCCGCCGCTTCGTGAACGTGTACGTCAACGACGACGACGTGCGCTTCGAGCAGGGCCTGGAGACGGCGACGCCGGACGGCGCCGGTGTGTCGATCATCCCCGCGGTGGCCGGCGGCTGATCGCCACGCAGAGTCAGCAGAAGAGCCCCCTCCGCAAGCTCTGCGGAGGGGGCCTTTCTGCATGGTTGAGCGCGATAGAGTTGGGGAAGCCCCCTCCGCTGCGTGTGCCAGGCGCATATGAGAACGCCTTCGCGCACGACAAGAAACAGCCAAAGTATTCGAGCATTATGCGCAGTAAGTGCGCTTTGCCCGGCCCGACTTGCCCGGGAATGCCGGTACTTCTCCTGATTCGTCCTTTCGGTCCTGCCCGGAATTCTCGTCCGATTGACCTGTTGCAGACGGCAGTTGGACAGATACATTCAGCCGCGGTCGACGCGTTCCGGCGCACGCCCATGGGTCGTCCTGATGCCCCTCCGGGCACTGGGAAACCGCTGGGTGAGGTCTGACCCGGGTCCGCGAAGTGCGGTCCTGTGCAAGGGCCAGTAATAGGGGAGTTAGGCATGGCTCAGGGCACCGTCAAGTGGTTCAACGCGGAGAAGGGGTATGGCTTCATCGCGGTCGACGGTGGTGCGGATGTTTTCGTCCACTACAGCGCGATCCAGATGGACGGGTACCGCACCCTGGAGGAGGGGCAGCGAGTCGAGTTCGAGATCTCGCAGGGCCAGAAGGGGCCGCAGGCGGACATGGTCCGCGTAGCCGGCTGAGCGCCGACTGACTGCAGCAACGTGACGGAGGGTCCGTGCCAGGGGCGCGGACCCTCCGCCGTGCGATGGGGCCGCGCGCCGCCGCGCGGGGCGGAGCCGGGCGGGGCGGAGCCGGGCGGGGACGCGGGCGTACCGGCGTGCCCGTACCGGTGTGCGCGTACCGGCGCGTGCGGGTGGGCGCGGGGGGCGTCGCCCCGGCGAAGAGCACCCGGCGGCGCGCCGGGGGCGGCCGCGGTGCCCGGGCCGGAAGTGGACATAGCGGCGAGCCGGCGGCCTTCCCTGTCCGTGGGGGTGGACCCGCCGCCCGGGGTCGGAAGTGGGCATAGCGGCCCGGCGGCTTCCCGTGTCCGTGGGGGCGGATGCGGCGCCCCGTGCTCGGGGTGGACGCGCCGCGCGCCCCCCGCGGCTCACCTGGTGCGGTCCCCGGGCGGGAGCCCGAGTCGCGGTCGCGTCTTGCACTCGCCGGGTCCGAGTGCTAATCATTGGCGTTAGCACTCTACGAGTGAGAGTGACAACGAAGGACCGGGTCGGTGAGGTCCGCAGGCCGGGTGGGGCAAGGAACCACAAGGCACGCAGGCCGTCCGTCGCGGGCACCAGCGCGGTCCGGAGCATCCACCCCAGTCCGGGAGGACCACTTCACATGGCCAAGATCATCGCGTTCGACGAGGAGGCACGGCGCGGTCTCGAGCGCGGGATGAACCAGCTCGCCGACGCCGTCAAGGTCACCCTTGGCCCCAAGGGCCGGAACGTCGTCCTCGAGAAGAAGTGGGGCGCCCCCACGATCACCAACGATGGTGTCTCCATCGCCAAGGAGATCGAGCTCGAGGACCCGTACGAGAAGATCGGCGCCGAGCTGGTCAAGGAAGTCGCCAAGAAGACGGACGACGTCGCCGGTGACGGTACGACCACCGCGACCGTCCTCGCCCAGGCGCTGGTCCGCGAGGGCCTGCGCAACGTGGCCGCCGGCGCCAACCCGATGGCCCTGAAGCGCGGTATCGAGAAGGCCGTCGAGGCCGTCTCCGGTGCGCTGCTCGACCAGGCCAAGGAGGTCGAGACCAAGGAGCAGATCGCCTCCACCGCCTCCATCTCCGCCGCCGACACCCAGATCGGCGAGCTCATCGCCGAGGCGATGGACAAGGTCGGCAAGGAAGGCGTCATCACCGTCGAGGAGTCCCAGACCTTCGGTCTGGAGCTGGAGCTCACCGAGGGCATGCGCTTCGACAAGGGCTACATCTCGGCGTACTTCGCGACCGACATGGAGCGCATGGAGGCCGCCCTCGAGGACCCGTACATCCTCATCTTCAACGGCAAGGTCTCCTCGGTGAAGGACCTGCTCCCGCTGCTGGAGAAGGTCATGCAGTCGGGCAAGCCGCTGCTGATCATCGCCGAGGACGTCGAGGGCGAGGCCCTGTCGACCCTGGTCGTCAACAAGATCCGCGGCACCTTCAAGTCCGTCGCCGTCAAGGCCCCGGGCTTCGGCGACCGCCGCAAGGCCATGCTCGGCGACATCGCCATCCTCACCGGTGGCACGGTCGTCTCCGAGGAGGTCGGCCTCAAGCTCGAGAACGCGGGCCTGGACCTGCTGGGCCGCGCCCGCAAGGTCGTCATCACCAAGGACGAGACCACGATCGTCGACGGTGCCGGTGAGAGCGACCAGGTCCAGGGCCGGGTCAACCAGATCCGCGCCGAGATCGAGAACTCCGACTCGGACTACGACCGCGAGAAGCTCCAGGAGCGCCTCGCGAAGCTGGCCGGCGGCGTGGCCGTCATCAAGGCCGGTGCCGCGACCGAGGTTGAGCTCAAGGAGCGCAAGCACCGCATCGAGGACGCCGTCCGCAACGCGAAGGCCGCCGTCGAGGAGGGCATCGTCGCCGGTGGTGGCGTGGCCCTGCTCCAGGCCTCCCAGGTCTTCGAGAAGCTCGAGCTCGACGGTGACGAGGCCACCGGTGCCGCCGCTGTGAAGCTGGCCCTGGAAGCCCCGCTGAAGCAGATCGCCGTCAACGCCGGCCTCGAGGGCGGCGTCGTGGTGGAGAAGGTGCGCAACCTGACCCCGGGCCACGGTCTGAACGCCGCGACCGGCGAGTACGTCGACCTCGTCGCTGAGGGCATCATCGACCCGGCCAAGGTCACCCGTTCCGCGCTGCAGAACGCCGCGTCGATCGCCGCGCTCTTCCTCACCACCGAGGCCGTCATCGCCGACAAGCCGGAGAAGGCCGCCGCGGCCGCTCCGGGCGGCATGCCGGGCGGTGACATGGACTTCTGATCGACCCGAACGTCGATCGACCGTCCTGAACCGAGGGCGGCACCCCCACTCCCAGGGGGTGCCGCCCTCGGCCTTTGTGCATCCGGCCGCCTGGGTACGGGTCCGGTCCGGTCGGGTCCCGGTGCCGCCCTCAGGCCGGTCCCAGACGCAGCGTGAACCACGTCGTCTTGCCGTCGTCCGACGGCCGCACGCCCCAGCCGCCCGCCAGTGTCTCGACGAGGAGCAGTCCCCGCCCCGACTCGTCGTCGGCGGAGACCTGGCGGAGCCGGGGCGGATGGTGGCTGTGGTCGCTCACCTCGACGGTGAGCTCGGTGCTGTTGCGCCGCATCTGCAGGCGCACCGGACCCTGCCCGTGCCGGACGGCGTTGGTGACCACTTCGGACACCAGCAGCCCGGCGTCGTCGGCGACCTGGGAGCAGTCCCAGTCGGCCAGGGACTCGGCGAGGAACGCCCGTGCCCTGGACACCGACGACGGTGCGGCCGGCAGCACCGTCGTCGCCGTGGCCAGCGGGGCCGCCGGCAACTGGGCCAGAAGCAGCGTCACATCGTCGTGGTGGTGCTCAGTGGCGGGCAGGACCGACGCCAGCACGTCGTCCACCACCGTCTCCAGGTCGTGCGCCGAGGCGAACGCGAGGTCGAGTGCGTCGATGAGCGCGTCGAGCTGCTCCTCGATGTCTCCCGCCGGCGTCTCTATCAGGCCGTCGGTGAAGAGGATCAGGCTCGACCCGGGAGCGACGGCCACCGTCGCCTCCTGGTGCAGATGGTCCCCCACGCCCAGGGGCACGCTGACCGGTGCCTCCAGGGACCGTACGCGCTCGCCGGGCTCCGCGACGAGAGCCGGCAGATGCCCGGCCGAGCAGACGGTCACCTCGCCCGCGTCCGGCGCCACGACCAGATAGCAGCAGGTCACCAGCTGGTCCGGACCGTCGAGTTCGGCGACGATCGAGTCGAGCGCGTGCATCAACTCCCGTGGCCTCATACCGGTCTTGGCGAGGGCGTGCGCCGCGGACCGCAGCTGCCCCATGATGGCGGCCGCCTCCAGGCCGCGGCCCATGACATCGCCGATGAGGATGCCCACCCGCCCGGCGCCCAGCGGTACGAGGTCGAACCAGTCGCCGCCGACGCCCGCGCCCTGGGTGGCGGGCAGATAGCGGCTGGCGGTCTCCAGCCCGGGCACGGCCGGCGGGGTGCCCATCAGACTGCGCTGCAGGGTCAGCGCGACGTGCCGCTGCTGCTCGTACAGGGCCTGGAACCGCTCCTCGGCGGCCTTCCGTTCGCTGACGTCGCGTACGGCGGCGGAGACGAGGAGCCCGTCGGTGGTTTCGAGAGGGCTGAGGCTGATCTCGACGGGGAACTCGGTGCCGTCCTTGCGGAGGCCGTGGAGTTCGAGCCCGGCGCCCATGGGGCGGACCTGGCGGTTGTGGGTGTAGCCGTCGCGGTGCGCGGCGTGGTGGTGCCGGAAGCGGCCGGGGACGAGGATCTCGACGGGACGGCCGAGGAGTTCTTCGCGCCGGTAGCCGAACAGGGCTTCCGTCTGGGCGTTGACGAGGCGGATCGTTCCGCCGTCGTCGACGATGACCATGGCGTCCGGCGCGGCTTCCAGCAGCCCCCGGAACCGTTCCTCTGCGGAACCGGCGGGGGCCCCCGCGCGCGGGCTCGTGCGGCAGCGACAGGGCCCGGCGGTGCCGGTGTCCGGATCGGACTCCGATGAGACCGCCGTGGTGATGCCTTTCATGCTTGCCTCCCGGACGGATTCTGCCCCTTGCCGTGACCGCGGCAGCGGTATCCGGACATCTCACCGCAATGCCTCACGGCATACCCGGGAGAGTCTGATTCTGACCGGCGATGGCGCTTGCGCGGTGGGAAACGAAACCGCCCGCTCGGAGTCCGGGCGGGGCGGCCCGGACGTCATATGACGAGGGCCCCGTGCGGCCGGTCCGGTATCGGCTTCGCCCGCGGCACGAGGTCCCCGACGAGCACCACCGTCAGGTGCCACTCCGTTCGTTCGACCGGGCAGCGGCGCGGGCCTCGGCGGCGTGGGCGCGTACCGAGGACGGCGGCAGCGCGGCGGGGCGGGCCGGTGGAGCGGGCTCGCCCCGGCAGGCGGCGCAGTCACCGCCCCGCAGGGCCTCGGCGCGCGCGGGTGCGCCGCACTTGCCGCATTCCAGTACCCGGAGGAGCGGGGGCACCGGTCGCCGCTCGGGAGGGAGTTTCGTGGTCAGGCGGGTCCGGGCGAGCGCCGCCGGGTGATGCACCGGAACCGGGAGACCGGAGGTCAGAGCGCGCATCAGCTGCGTCTCGTCGGCGCCGCGGGCGAACCACTCCTCGACCAGCGGGGCGAGTTGCGCGCATTCGGCGGCGGACAGCGACATCACCGGAGCCTCGCGCCCGAGAGCCGCGAGCAGGATCACCGCCCGGGAACGGGTCGGCCGCCGGGGCCCCTCCTCGGGGACGTCACCGCGCCGGTACGCCGCCCATCACGTGTCGTCCCTGGGTGCACGCGACCACCACGTCCGGGTGATCCCACGCGGGCTCCCGGATCCGGCCGAGTGCTCGCGGCCGCGTCGCAGATGGCCCGACTCCTGGATGCGGTTGAGGGCGGTCCGCAGGGCGCACTGCCCGTACGGCAGCACCTTGGCCAGCGTCTTCACCGAGATGTCGGCTCCGTCCGCGAGCCGGTCGATGTACGCGGCGATGGCACCCTCGCGCGGCGGAAGGTGCGCGAAGTCCGCCGCGGTGCGGGGAGGTTGGCCCGATGTCGTGCGTTTGCCGTAGCCGGGGCGGGCCATCGGGTGCGGAGCCGCGTGCGCGGGCATGGGCGGGGCACTAAACTGGCTGTCAGCCATCGTGATCGACCTTACCGATCCTGGTGGTCAGGCCCCCGCTGGTGTTGGCGCACCTGCCGGGGGCTGTTCGTTTTCGCGACACGCTAAGGGGTCGTGACCCTCCGTGCAAATGCGTCGCGCAAGGTCAACTCGCGGGGAGGGTGGGTGGGTTGGGGCCCCTCACCATTCATTGTTGACAGCGCTCGGAGCCCGAGGCTCAAGCCCCGGGCTCCGTGGGTGAGTTGCTCAGCGCGGTGCGTCACCGGTCTGCCGGCGGCCAGTCTGTGATGCGTCAGCGGTCTGGTTGTGGCCCGTCAGCGGTGCGTCAGCGGCCCGTCTGCGGTGCGTCGCTGACGCCGTCCACGAACGCCGACCAGGCGGCGGTCCGGAACACGAGCTTCGGGCCGTCGGGGTTCTTCGAGTCGCGCACGGGGACGGCACCGGGGCGGTCCGCGGCGGCATCGAGGCAGTCGCCGCCGCCGGCCCCGCTGCGGGCGGACTTGCTCGATGTGGCCACCTCGAGGCAGTTCCCGCCCTCGCCGCCGCTGTAGCTGGACTTGCGCCAGACGGCGTCACCCGGGTCGTACTCAGGGCTGCTGATCTTCATGGGTGTACTCCTCCGCCACCGACTCGACCAGGGACAGGGAATCGCCGGGAGACAGCGCGCCCGCCACGACCAGGTCGTAGGCGAGTGTGTACCGGGCGACGGTGGGCGGGTCGTCCTCCAAGTGCCCCATGCTCATCACCTCCAGGTACGCCAGTGGAGGGGCGTCCACGAAGGACATCAGCCTCAGGGCGCCGTTCAGGGAGGCGTGCGCTCCCGCACTGAACGGCATCACCTGGACGAGCACCCGGTTCCGCCGGGCCAGCGCCCGGATGTGCCCCAGGGCCTCCGCCATCACCGCCGCGTTCCCGACACGGCGGCGCAGCACCGCCTCGTCGAGGACGGTCCACACCATGGGTGTCGCCGGATCGTCGAGGAGGCGCGCCCGCTCCAGCCGTGCCTCGACCAGTTCGTCGATGACGGCCTCCGTGGCGGTCGGCCGGTACGCGCGGAACACCGCCCGTGCGTACGCCTCCGTCTGCAGCAGCCCCGGAATCAGCACCGGCGCGTACTCCCGGATCGTGGTCGCGACCGCTTCCGCCTCGGCGGCCTCGGCGAAGTGCTCCGGGTGCTTGGACTTGTTGGCGGCGATGCAGTTCCGCTCGAAGAAGCCGTTGGTGCCGAGTATCTCGTCGATCCTGCGTGCGACATCCGGCTGCATCCGCCGTGTGCCCGACTCCAGTTGGCCGATGAACGACGCGCTCACGAAGAGCGGCTCGCCGAGCTCTCGCCGGCTGAGGCCGGCGTTCTCACGGGCGTGGCGCAGCTCCGCGCCGAGCAGGGCCCTGGGCGACGTCGACGGGTCCAGATCCTTCGGTCCAGGCAAAGTCAACTCCATGTCCAACAAGTGGGGTTGTCGGGCCTTCGACTCTGGTCAGGCTAGCGTTCCATCGCCACGCTGTGTAGAGAACGCACATACTGAGAGTGGGAATTAGGTGGTCACGGCATGTCGCCGGAGCGGCCCTATGCCCCCGAGGAGGACCCGACCCGGCCGCGCGACGAACTCGTCACGCAGCCGGGTGATCCCGCCGTCCGCCGCCGGCCGAGCTTGTCCAGGACGCGGTCGCGGAGCAGCTCGTACTCCTGGCGGAGCCTGTGCGGTTCGGTCACGGGAGGACGCGGAATCACGACCCCTCCGGTGACGATCTCCTCCGGCCCGAACTGCTCGCGGGTGAGATCGACCTCGATGCCCCGGCCCAGACGGTTCCACCAGTGGTAGTCCACCCGCTCTCCACCGACGTGGACCTCTCCGCGGATCAGCTCGCCTCCCAGCAGGTCATTGAGCACCAGGGCGGTCACTCCGCACTGGTCCCGGGCCGGATTGTCCTCGGTCCAGCGCGACCGGGACTCGGGCGTGCACGTCTCGGCACTCCAACTGTCGCGAACGGCCCGCTCGATGTCGGTGAGAAGCAACGGTGTCATGCCGGCGATCCTGTCAGGAGGCACTGACAACGGGCCGGACGCCGGTGGGGCAGGGCAGCCGGCCGCCGCCCTCGGCGCCGACGGCGTCTCCCGGCTGCCGTGGTCCCCGACTGCCTCCCCGCCAACTCCTGTCGACGCCTTCAACCGTTGGCCTGCTCCTGCGCTTGCGCCTGCGCCTTCACCTGTTGACGTGCGCCTGCGCCTTCACCCGTTGGCCTGCTCCTGCGCCTGCTCCTGCTCCTGCTCCTGTGCCTGTTCGCGGGTCCGCGGAAGCTCGCGCTCGCGGCGCATCGGGCTCAAGGCGAGGACCAGCCAGCTGAGTGCGACCGCACTCGTCATGATCCACATTGCCGGCCGGTACCCGACCGTCTCCCCGAGCACCCCGCCGAGCAGGGATCCGACCGGGATGGTGCTGTGGTTGATCATCATGGCCGTCGCCACGACCCGGCCGAGCATGTACGGCGGGCAGTAGGTCTGCCGGAAGCTGCCGATCACGACATTGGCCACGGAGACGCCGATGCCGACGAGAAGCGCTCCCGTCGCGAACAGCAGCAACCCCGGCCCGATGGTGGTCATCGGCAGGAGCAGCGCGAACGGTGCGGTGGCGGCCTGCAGAAGAAGCAGACCGCGCCCCGTGCCGAACCGCCGGCCGACCCTGGTGGCCAGCGAAGCGCCCACCACGGGACGGTGAGTCGGCGACGGCCGGCGAGCCGAACGCGGCTCGGTGAGTGGGCTCGGCAGAGGAGGCTGCCCGCGCAGGGCCGCGATAAAGTTGCCGGCGCCGGAAACACGACGCAGAACCAGGACGCCGGGAGGTGAGACCCATTACCGCTGCCGCAGGACCGGGTGCTCGCCTCCGTGCCGGCGAAGGTGCGTGAGGGAGCCCCGTTTCGGACCTTCCGAAAGGCTTCCCCCTTGTCGTTCTCCTTCGATCGTTCCTCTCCTTCCCCCTTCTCTTCTTCCTCCTCTCCTGCTTCTCCTGCTTCGACTGCTGCTCTTGCCTCTGCTGCCTCTGCTTCCTCTTGTCTTCCAGCCGTCGCCGGCAGGCTGCGGGAAGCGGGCTGTGTCTTCGCCGAGGACGAGGCCGAACTGCTGCTCTCCGCCGCCCGCACGCCTGCCGAGCTCACCGCCATGGTGGAACGGCGGGCCTGCGGCCATCCTCTGGAACACGTCGTCGGCTGGGCGGAGTTCTGCGGTCTGCGGATCGCCGTGGAGCCGGGGGTGTTCGTCCCCCGGCGCCGAACCGAGTTCCTTGTGCGCCGGGCGGCGAGCACCCGGCCGGACGCCGGTGTGGTCGTCGACCTGTGCTGCGGTTCGGGCGCCGTCGGGGCGGCGCTGGCGGCCGCGCTGCCGGGCACGGGGGTCGAGTTGTACGCCTCTGACGTCGAGCCCGTCGCGGTCAGGTGTGCCCGGCGCAATCTGCCACGAGGCGCACGCGTCCTCGAGGGCGATCTGTTCGAGCCGCTGCCGGGCGGGCTGCGTGGGCGGGTCGACATCCTCGCCGCGAACGTGCCGTACGTACCGACCGAGGAGGTCGGGCTGCTGCCGGCCGAGGCCCGGGTGCATGAACCGCTCGTCGCGCTCGACGGCGGCACGGACGGCCTCGATGTGCTGCGGCGGGTGACGGCGAAGGCGGGGGGATGGCTGGCGCCCGGCGGGATCCTGCTGTTCGAGACCAGTGAGCACCAGGCCCCGGACGCGCTGGCCGCGGTCGCGGACGGTGGACTGGTGCCGGGGGCGGACAGGTGCGACGAGCGGTACGCGACCGTCGTCGTGGGGACGAAGCCGGCCGGCTGACGGGACGCGGTGCGGGGCGGTGCGGGGGAGCGCGGGGGAGCCCGCGGTGACGGACGCCTGCCGTGCCCGAGGAAGGAGGGTGGATCCCGCGGTCACTCGTGGACGGGTGCCGTGGTCGAGGGGCGGCCGGGTCCGTGGTGGGGCGGCAGGCCGTCTCCGGAGGTGCCCTTACGCGCGGCCCGTGCACCGGCGTACGCGGAGGCCGCGGCGGCAGCCGTTCGCTTCTCATGACCGTCTCATCGGGGCCTTAACCCGCCCTCACACCGCCTTCGTAGCTTTCGCGCCATGTTCCTCACCTACCTCAGGCGCGAGCTGCGCCGTCGCAGGAAGGCGGCGCTCGTCGTCGCCTCGGGGCTCGCCCTCGGAATCGCCCTGGTCATCGTCGTGAACGCGGTCTCCGCGGGAATGAACCGCGCCCAGGGCCGGGTGCTGGAGTCGCTGTACGGGCTCGGCACCGACATGACCGTCACCAAGGCCGCCACGCCGCCGGAGGAGGGCGGGACCGCGCAGCGGCCGCGGTTCCGGTTCGACGCCGGGGACGGTGACGACGCCCGGCAGAGCCAGGACATCGTC
Source organism: Streptomyces tirandamycinicus (assembly GCF_003097515.1). Classification (NCBI taxonomy): domain Bacteria; kingdom Bacillati; phylum Actinomycetota; class Actinomycetes; order Kitasatosporales; family Streptomycetaceae; genus Streptomyces; species Streptomyces tirandamycinicus. The sequence goes on along the minus strand of NZ_CP029188.1, from coordinate 3,117,281 downwards.
ATGGTCCAGGGGTTCGAGACGCTCGCCGCGTCGACGGCCGCGCGGGTCGGCGAGCAGGACGGGGTGGCCGACGCGGTCGGCGGCCTCAACGTACGCGTCATGAAGGTCGACGGGCAGTTCGAGCGGGGGCGGTTCGAGCAGGAGCCGGGCGACGCCCGGCGCGGCGGTCCGGCGGGCGCGGTCCGCGGCGGCGGGGCGGACTTCGACGTCGACTCGTACACCGTCTACGGCACCGACGTGACCCGTCAGGAGCTCGGACCGCTGACCTCCTCGAAGATCACGTCGGGGCGTACGTTCACGGTGGGCGAGACCGCCGCGGACGTCGCCGTCGTCGACAGCGCGTACGCCCAGGAGAAGGAGCTGAAGGTCGGCTCGACGCTGACCATCTCCGGCTCCACGTTCACCGTCGTCGGCATCGCCACGGCCGACAGCGGGGACGCGGCCGCCGACGTCTATCTGCCGCTCGCCCGGGCGCAGACCCTGGCCGACGCCAAGGACAAGATCACCACCGTCTATGTGCAGGCGGCCGACTCGCAGCGGATCGCGAGCGTCAAGGAGACGATCCAGAAGAACATCTCCGGGACGACGGTGACCACGTCCGCCGATCTCGCCCAGACGGTCTCCGGCTCCCTGTCCACCGCCTCCGACCTGGCGGCGGGCGTCGGCAGGTGGCTGTCCATCGTCGTGCTGGTGGCGGCGTTCCTGGTGGCGGGGCTGCTGACGTCGTCCGCGGTGAGCAGGCGGGTACGCGAGTTCGGCACCCTCAAGGCACTGGGCTGGAAGAGTCGCCGGGTCACCGGGCAGGTGGCGGGCGAGGCGCTCGTCAACGGCCTGATCGGCGGGGCGCTGGGCATCGGGATCGGGCTCGCGGGCGCATGGGCGATCACCGCCTTCAGCCCCACGCTCACCGCACAGTTGGGCGGCGGCGGGGGAGGCGCCGGCGGCGGCCGGATGCTCGGCGCGGGCCCCGGCGACGCGGGCGGACCCCTGAGGGGCGGCGCTTCCAGGACCCTCGACATCGCGCTCGGCGCGCCGGTGTCCCTCACCACGATCGGACTCGCGGTCGCGCTGGCGGTCGCGGGCGGCCTGATCGCCGGCGGATTCGGCGGCTGGCGCGCCTCGCGGCTGCGGCCCGCGGACGCGCTGCGGCGCGTCGAGTAGCGCCACTCGTACACCACCGGCGAACGCCACGACGCACAACAGGAGTTGAATCACGATGTACGAACTCACCGGCGTCACCAAGCGCTATCGACGCGGCAAGGACACCGTGCAGGCCCTCGACGGGGTCGATCTGGCCATTCCCGACGGCGGACGGCTGGTCATCCAGGGCCCCACGGGCGGCGGGAAGTCGACGCTGCTGCAGATGCTCGGGGGGCTGGACCGGCCGAGCGAGGGAACGGTGGTGCTGGACGGGGTCGATCTCGCGACGCTGCCCGAGGCCCGGTTGACCCGGGTGCGAGCCGAGAAGATCGGCTTCGTCTTCCAGGGCTTCAACCTGGTGCCGACGCTCACGGCGCAGGAGAACGTGGAGACCGCGCTCGTACCCCTCGGCCTGAAGGCGGCCGAACGCCGCGAGCGGGCCGGTGAGGCGCTGGTGGCGGTCGGGCTCGGGGAGCGGCGGGGCCACCTGCCGGGCGAGCTGTCCGGCGGTCAGCAGCAGCGGGTCGCCATCGCGCGGGCGCTGGTGAAGCGACCGGCGGTGCTGTTGGCGGACGAACCGACCGGCAACCTGGACGAGTCCATGCGCGACGAGATCATGGAGCTCTTGGAGGGGCTGTGGGCGGAGAACGGACTGACGTTCGTGATGGTCACCCATGACTCGGTCCTGGCGCGGCGGGCGCCGAGGGTGGCGACGATCAGCGGGGGGCGGGTGACGATCCGGGAACAGGCGGTGGGCGCGGCCTCGTACTCAAGCCGTAGGGAGTGATCTTCATGGCTGAAGGGCTGTGACAGCGCCCACCCGCCCACGTACAGCCAGTCTCCGTATGGTTGGCCGAATGAGCAGGGACATACGCATGTGTTTCATAGGCGACTCCTTCGTCCAGGGGATCGGCGACCCGGACTACCGGGGATGGGTCGGCCGGGTGCTCGCGGCCACCCGTGACGACATCACAGCCTTCAACCTCGGCATCAGGCGCAATACCTCCGAGGACGTCATGCGCCGCTGCTGGCACGAGGTCGGGCCTCGGACTCTGCCCGAGGCCGACAATCGGCTGGTCATCTCCTTCGGCAGCAACGACACCGTCGAAGAGGGCGGCAGGGTCCGCGTCGCCCCGGATCGCTGCCTGGACAATCTGGCCTTGATCCTCGAGGGATGCCGGCGTCGGACGGTTGCGCCGCTGGTAGTGGGCCCGCCACCGGTCATCGGCGCAGGTGTGGCGCAGGTGCGGCGGACTTCGAGACTCGCCGACGAGATGGCCGCGCTCTGTCGATCCCGTGACGTCCCGTTCATCGGCACGACCCGGGAGCTGGCCGTCGACCCCGTCTGGACTCGGGAGGCCATGGCCGGCGACGGCGCGCACCCCGGAAGCGGCGGCTATGAGAGGCTGGCGAATCTCATACGCGTGGATCAATGGCACGAATGGGTCAGCGACCCGCGCCCCTGAGTGGCCTCAGCCGTTGCCGTCGCCCTGTGTCACATTCGCTGCCGGATGACTCACCGCCAACTGGTCGCGGGTGGGTAGTCAGAACCATCAGAACTGGCCACCCCCAGGGCTGCCTGGCGGCGGTAGCGGCTGTGGCGGGCGCGCGGTGCCCGCTGGCAGGCGACGTTTGTGCCCCCGGCCACCGCGAGAGGGCGCGGGTCGGGACAACGGTTGCACGGGGAAGGGCAACGGCCGCCGGATGTCGGGTCAGAGGCGGAGGGCCTCGCGGAGATGACCGCGGGCGCGCTTGAGGAGGTCCGCTGCCGTACCGGCGTCGACGTCGGCGAGAAGCATCAGGATCGCCGTCTTCACCTCGCCGTCCGCCGCCCTCAGGGCACTCTCGACGGCCTCGTCCGGAGCGTCGGTCGCCAGCGACACGATCCGGCGGGCCCGGGCGCGGAGCTTCTCGTTCGAGGCGCGTACGTCGACCATCAGGTTCCCGTACGTCTTGCCCAGACGGATCATCGTGATGGTCGAGATCATGTTGAGGACCAGCTTCTGGGCCGTGCCCGCCTTCAACCGGGTGGAGCCGGTGAGGAGTTCGGGGCCGACGACCACCTCGATGCCGTGCTCGGCGGCCGCGGCCAGGGCGCTGCCGGCGTTGCAGGAGAGGCCGACGGTGAGGGCGCCGGCCGTACGGGCGTGCTCGACGGCACCGATCGCATAGGGGGTTCGGCCCGAGGCGGAGATGCCGACCACCGTGTCCAGCGCCGTCAGGCCGAGACCGTCCAGGTCGGCGGCGGCCAGCTCTCTGGAGTCCTCCGCGCCCTCGACCGCCTCGACCATCGCCGGCGGACCGCCCGCGATCAGGCCGACGACCTCGTCCGGGCCGGTGTTGAACGTCGGCGGGCACTCGCTCGCGTCCAGGACGCCGAGCCGGCCCGCCGTACCCGCGCCCGCGTAGACCAGCCGCCCCCTGCGGGCCATGCGTTCGGCGATCGCGTCGATCGCGGCGGCGATAGCGGTGAGCTGTGCGGCCACGGCGTCGGGGACGGTCCGGTCCTCGCCGTTCATGAGGCGGGCGATCTCGGCGGTCGGGAGCCGGTCGATGCCGGCCAGCTCGGGGCGGAACGCCTCGGTCGTGAGGTTCTCCAACTGCGCGCGCAGTTCGGCCGGTCCGGGAGTGGAGGTCATGGGGGCGGCTCTCTCGGGTGGTTCAGCGGGTGCGGGTCCGGGGGCTGTGGCGGTGCGCGAGGGCCTCGTACGAAGCGGCGAGGGCCGGCGCGGCCGTCTCGTAGGTGCGCTGCATCACGCCGATGAACAGGCAGTCGACGACCAGGAGCTGGCCGGTCCGCGAGGACATGGCGGCCGGGCGCAGGTCGGTCTCGCGTGCCGTCGAGGTCGTCAGCACATGGTCGGCGTACTGGGACACCGGTCCGTCCGGCCGGCCGGTGATCGCGACGGTCGTCGCGCCGTGGTCGAACGCGGCGCGCAGCGGTTCGACGATGTCGCCGGTCGAGCCCGAGTGGCTGATCGCCACGGCCGCGTCGCCGGAGCGGAGCTGGACGGCGTTGGTGACGGCGAGATGGGGGTCGCTGTGCGCGTGTGCGACCAGCCCGATGCGCAGGAGCTTCTGGGCGAGGTCCTGGGCGACCAGGCCGGACGCCCCCACGCCGTAGATGTCGATGCGGCGCGCGGTGGCGAGGGCCGTGACGGCGGCGCCGAGCTGGACGGTGTCCAGACCCGCGGCGGTGTCCGCGAGGGTCTGCTGCTCGTCGTACGCGAGTTTGGTGACGACGTCGGCTATCGGGTCGTCCACCGTGATGTCCGCGGCGACCGCCGGGGGGCGGCCCGACTGCTGCTGCGCGGCGAGCCCGGCGAGTGCCAGACGCAGATCGCGGTAGCCGGGGTAGCCGAGGAGCCGCGCGGTCCGGACGACGGTGGCCTCGCTGGTGCCGGTGAGCTCGGCGAGGCCGGTGACCGTGAGGGCCGCGCAGCCGGCCGGGTCGCCGGCGACGGCTTCGGCGACCCGCTGCATGGAGCTCGATGACGGGTTAAGGAGCGCACCTTCGAGGCGAAGCGCGGGGTGCGGCCGTGCTCGCCCCGCCGGTGCCGGTGCCCGCTGCGTCGGTGCCGTCGGTCCCGGGCGTGGCCGCCCCCGAGGCGCCGGGCCGGGAGCGCCGGCCGGCCGGAGCCCGGCCCCCGGAGCGCCGGGCCGGGGTGGCCGCCGGATCCCCCAGCGCTGAAAGAATCCTTCAGGTACTTGGTCACATGTGAAAGATATTTTCGTCGCGGGTGGGCGGTCAACCCCCCTTTGTCCCGTGGACGAGGGCGGGGCGCTGCCGCGCTCCCGTGGACGAGGGCTCGCTCCGAAGGGTTCGCGGGGAAGAGTTCGCGGGGAAGGGGGCGCGGGGACGGGGACGCCGCGGGGCGGGACGCCGTACGGAGCTCGTCGCGCTCTGCGGCTGCCCGGGCCGTACGAAGGGCCCGCTCCGGACCCCACGAAGGGCCCGCACCGGCTTGGGTTCTAACGGTCCTCGCAACACCCGCGATCTGTGGGAGTTGCGAGGACCGTGGTCGTTGAGCGGGCTGATCTTGCGGGGGTGAGGGAGCGTTTCCTTGCGCGGCTGGACGTCGTGGGGAGCGTGACCGTGGTGGCGCGTGAGCTGGGGGTGAACCGGAACACCGCCTTCGGCTGGGCACGGCAGACCGGCCGGTGTTCGGTGCGCCTGCCACGGCGGCATCCGCGGCGGGACGAGTACGAGCGGCTGCGGGCCGAGGGCGTCGCGCAGTCCGTGGCGGCGAGGCGCGTCGGTGTGAACGAGCGCACGGCCCGGGACTGGGACCAGGGCGTCAAGAAGACCGCAACGACAAGGACCTATGCCGACGGCCGCCGTGTCGACTACGCGGCGGGGACCGTCACGATGGGCGGCGTGACCGCACCATCGGTGGGCCTGGCGGCCCTGGACAAGCAACTCCACCCCAGGTTCCTGACGCTCGCCGAACGCGAGCAGATCCGTGATCTGCGCGCGGCGGGTCAGTCACTGCGGGCGATCGGGCGTGCTCTGGGACGGCCGGCGAGCACGGTCAAGCGGGAGATCGACACCAACTCCGGCAGCGGGGGCTACCAGCCCTACGCGGCCCACCGGGCGGCGGCAGCGCGCAGGCCCCGGCCCAAGGAGCGCAAGCTGCTGCGCGAGGGACGGCTGCGCCGCTTCGTCCAGGACCACCTGCGCAGGCGGTGGTCACCGCAGCAGATCTGCCACGCTCTACGCAGGGAACATCCCGACGACGAGAGCATGCGGGTGAGCGTGGAAACGATCTACCAGGCGCTGTACTTCCAGGCCCGCGGCGGCCTGAAACGGGAAGTGCAGACAGCCATCCGCTCCGGCCGGACCCGCCGCAAACCACGCCGGGATCCCCAGCGGCGCACGCCGCGGTTCACCGACCCGATGATCATGATCAGCGACCGCCCCGCCGCCGTCGAGGACCGGGCCGTGCCCGGGCACTGGGAAGGCGACCTGATCATCGGCGCAGGCGGGCGCTCCGCTATCGCCACCCTGGTCGAACGCAGCACCCGTTACACCATGCTGGTCCACCTGCCGGGCGGAGCCCACGACGCCGAGACCGTCCGCGACGGCCTCGTCACCACGATCCAGACCCTGCCCGCCCACCTGCGCGGCTCCCTCACCTGGGACCAGGGCAGCGAGATGGCACGCCACAAGCAGTTCACCATGGCCACCGGCATGCCCGTCTACTTCTGCGACCCGGCCTCGCCCTGGCAACGCGGCTCGAACGAGAACACGAACGGGCTGCTGCGGCAGTACTTCCCCAAGGGCACCGACCTGAGCGTCCACAGTCCCGAAGACCTCGAACACGTCGCTCAGGAACTCAACGGCCGCCCACGCAAGACGCTCGGCTGGGATACCCCAGCCGAGCGACTACGTGATCTACTCACCACCTGAAACCAAGCGGTGTTGCGACGACCCCTTGAACCCAAGCGGACCCCACGAAGGGCCCGCTCCGGACCCCACGAAGGGCCCGCACCGGGCCGTACGAATGGGGCCGCACAGGGCCGTCGAAGGGCCCGCACCCGAAGGGGTGACAATGACCGTATGGACGTCGACCCACTCGAGCAGGCGCTGCACGCCGCCCGCGCCCTCGTCCTCGCGGACCTCACCGCCCGTGACGTGGCGGACGCCGAGGTCGTCTCCCTCGTCGAGGAGGCGGTCCGGGAGCGCCGCTGGTGGGTCGAGCAGTGGCCGGAGGGCGTGGAGTACGTGGCCGGGCTGATCGCCCAGGACGTGCAGGACGCCCTGCTGGAACGGTACGGGCGCTGGCCGCTGTGCCCGGTCTGCACCTCGGGGGAACCGCACGCGCTCGACGTGGAGCCCGAGTTGGGCCCGGACCCGCACTGGGTGTGCGGCAAGGCGGGGGTCGTGGTCGCGCCCGTCGGCGGGCTGCGGTGACCCTCTACATCGACCCGCCGACCTGGCCGGGGCACGGGATGCTCTGGTCCCACCTGGTCAGCGACGTGTCGTTCGAGGAGCTGCACACCTTCGCCAGGTCGATCGGCTGCCCCACGCGCGCCTTCGAGCGCGACCACTACGACGTGCCCGCGCACCGTTACGCGGACGCCGTGCGCGGCGGCGCGGTGGAGATCGGATCGAAGGAACTGGTCCGGCGGCTCACCGAGGCGGGACTGCGGCGGCGGAAGCACGGCGGCGGGCCGGTAGGCCGCTAGGCCGGTAATAGGCGGTAGGGGGCGGCGCGGTAGGGCGGTGGGCAGTAGGGCGAGACGGCGAGACGGCGAGAGGGCCCTCCCGCAGGTGAGGGAGGGCCGCCTCGCACCCGCGGAGGCGCCGGGCGGGACGGACGCCGGACTGCCCGTCCCGTTGCGTCAGGTCGTGCCGCAGCGCTCCGCGCCCGCGTCGCGGCTCGCCGCCGACGAGACGACCACGCGGCTGCTCCCGGGCGCCGCGTCCGCCCCGAGGCGCTCGAACCGCAGGGCCAGGGCGACGAGCGCGAGGGCGCCGGTGGTCATCGCCGCGCCCGCCCATGCCGTGGCGGCGAAGCCGAGGCCCGCATCGATGACCGTGCCGCCGAGCCAGGGCCCGCTGGTGTTGCCGAGGTTGAACGCGGCGGTGGTCGTCGCGGCGGCCAGTGTGGGGGCGGCGCCCGCGACGTTGAACATCCGGGCGTTCAGGGCGGGGGCCGTGAAGAACGACGCCACGCCGATGAGGAACGACAGGACCACCGCAGCCGCCGGCGACTCGGCGGTCAGGGCGAGAACGGCCAGCAGCACGGTGGAGGCGGTGATGCCTCCGAGCATCACGCCGAAGAGGTGCGCGTCGGCGATGCGGCCGCCGATCGTCGTGCCGAGCAGGGCGCCGATGCCGAAGAGGCCGAGGACGGTGGGCACCCAGCCGCTGCCGAGCCCGGCGACATCGGTGAGCAGCGGCGCCAGGTAGGAGAACACGCAGAAGACGCCGCCCGCCGACAGTGCGGTGACCGCGACGGCGAGCCAGACCTGACGGTCGCGGTAGATGGTGAGCTCGCGGCGGAGCCGCGGCTTCTCCTCGGGTACCGGGATGGGCGGGATCCTGGTCAGCACCCCGGCCAGGGCCACCGCCGACGCCGCGCCGACCGCCCAGAACGCCGAGCGCCAGCCGAAGTGCTCGCCCAGGAACGCACCGGCCGGCACGCCCAGGACGTTGGCGATCGACAGCCCGCCGATCATCACGGCCATCGCGCGGGCGCGCGAGCCGAAGGGCACCATCGCCATGGCCACCGCCGCGCCGACCGCCCAGAACCCGGCACAGGCGAGGGCGCTGACCACCCGGGACACGAAGAGGACCTCGTACGTCGGCGCCAGCGCCCCGGCGACCTGGCCCAGCCCGAAGACGGTGATCAGGGTGACGAGCGTGGCGCGGCGCGGAAGCCGCAGTGTCGCCACGGCGAGCAGCGGCGCGCCGACGACCATCCCGATGGCGAACGCGGAGATCAGCAGCCCCGCCTGGGGGATCGAGACGCCCATGTCGTCAGCGATGGGCGGCAGTAGCCCGGACAGCATGAACTCGCTGGTGCCGAGAGCGAAGACCGAGAGGCCGAGGATGTAGACGGCCAGCGGCATACGGGAGCGGGAGGGCGCGTCGGCGGGGGCTGCGGGCATGACAGTGCCCAACAGCCGGATGGCGCCTGTCATTCCCGGAGCCGGAACCGTCCGCATGGTCGACGGTGGTGGACGGTGGTGGACGTGACGCGGCGCGGGGACCCTGGTCCCGTCCCGCCGCCTCAGGACTTCCGGAGGCGCTCCAGTTCCCCCGCCATGTTGCGCCGCGCGGGCTCCTCCCACCGCCGCTGCCCGTACGGTGTGCGGAACAGTCCGGGCAGGCCGAGGAGACGGCGCAGGACCTCGGTCCGGCCCGCGCGGTAGGCGTCGTCCGGGACGAAGCCGTACTCCTCCCGCACGGCTGCGGCGTACCTCTCGTACCCGTCCGGCGGCGAAGCGAGGATCGCCAGGTCGGCGTCGCAGAGGACCATGCCGTTGGCGTCGTCGTCCCCGGCCGCGTGGGTCCGGGTCAGGAGCACCAGCCGGGACACCTCGTCGGTGCGTGCCCGGTCGACGCCCAGTTCGGTCAGGGCGCGCTCGGCGAGACGGGCACTGCGCTCCTCGTTGGTGGAGCGCTCCGGCAGGTACACCGCGTCGTGGAACCAGGCCGCCAGGCGTACGAGGTGGACGTCGTCCGCGTACTCGGCGAGCGTGTCGACCCGGTCCAGGACCGCGACCAGGTGGTCCGTGGTGTGGTACCGCCGTTGCGGCTCGGCCCAGCGCCGGAGCAGTTCGTCGGCGTACCGGTCCGAGCCGGGCGACGAGGCGTCCGGTGCGTGACCGGTGGCCGCGGTCACGGTGGCGGCCCAGCGCCGGCGGAGGTCGTCGTGGGCGGGGTGCTGCGGAAGCGCGGGCATGGGCACATTGTCCAGCCGGACGGAGACCGGACGTCTCCCGGGTGGACCTCCCGACGGTGGCGGTGGCGGTGGTTCCGGTGGTAGCGGTGTTTCCGGCGGGGGTGAGCGTCCTGGCGGTGGCGGTGGCGGTGGCGGTAGCCCGGTGGTGACGATGGTCCCGGTGACAGCGATCGTGGGGCGTCGTGGGGCGTCGTCGGGGGGCGTCGGGCAGTGCGGAGTCGTCGACGGCGGGTTTCGGCGGCCCTCCCGCCCCGTGGCCTCCGGGGCCACCCCGCATCGTCCCGCTCCGGCCGGGCGCCGTCGCCGGGCGTGCTGGCAGAACGGTCGTACGGGGCGATAATGGATAGCGCCTGCGTCTCACCCCATGCGCGGAGGCGGACACCATGAACGCAGCGGTCATAGCCTCGAACGTGCCGACGACGGAGCTGGCGGCCCAGATCCTGGCCGCGATCGGCCCGCTCACCTTCGGGGTCATTCTTATCGTCCTGCTGGGCGGCGCGATGTGGTGGGACGGGCGGCGGCGGGCCCGGTTGCGTGTCCCGAGTCCCGAGGAGCAGCCGAAGCCGGCCGACCACCGGGAGCACATCGAGGAGGTCAGGGAGGCGGACGACGACGCCTTCCCCGACGACGGCAGCCGGCTGCTTCCCTACAACCTGAAGACCCACACGTCGCACACCACGGGCAAGGGGCCCGAGGCCCGGCCGAAGCACGGCAGCCGCAGTGGTGGGGCGTTCGGGAGCGGCAGCCTGGGCGGCTGAGTCCCGCGGTCGCACGGACGGCGCCACAGCGCCACGGCGCCGGTGCGTGTGCGGCACGGTGCGCAGCGGGTGGTCTGCGCCCGGCAGCCGATGTGTGTGCGGAGGTGCGGAACCGGTGTCGGTGCCGGCGCTGGTGTGCCGATAGGGGCCGGGTGCGAGAGAGGCAGGGGGTGCGAGAGGGCCGGCGTGTGTGCCGGGAACCGGTGTGCCCCGGGTCCGGTGTGTGCCGGAACCCGTGTGTGCCGGAGCCGCTGTGTGACCCGGGGTGGGTGCTGGCCGGGCGCGAGCGGGCCAGAGTGAGCGCTGGGTGGGTGCGGGATGGGTGCGGGGTGGGTGCGGGGTGGGTGCGGGGTGGGTGGACGCGGACTAGGCTGACCCCGATATTGGACTAGACCTATTTTGGCGTCTACCGGCGGAGGATGAGCCATGAGCAAGCGTGCACTCCTGGAGGTGATCGCCCTCGACGCGCGGGACGCGGCCGCCGCGCAGGCCGGGGGAGCGGACCGCCTGGAGCTGGTCAGCGACATGGCACGGGACGGGCTCAGCCCGTCCCGGGAGACCTTCGGCCGCGTCCGCGCCGCGGTGGACATCCCGCTGCGGGTGATGCTCCGGCTCGCGGACGGCTTCGGGGCGGGCGACGTCGACACGCTCACCGGGGTCGCGGGTGGACTGCGGGCCGAGGGGGCGGACGAGTTCGTGCTCGGCTTCCTCGACGCGCACGGCGACCCCGACCTCGTGACGGTCGAACGGCTGGTCGCCGAGATCGAGGGCTGCCGGTGGACGTTCCACCGGGCCATCGACCGCGCCGCCGACCGCACGTCCCTGCGCAAGCAGCTCGCCGACCTCCCCGGCCTCGACACGTACCTCACCGCGGGGAGCGCGTCGGGGGTCGACGACGGACTGCCCGTGCTGCTGGCGGAGGCGGCGCGACGTGACGAGCCCGGTTACGAGCCGCGGCTGCTGGTCGGCGGCGGCCTCCGCCTCGATCACCTTCCCGCCCTCCGCGCGGCCGGTCTGGACGCGTTCCACATCGGCGGCGCGGCGCGGCCCGGCGGATGGTCGGCACCGGTGGACGCGGCGGCGGTGCGCGAGTGGCGCGAGGCCGTGGACGGTTAGGGCGCCGGCCCCGGTCGGCCGGCGGCCTCCGCCCGGATCACCCCAGCTGCGGCGGCAGGGGCGACGAGTGCAGCACCGTCAGGCCGGAGACCGCGCGGGTCAGCGCCACGTACAGCCGGCGCAGGCCGGTGCGCTCGTCCGGCTCGGCGGCGACCACGGCCGCGGGGTCGTCGAGCACCACGCGGTCGTACTCGAGCCCCTTCGCGAGGGACACCGGTACCAGGGTGAGCCGGGAGTCCGGGGTGGTCTCCTCCCCGGGGGCGAGGAAGGGGACACCGGCGCCGGTCAGCGCGGCGGCCAGGGCCGGCACCCGTTCGTCGGCGGCGATCAGGCCGGTCGAGCCCTCGTGCCGGAGCGCCGACAGGCACGCGGCGACCACGTCCCCGTCGCCCTGCGAGGGGCGGATCTCCAGAGAGCCGGGGGACTCCCGCACCGACCGGACCTCCGCCAGCCCGGGGGACATGTGGGGCAGCAGCCGGGACGCGTACGCGATCACCTCGCGGGGCACGCGGAAGCCCGCCGTCAGCTCCTCCACCACCGCTTCCGGCTTGCCCAGATGGGTCAGCGCCTCGGCCCAGCTCGCCGTCGCCCACGGGGTGGTGCCCTGCGCCAGGTCGCCGAGGACCGTCGCCGAACCCGTCGTGCATCTGCGCCCCACCGCCCGGTACTGCATCGGCGACAGGTCCTGCGCCTCGTCCAGGACCACATGGCCGAGGGACGGCGTACGCTCGACGAGATCGTTCGCCTCGTCGATCAGCACCGCGTCCGCCGCGGACCAGCGAGCCGAGCGGACCGAGCGCGGCGCGCGGGTCCACAGCACCGCCTGCTGCTCCTCCGCACTCAGCACCCCCTCGGCGTGCTCCGCCAGGAACGCCGGGTCCGACAGCAGGCGCAGCACCAGCTTCGCCGGATCCACCTGCGGCCAGATCGCCTTCACCGCCGCCTTCACCGACGCGCTGCGCGCCACCGCGTCCTGCACCCGGTCGTCGGGCGCCTCACCGGCCTGCTCCATGCGGACGAGCACCGCGTGCGCGATGCGCCGCGGCAGCGCGGCCCGGGCCGCGCCGTAGCGGATGTCGCGGTCCAGCAACTCCCCGACGATGTCCTCCAGTTCGTATGCGGGAACCCGCCACCGCCGGGAGCCGCGGACCACCACCACCGGCTCGGCGGGCGTCGTCACATGCGAACGGATCGCGCGCCGCAGCACCTCCGCCATCCGGGCGTCGCCCTTGACCAGCGCCGCCGGGGGCTCGTCCGCGCCGCGTACCTCGACATGCGCGACGAGATCCGCGACCGTCGCCTGCTTGACCTCCAACTCACCCAGGGCGGGCAGCACTTGCTCGATGTAGTGGAGGAAGGACCGGTTCGGCCCGATGACCAGCGTGCCGGTACGGGCGAGCCGCTCCCGGTGCGCGTACAGCAGGTACGCCACCCGGTGCAGCCCCACGGCGGTCTTCCCGGTACCGGGACCGCCCTGCACGCACACCGTGCCCGTCAGGCCGGACCGTACGATCTCGTCCTGCTCGGGCTGGATCGTGGCCACGATGTCCCGCATCGGGCCCACGCGCGGACGCTCGATCTCGGCCTGGAGCAGCCTGCTGGTCCGGTCCGCCTCGGCCGGGTCGGTCAGGTGCTCGTCCTCGTACGCCGTCAGTTCGCCGCCCGTGTAGCCGAAGCGGCGGCGCAGCCGCACGTCCATCGGATCCTTGCGGGAGGCCCGGTAGAACGGCTGGGAGACCGGCGCCCGCCAGTCGATCACCATGGGGTCGCCGCCGCCGTCGTGCACATGGCGCCGGCCGATGTAGAAGCGCTGCCCCTCCTGCGTGTCGTGCCGGTAGTCCAGCCGTCCGAAGAACAGCGGGGTGTGGGCGAGATCCGCGAGCGACCTGATCCGCTCGCTGATCTGCGACTGCAGGACGGCGGCGTTCACCCAGTTCGCGGTGACGTCGCGGATGTCCAGGGCTTCGACGTCCTCGCGCATCTCGCGCAGGGCGGCGCGCGACGCGGCCAGATGGGCCCGTTCGCGGCCCAGGGGATCGTGCGCCGGTGCTACGGGTGCTTCGGGCGCGGGCACGGTGCTGCCTCCGAGGGTACGTTGGTGGTGGAGAAGTAGGACATGACAGCGCACCCGGTTTCCGTCCGGGAGGCAGCACTCCTGCGAGGGAGGCGGGCAAGGCGGGCGATTCTACTCAGCCCGCCCTACCGGGGCGAATGGATTTCCAGGGGCAGGTCCGCCCCGTAGGGGAGCCCTCTGCCGGAAGTCGTACGCGTTCCCCACCGGCGTTCGGCCCGCAGGCCGATGTGGTGCGCACATCCGCAAACCATCCTGGTCACATGAGTGCAGCCACCCTCAACCCAGCGTCCCGGCCCGGTCGCGGAGCCACCGCCACCGGCGCCCCGGCCCACCGCTCCCACCGGCTCGGCGATGCGCTGCGCGCGGTGAAGGTCTTCGTCGCCACGGCGTTCGGAGTCGCGGTCCTCGGTGAGTACAGCGAGGAGGCCGGCGTCCGCAGGCACCGCTGAGCGCCGCCCGCGGGCCCGCGCTGAGCGGCCTTCGCCCGCAGCGGCCCGCCTGCAGCGGTCCACCTGCCGCCCGCGCGGTGCGGGACCACGGCGGTGGGCACGGGGGCGGGGACCGCGGCAGGCACGGTGGCGGGAGCAGGTGCCAGAGCTGCCCGCTGAGCCGGGGCGTCTCCACGGGCCCGCGCCGGCGCCTCAGCCTTCCGGAAGCAGGATGTCCGCGTCGTCGAAGATCCGCAGGACGACCAGCAGCAGCCGTCCCCGCGAGACTATGTACTCCGCCACGACCTGCGAGGTCAGCCGGATCTCGCGGTCCTGTTCGCCGGGACCTATCGGACGGGAGTGCTCGGTGTACGGGTCGCGGGCGAGGATCTCCAGTGCCTTGTCGAACGACGCCCGGCGCACCGGGTCCAAGCGGTCGCGGTCACGGGCCGCCGACTCCGTGAAGAGCACCTCGTGGCTCTCGTGGTGCGGCATCGGGTCCTCCTCGTCCGGTGGTACGGGCGGACGCCCGGCGTGCCGTCCGGTCGCGCCTGCCGGGCGTCGTGCGCACCGGCCTGGTCGGGGCCCGAGCCCAGCGTAGCGACCGCCTGTCCCCGGACACGGCAGTGGCAGTGGCAGCGGCAGGACACCCGCGCCCGGGCCGGTGCCGTCAGCCCTCGGCGGCCAGGTCGTCCGCGTCCACGATCCGGTACGCGTACCCCTGCTCCGCGAGGAAGCGCTGGCGGTGCGCCGCGAAGTCCTGGTCGATCGTGTCGCGGGCCACCACCGAGTAGAAGTGCGCCTTGTGGCCGTCCGCCTTCGGGCGCAGCACGCGGCCGAGGCGCTGGGCCTCCTCCTGGCGGGAGCCGAAGGTGCCCGACACCTGGATGGCGATCGTCGCCTCCGGCAGGTCGATCGAGAAGTTCGCGACCTTGGAGACGACCAGGACCGAGATCTCGCCGTTCCGGAACGCGTCGAAGAGCTTCTCCCGCTGGGAGTTGGGCGTCTCGCCCTTGATGACGGGCGCGTCCAGGTGCTCGCCGAGTTCGTCGAGCTGGTCGATGTACTGGCCGATGACCAGGGTCTGCTGGCCCGCGTGCCTGCGCACGAGCGCCTCCGCGACCTTCCGCTTGGTGTCCGTGGTGGCGCAGAAGCGGTACTTCTCCTCGGTCTCCGCCGTCGCGTACGCGAGCCGCTCGGAGTCCGTCAGATTGACCCGGACCTCGACGCAGTCCGCGGGCGCGATGTACCCCTGCGCCTCGATCTCCTTCCAGGGCGCGTCGAACCGCTTGGGGCCGATGAGCGAGAAGACGTCCGACTCGCGGCCGTCCTCGCGCACGAGCGTCGCCGTCAGGCCGAGCCGCCGGCGGGCCTGCAGGTCCGCGGTGAACTTGAAGACCGGTGCGGGCAGGAGGTGCACCTCGTCGTAGACGATCAGCCCCCAGTCGCGGGAGTCGAACAGCTCCAGGTGCGGGTAGACACCCTTCCGCCTGGTCGTGAGCACCTGGTACGTGGCGATGGTGACCGGTCGGATCTCCTTCTTCGCGCCGCTGTACTCGCCGATCTCCTCCTCGGTCAGCGAGGTGCGCTTCACGAGCTCGTGCTTCCACTGGCGGGCGGAGACCGTGTTGGTGACGAGGATGAGCGTGGTCGCCTTCGCCTGGGCCATCGCCCCGGCGCCGACCAGCGTCTTGCCCGCGCCGCAGGGGAGCACCACGACACCCGAGCCACCGTGCCAGAAGCCCTCGACCGCCTGCTTCTGGTACGGGCGCAGGGCCCAGCCGGACTCGTCCAGGTCGATGCGGTGGGCCTCCCCGTCGACGTAGCCGGCGTGGTCCTCGGCGGGCCAGCCGAGCTTCAGCAGCGTCTGCTTGATCTGGCCGCGCTCGGAGGGGTGCACGGCGACCGTGTCCGGGTCGATCCTTGGGCCGACCAGCGGCTGGATCCTCTTGGAGCGCAGGACCTCCTCCAGCACGGGGCGGTCGGTCGTGGACAGCACCAGGCCGTGGGTGGGGTGCTTGACCAGCGTGAGACGACCGTACCGGGCCATCGTCTCGGCCACGTCGACCAGCAGCGCGTGCGGGACGGGGTAGCGGGAGAACTCGACGAGCGCGTCCACGACCTGCTCGGCGTCGTGCCCGGCCGCCCGTGCGTTCCACAGTCCGAGCGGGGTGACACGGTAGGTGTGAATGTGCTCGGGGGCGCGCTCCAGCTCGGCGAAGGGGGCGATGGCGCGGCGGCACGCGTCGGCCAGGTCGTGGTCGACCTCGAGCAGAAGAGTCTTGTCGCTTTGGACGATAAGCGGCCCGTTCACGTGGGTGCCCTTTCATCGCGGCCTGCGCCCGGGTCCGGCGATCCCGTGCGGCCAAACGTCCAGTTTGCCTCATCGGACGCCGCGACCGGGTGGCCTCGGCCACAGCGGCCATCTCGCGGGCACCGTCCTTCGCGGTACGGGGCCGGGCTCCTGGGAGCCCGGCCCGAAGGCCTCGGTGGCCGGCCTGTGGCTTCGGCCCCCGCGCCCCTGCCCCGCCCCTCGGAGCCGCGCCCGTCGTGCCTCCCTGAGATCCCCCGTCGGTCTCCGCCTCCGCCGCTGTCTCCCCCTCCCCCTCTCCTTCCCCTTCCCCCTCCGTCTCCGTTCTCCGTCTCCACCTCCGCCTCTGCCCCCGTCTCCGTTCTCTGTCTTTGTCCTGGTCTTGATCTCCGTCCTGGTCTCTGTACTCGTTGTCCGGCCCCCCCGGGTCGTGCCTCCTTCCCTAGCTCGGCCCCCTGCTCAGGCCCCCCTATCCCGGCCCCCCTATCCCGGCCCCCCTATCCCGGGCCCCCTGGCCCGGGCCCCCGTTGCCGGGCCGTCTGGTCGTGCCCCGGGAGGTGCCCTGGCTCGTGCCATGGACCGGACTGCCGGGCTCAGATCAGCGGGCTGTTGATCAGCGGCCCCTCGATCTGGACGCCGAGCGGTACGGGGACGAGGAGACCGAGGGCGAGGAGCGCGGCCGACGCGAGGACGGCGGCGATACGGCGCATGACCTGGCACCTTTCTGTGCAGGGCGCTCCCCCCGGGGTGAGCGCTGCGGTGGCCGTCGTGGGCGGCCTGGAAGCGGTGGCCCGGAAGCAGTGGCCCGGAAGCGGCGGCCCACGGCGGGCGGCCCACGGCGGGCTGCCCGGCCGTCGGCGGGTCCGCGCCATCGGCACGGACCCGCGGGTTCGGTTACAGCGTGAGTCCGCCGCCGAGATCGATGCCGACCGCCGAGGCGTGTGTGGCCATTGCGCCCAGGAACGCGGCTGCGGCGACGAGGACGGTGGTGACACGACGCATATGGGATGACCTTCCTTCCGGCTGTCCGGGGCCGGACCGGCCCGGGATCGTCACTGGGACGCCGGGTGGCTGCCCACGGCCGCCCGTCGGAATGCCGAAGGTCGCCCCCCGGTGGGTAAGGGATCACCCTGGGGCGGGAATCGCGCCGGTTGTCCGCATGATTCGCGAAATCGCCGGGGCGCCTGGCGCGTCCGCCCCGGGTGAGCCGTGTGCGGGACGGGCGTTCAGGCCGGGTCGTCCGCGAGCTCGGCGGCCCCGGTGATCCGGTGCAGGGGGTAGGTGCGCACCTCGTCGGCGGTGTGGTCGTACGCGGTGACGAATCCGCCCTCGACGCGGACGGGTGCGATGACCCGCTGGCTCGCGGTCCCGGCGGCGTTGACGTACCCGATCCAGATGGCGCTGCCGGTGAGCGCGGCCGCCTGCACGGTCGCGAGGGTCTCGGCCGTGCTGGTGCGGGGCAGTTCACCGGCGCCGGTGTGCGCCGCGGGCTTGCGTACGGCCGTCGCGGCCTGGTCGCCCGCCCGGATCGCCTTCACCGCCGCGGCGAGCAGGGTGTCGTCCGGTACCGGCGGCCCGTCCGCTACGGGGACCGGCGGGGTGCGGTGCGGGGTGCGACGGGAGTCGGCGCGGGTGATCAGTACATCCCCTTCGGCGGACTCCGCGGCCGGTGCGTACCCCATGGCCCGCAGTCCTTCGAGCAGTGTGGCGGGGTCCGCCTGGGCCGCCACCACGGAGGGGGCGAGCCGGCGCATCCCCAGGCCCTGCGAGCGCCGGTCGGCCAGGATCTCGTCGAGCAGCGCGTCGTCGTCGCAGCGGACGTAGGCGGAGGCGGCGCCGATGCGCAGATGGCCGTGCTTGCGGGCCACGTCGTCGATGAGGTAGCTCAGCGGCTGGGGTACCGGGGTACGGCTGTGCTTGGCGAGGAAGGCGTGCAGGTCCGCCGCGGCCTGCCCGCCGTCCAGGGCCCGGCGTACGGACGCCGGAGTAAACCGGTAGACCGTCGCGCCACCCTTCGATTCCACGTCCGCGAGGACGCCGAGCGCCTCCGCGAGCGGGCGCTCCAGCGGGCCCGGTGCGACGGCGGTGAGATCGGCCTGGAGGAGGACGTGGTCGAGTGGTTCGGGCAGCAGCGGCGCGATCACCCCGGCGGCGAGCGCGGCCCGGGCGGCGAGACCGGCCTGGCCGCTCGGGACGGGCTGCGGCGCGGGTCCGCCTCCGGCCCTCTCGGGGACGGCTGTCTCGGGGACGACCGGGTCGGGGACGACCGGGTCGGGGACGGCCGGGTCGGACAGAAGGGTGCGGGCCGCGGAGGAGAGGGCTCCGCGGCCCGTCAGGCCCAGGAGCTCCGCCTCGGTCAGGGTCCATGTGGCGATGCGGGAGCGCAGATCCGTGGGCTCGGGGGTGCCGGGGGCGGACGCCGGGGCGCGGCCCGGGCGCTCCCAGCGGAGCCGGGCGAGGACCGAGACCGGGTCCGCGGCGGCGCCCCGGGGCAGCTCGGCCAGCAGCGCCAGCACCCGGTGACGTACCTCGGGGGCGGCACCGCGGTCCAGGTCGGGGCCGAGCGCCGCGACCGTACGGCCCTTGGCGTCCTGGTCGCCGACCAGCCCCGGAGTCCGGGTCGCGGTGAGCCAGGCGGTCGTGAGGACCGTCCATCGCGAGGCGGCGGGCAGGTCCAGCCACTCGTCGTAGGCGGGCGTCGGCGCGAACCGCTCGTCGGCCTCCCCGTCGGAGGCCAGCAGCCCGGCCGCGTAGGCCAGTTCCAGCCAGAAGGCGGCGATCCGCTCGGAGACGTCGAGCGCGGCGGCGGTCCTCCTGAGGTCCCGGACGCTCAGGCCGCCCGCTCTGAGCACCGCCGGTCCGCCCGTCTGCCAGCCCTTCAGCAACTCCTCCACGGTGGCCAGCGCGGTGTGTGCCTGACCCGCGGCCGTGCTGTCCACGATCTGCGGACGGTGTTCGGCCGCGGCCCGGATCTCCGGCGCCACCGGCTCCGGTTCGCGGTGCACCCGCCCCCCGCGCAGATGCAGCGCCACCTCGCGCGGCAGCACCACCGTCCGCGGCGAGGAGGGCAGCAGCAGCCCCCGGTCCCGCAGCCACTGCACCGGTGTCGGGTCCGCCGCGCCCGAGGAGCCGCCCGCGGAACCCCCCGGTGGAGCCACCGTCCCGTACGGCGGCCCCCACACCAGCCGGTCCAGCACCGCGAGGGCCTCCGCCGGTGCCGTGTCCAGCAGCGCCGCCATCCGCTCCCGGTCGGTGAACAGCGCGGTCAGCGACTCCACGGCCGACACCGGGTCATGCGTCGTCGGCAGCCCCGCCGCGGCGAGGATCTCCTGCAGCCTGCCCGGTGACATCCCCGAGGTGGCCTCGGCGACCGTCGGACCGAGGCCGGTGGGGGACGGGTGCTGCGGGGACGGGGCGAGCAGTTCGCGCGCGGTCCGCACCAGCCGCAGCCGGTCGTCGTCGCCCCAGACCAGCGCCTGCTCGCGCAGCAGGCCGAGCGCGCGCGGGAGCGCGGCCTCGACCGCCGACTCGACCGCCGACTCGACCGCTGGATTGGCCGCTGGATTGGCCGTGGGGCCGCCGCCGCCCTCGCGGCCCTCGCTGTCGCTGTCGCCGTCGTGGCCGTCGCCGCCGTCGTAGCCGCTGAGCAGCGCGAGCAGTGTCCCGTACGAGGTGGGCTCCACGGCCACGGCCAGAGCCTGGGCGGTCTGCTGGGCGAACCGGTCGAGCCGCTCCAGCGCCCTGACGACGGAGGCCCTGGTGCCGGCGCGGGTGGCGAGCTGCGTCAGGTCGTTCGGTACGGGGTTCAGCAGGTCCGGGCGGGCGCGGAGCAGCGCGGCCAGACCCCGGTCACCACGGCCGCGCAGCGCCTCGGCGAGGGTACGGGGCGGTGCGGCGGGGCGGCCGCCGGTACGGTCCGCGGTGCCGGGCGATGCGTCCGTGGCGTCCTGCGTGTGCCTGCGCGCGTCCGCGGGTGTGTTCGTGTCCGCGGGTGTGTTCGTGCCGGCCGGTGTGTTCGTGTCGGCCGGTGTCCGCGGGTCCGTGGCGGCGTGGGCGTCCGTGCCGTGGCGGGTGTCCGTCGGCGTGCGCGCGTCCGTGCTGTCGTGCGTGTCGGCGGGTGTGAGTCCGTCCGCGGCGGTGTGGGCGTGCTCCGGCGCGTGCGCCTCCGTGCCGCCGTGCGGGCGCCCCGGCGCACCGGCCGCGGCGCCTCCCGTCTCACGCGCGGGCTGTCCTGCCGGTGTTCCGGCCGACGTTCCTGCGGATGACGTTCCTGCGGACGTTCCTGCGGGCACGTGCGCCTCCCGATCGAGCTCACCGGTCCCCATCCGCCCCACGTTAGCCCCTGTCCAGGCGCTAACGTCAGGACCGGGCGCCGGGACGGGCGCGCTGTGGAGGGGCACCGTGGGGATCGAGAGCGATCAGCTTGTCTTCGACTACCTGAGCCGGGTCGGCGATCTGGCGCAGCAGCGCCAGCTGCCCTCCGCCACCAGGATGCAGCTCGTGTCGTCGCTGCGTAACGAGATCGACCGGCAGCGCGCCAAGTACGGCACCGACAGCCCGGCGGCCGTCCAGCGCATCCTCGGACGGCTGGGCACACCGGACGAGGTGGTGGACGGCGCGAACCCCGGGGTGGACCCCCGGAGTCGGCGCCGACTCCCGGAGGGCGGGACGGACGCGGCGGCGTCCGCTGCCGACACGGCCCCCGCGTCGGTGCCGGAACAGCGGACGGCGGTGCCGGAGGGCCCCGGCACCCCGGAAACGTCCCCCGGCCCCGCGGTGCCCGGAGCGGGTCCGGGCGTCCGGGAACCCGACTGGTGGCGGATCGAACGCGGGCGGCCGGAGGACGCGAACTTCGGTGCGTTCGTCGGCGGCGTGGAGATCCCGGAGCTGCTGCGTCCTCCCCGCAGGGACGGGGAGGGCGAGGAAGGGCGGGGGAGCGTCGCCCGGGGGCCGGAGAAGGAGGGTGCGCCGCGGCGCGGAATGCGGCGGTGGCTGCGGCGCACCGGGGCGGCGGGCGCCGAGGGAGGGGCCGGGGCTCCCGCTGCCGCGCCCCCGGCCGCGCCGCCGCGCGGGCCGGTCCGTCTCGCGCTCGGCAACCCCATGCTGCTGTTCGCCGCGACGCTCCTCGCCGTGGGCGCGGTACTGGGGTCGCTGGTGGCACTGGCCGGTGGCTGGCTCCTCGCGTACGCCACCCGCACCCTGTCCCGCACCGAGGCGAAGTGGGCGGTCCTCGGCATCCCGGGCCTCGTGGCCACGGGCGCGGCGGTCTGGATCTGGGGCCGCGTCGAGGGCCGGTGGGGCGACCCGATCGCCCCGGGCGGCGAGGCGCTGGGAGAGACGCTGACCGGGGCGTGGCCGTGGGTCGTCCGCGGCGCGGCGGTGGCGTCCGCCCTCTTCCTCCTCTGGCGCGCCCGCCGCCGCTGACTCCCGGCCCTCGCGCTCCCCGGCCCCGGTCCTGGCCCCGGCCCCGGCCCTCGCGCTCCCTGGCCCCGGTCCCGGTCCTGGCCCCTGCCTCGGTCCCGGCCGACCGCCGGCCCCCGGCACAATGACCTGCATGGCCTCGGAACCGCTGACGCGACCCCTCACGGTCGGATTCGACCTCGACATGACCCTGATCGACTCGCGTCCCGGCATCCGGGCCGCCTACCGGGCGCTCTCCGCGGAGACCGGGGTGTGGATAGACGCCGACCTCGCGGTCACCCGGCTGGGGCCGCCGCTGGAGCAGGAACTCGCGCACTGGTTCCCGGACGACCGCATCCCGGAGATGGGCGACCGCTACCGCGAGCTCTACCCCGCGTACGCGATCTCCCCGACCCCGGCGATGCCCGGCGCCCGGGAGGCCGTGGCCGCCGTCCAGGCGATGGGCGGCCGTGCGATCGTCGTCACCGCCAAGCACGAGCCGAACGCCGCGATGCACCTCGCCCATCTCGGCATCGAGCCCGACGAAGTCATCGGCTGGCTGTGGGCCGAAGCCAAGGCGGAGGCGCTGCGCGAGCACGGCGCCCGGGTGTACGTGGGCGACCACGTCGGGGATGTCCGCGGGGCGCGTACCGCCGGGGCGCTGTCGGTCGCCGTGCCGACCGGGCCGTGCGACGAGCACCAGCTGCGCGCGGCGGGCGCGCATGTCGTCCTGCCGGACCTCGACGCCTTCCCCGCCTGGCTCGCCGGGTACACGGCCGAGGCGGCGGCGGGCTGACGCAGGGCCGGGCCCGGGCGCCGGACGGTTCACCAGGCCGGATCACCGGGCCCGGGCGCCGGACGGTTCACCGGGCCGAAGTGCCGACCGGATGACCGGGCGCGATCACCGAGCCGCAGTGCCGGACGACGGGTCACCGGGCCGCGGCGTCGCCCGGATCGCCGGGCGCAACCGCTAGACGGAGGGGGCGGACGGCGCTGACGGCGCTGACGGCGCTGACGGGCGGGCCTGACGGCGCTGCGCCGCGATCGACCGGAGAACACCGATGCCGGCGATCAGGAAACCGACGCCCATCAGCATGCTCACGATGTACGCGGCCGTCGGGAACGGCTCGGTCCCGAGGAACAGAGGGGCCACGGTGACGAGAGTGGCCACGGTGCCGACGATGAAGACGATCGCGCCGGCCCGGACGAGCCCGTCGCCGGGACCGGCCGAATTCGGTTGGGTTTCATGAGTCACTCGACCAGGGTAGTTCCCAGCGCGTAGGAACCACCGGGGACGTCTTGTCAGTGGCCCTCGGACCATTAGCCTTGTGTGGTGGCGGGTCGGGCGGCCCGCTGCAGTGCTATCCAGACCGTTTTTCGCAATTCCCGACGAGTACGAGGACGAGGACAGACGTGCCTACCGGCAAGGTCAAGTGGTTCAACAGCGAGAAGGGCTTCGGCTTTCTCTCCCGCGACGACGGCGGTGACGTCTTCGTCCACTCGTCGGTGCTTCCTGACGGAGTCGACTCCCTGAAGCCCGGCCAGCGGGTCGAGTTCGGCGTCGTCGCGGGCCAGCGCGGTGACCAGGCACTCTCGGTCACGGTCCTCGACCCGACCCCGTCCGTGGCCGCGGCGCAGCGCCGCAAGCCGGACGAGCTGGCGTCGATCGTGCAGGACCTGACGACGCTGCTGGAGAACATCACCCCGCAGCTGGAGCGCGGCCGCTACCCGGACAAGGCCCACGGCAAGAAGATCGCGGGTCTGCTGCGCGCGGTCGCCGACCAGCTCGACGTCTGACCGCCGGGGCCCGCGCGGCAGACCGGGGCCGGGGCGCGGCCGCCGGGCCGGAGCGCGCGCGGCGTACGCGACCCCGGACGTCAGCGGCGGCGGACGCGGCCCCGCACGTCAGACGAAGGACAGCGCCTCGCGGCCGAGGGGAGGTACGAGCCCCTCGGCCGCGGCACGTGTGAGCAGGCCGCGGACGGCCGAGTAGCCCGCCTCGCCGAGGTCGGCGGTGAACTCGTTGACGTAGAGCCCGATGTGCTGGTCGGCGACCGCCGGGTCCATCTCCTGGGCGTGCTCCATCACATACGGACGCGACGCCTCCGGGTCGTCCCAGGCCATCCGCACGGACCTGCGGGCGGATTCGGCCAGCAGGCCCAGCAGCTCCGGGCCCAGTGAGCGCCTGGCGATGATCGCGCCGAGCGGGATCGGCAGTCCGGTGGTGGTCTCCCAGTGCTCACCCATGTCCGCGAGGCAGTGCAGGCCGTACTCCGGATAGGTGAATCGCGCCTCGTGGATCACGAGTCCGGCGTCCACCTTGCCGTCCCGCACGGCCGGCATGATCTCGTGGAACGGCAGCACGACGACCCTGCCGACACCGTCCGGCAGCACGTCCGCCGCCCACAGCCGGAACAGCAGGTACGCCGTCGACCTCTCGCCGGGCACGGCGACCGTCGCGCGGCTCAGGTCCGTGCCCGGCGCACGGGTGAGTACGAGCGGGCCGCAACCCCGGCCCAGCGCGCCGCCGCAGGGCAGCAGCGCGTACTCGTCGAGCACGTACGGGAGCACCGCGTACGAGACCTTCAGCACGTCGAACTCGCCCCGCTCCGCCATGCCGTTGGTGACGTCGATGTCCGCGAACGTCACGTCGAGGCGCGGGGCGCCCGGGACCCGCCCGTGCGCCCAGGCGTCGAAGACGAAGGTGTCGTTCGGGCAGGGCGAATAGGCGATCTTGATCTTGCTCATCGGGCCTCCTCCTCGAGGACGGGGCTCAGCAGCCGGAACGCGTTCCGCAGGGCCTCCAGGGCCTCGCCGATGCGCCAGGAGGCCCGGTCGCGGGGGCCGACGGCGTTGGACACGGCGCGGATCTCGGCGACGGGGACTCCGTGCCGTACGGCGGCCTCGGCGACCCCGAAGCCCTCCATCGCCTCGGCGGCGGCCCGGGGGTGGCGCGCGGTCAACTCGGCGGCCCGGGCAGCGGTGCCGGTGACGGTCGAGACGGTGAGGACCGGCGCGTGCACCGCGTCCAGGGCCTCGGCGATCCGCTCGGACAGTACGGCGGGCCGGTGCACGGAGCGGCCGAAGCCGAGCTCCTCCACCGCCAGATGACCGTCGGGGGTCTCTGCGCCCAGGTCGGCGGCGACGATCGCGTCGGCGACGACGATCGAGCCGAGCGGGGCGACCCCCGCGAAACCACCGCCGATCCCGGCGGAGACGACCAGGTCGTACCCGGGAGCGGCGGGAGCGCCGTGAGTGCCGGGGGCGGTGACCGCGGCCGTCAGCGCGGTGGCCGTCGCCGCGGCCGCCGCGGCGGGACCGGCGCCTGCCGCCAGGACGTCCACCGTCGTCTCCGTTTCCGCGCCGCGGCCCGTCCCCGCGTCCGGGCAGCGGCGCAGGGTGTGACCGCCCGGAATGCGGTGGGCGGTCACGGGGACGCCGGGGGAGAGGCCGGCGGTGACGGAGTCGGCCTCCGCCCCCACCGCGGTGACGACGAGTACGCGCATGGCTGAGCCTTCGGGCGGGTGCCGTCCGGCCCGGTCCCTTCGGTGTAGGTCGCTGGGTCGCTACGGTCCCGGACGGCCGGGTGTCCGTTCCCCGGCTGCCGGGTCCTCGGTCCCGGAACGCCGGGTCCGGTCCCGGGATTCCGTCGTGGGGATTCGGTCCGGGGGATTCCGTCGCGGGGATTCCGTCGCGGGGATTCGGTCGCGGGGATTCGGTCGCGGGGTTTCCGTCCGGGGATTCCGTCCCCGGACTCAGTCCTGGGCGAGCTTGAAGTGCCAGATGCCGGTCAGCTTCTTGCCCGATGTCTCGACGATGGACACCTGGGCCGAGCGGGAGGGCTCACCGGTCGTCGGGCTGGTGAAGAACGCGCTGGCCGGGATGGTCCGGTACGTCTTGTGGTACGGCTCCTGCTCGGCGCGCTCGCCGCCGATGAAGATCGTCCAGCCGTTCTCGGCGATCTCGGGGTCGACACCGAAGCGGATCTTGTCGTCCGGCGCGACCGTGATGGACTTCTCGGCCTTCTCGTTGAGGCAGTCCTGGATCAGCGACTCCTTGATCGCCTTGCCGTCGTTGTAGCAGGCGGCCTCGGTGTGTACCGAGGTCGTCCCGACCGTCACGGTCGCGAGCGGCGTCGGCTTGTCGCAGGCGGAGAGTACGAGGAGGCCGGCGGACACGGCACCGAGGGCGGCGGCGGCCCGGCGGCGCTTGCCGGAGAGGAACGCAACGGTCATGGTCCGAAGGCTATCGGGCGCCCGGTGTCCCGCAGCGCGGGGGTGCGGCGTGGCGCCGTGGATGGCCCCGCCGGCACCGCGCGGGGCATACGCGGGACGCCGCCGGCGCACCGGCCGCCCGGTCCGTGTGGCCGGCTGTGGGCGGCTGTGGTCGGTTCCCCCGCCCCGGTGCGGGCGCGCCCGCCCTCACCGTACGCGCGACGCCAGGGTGACCGGGTCCGGCGCGGCCGTGCTGCGGCGGGACGCCACCAGAAGCCCGCGCAGCGCCAGCGCGGCGCCCACGGCCAGGATCCCGGCCGCCACGGTCAGGCCCACCACTCCGTTCAGCGGCAGCGAGATCCCGATGGCCCCGCCGACCACCCACGACATCTGGAGCAGCGTCTCCGAGCGGGCGAAGGCCGACGTCCGCACCGACTCCGGCACGTCCCGCTGGATCATCGCGTCCAGCGACAGTTTCGACAGCGCCTGGGTCAGCCCGGCCACCGCGCCCAGCACCGCCACCATCAGCGGACTGAAGAACACCGCCGTGAGCGCCGCCGCCGTCAGCACCAGCGTCAGCCCGGTGGCGACGATCAGCTCCGGAGGGCGGTTGCGCACCCACGCCCCGATCGCCGTGCCGCAGGCGTTGCCGATCCCGGCGGCGACACCGACCATGACCAGCGACGCGGCCGCGCTCTGCCCGGCCATCGGATGGACCCGCAGCAGGAACGCCAGGAAGAAGATCAGGAACCCCGACAGCATCCGGTGCGCCACGTTCGCCTGCAGTCCGTGCAGCACCGACGGGCCGACGGTCCGCAGGCTGGGCTTCCGCTCGCCGTGCGTCAGCATGTGCGCCTTGCGCTCGCCCTTCGCCGAGTCGACCTTGTGCGGCATGCTCAGCGAGAGGAACGTGCCCAGGGTGAAGATCGCGCACGCGCCGTACAGCGGCCAGGCCGGGCCGATCTGCTGGAGTCCGACGCCGATCGGTGCCGCGATGCCCGTGGCCAGCAGCCCGGCCAGCGTCACCCGTGAGTTCGCCTTCACCAGCGCGAACCCCGGCGGCAGCAGACGCGGCACGACGGCACTCCGGATCACCCCGTACGCCTTCGAGCACACCAGTACGCCGAGCGCCGCCGGATACAACTCGATGCCGCCCGTGGCGACCGCTCCCGATATGGCCAGCGCCAGCACCGCGCGGGCCGTCATGGTGCCCGCCATCGCCGCGCGGCGGCCGTGCGGGATGTGGTCCAGCAGCGGGCCGATCACCGGGGCGAGCAGGGCGAACGGCGCCATGGTGATGGCCAGGTAGAGCGCGACCCGCCCGCGGGCCTCATCGGTGGGCACGGAGAAGAACACCGTCGAGGCCAGCGCAACCGTGATCATGACATCGCCGGCGCCGTTGACGGCGTGCAGTTCGATCAGCCTGCCCAGCCCGGACTCGCCCGCGCCGTGCGCGTGCGTGGCCCGGCGGATGCCCCTGGCCGTTCGGGTGAACGGCAGGTGCAGGGCGCGGCCGACGGCTCGGCACGCCCTGCTCAGCGGCCCGGGAGCGCCGGACGACCTCGCGGCTGTCACGTCGTCATAGTGCCCTACCGACCCCCGACCCGAACCGGGATTCGGACGGGCAGGTGGGCGGCGCGCCACGGAGGGGGTAGCGTGCGTAGCGCGCCACCGGCGGTAGTTCCCGGCCGCACGCCTTTTCGCCATCCCGCAGAATGGGTGACGGTAGGTGTGCCCGAGACGGAGTGCCGGGCGCGGACGTCGATGCGGCCCCCTGGTCCGCTCCGCCCGCCGCTCGTACATCGCGAATCGGCCAGGCGCACTTGTGAGACGGCGTAGGAGAGAAGCGAGACCTGTGAGTGCTGCGACGACGCGAAGCCGTACCCCCGACCGCCTGTGCGCCGAGGCGGTAGACCTGGCCAGGGCGGCCGCAGACGAGGCGGCCTCGCCGGGGGTGGTGGGAGAGCACGTCTCGCTGGTATCCGAGGGCGACCGGGTCGTCACCCACTTCTTCGAGTGCCGCGAGGTGGGCTACCGGGGCTGGCGCTGGGCCGTCACCGTCGCCCGCGCCTCCCGCGCGAAGAACGTCACGGTCGACGAGGCCGTGCTCCTGCCCGGACCGGACGCGCTGCTCGCGCCCGAGTGGGTGCCGTGGAGCGACCGGCTGCGGCCCGGTGACCTCGGCCCCGGCGATCTGCTGCCCACGGACGCCGAGGATCTGCGGCTCGAGCCCGGCTACTCGGGCGAGGACGCGCCGCCGCCGAACTCGGCGGTCTCCGACGAGATGGCCGACCGGGTCGACGCCGAGGACGCGGAGATCGTGACCCGCGCGCCGGCGCGCGGTGGCATCGCCTCCGTGGCGGAGGAACTGGGCATGCGCCGCGCCCGGGTCCTCTCCCGCTACGGGCTGCACGTCGCCGCGGACCGGTGGGAGGACTCCTTCGGGGCGAAGACGCCGATGGCGCAGTCCGCGCCGGCGTCGTGCCAGTCCTGCGGGTTCCTGATGCCGCTGTCGGGATCGCTCAAGCAGGCGTTCGGGGTGTGCGCGAACGAGTTCTCCCCCGCGGACGGTCGGGTCGTGTCGCTGTCGTACGGGTGCGGCGGGCACTCCGAGGCGGCGGTCATGCCGAAGCCGCCGCGGCCGGCTCCGCCGGTGCACGACTCGATGCGCGCGGACGAGTTCCCGCTCCGCCCGGCCCCGGACAGCGGCTCGGTCCCGGACCACGTGGAGACGACCGCGCAGGACGAGGACCTGGGGCACTCGTAGCGCCTTCGGCGGGGAGCCCCGGCGGGGTTCCGGCTCGGTCGCCGGCCCGTTCCCGCCCGGCCCTGGCGTGGTGGTCGCCGCCCTGTTTCCCGCCCGACCGTCGCCCGGTCGCTGCCCGGTCGCCGCTCGGCTTTCGTCCTGCTCTCGCCCGGTACGAGCCCGGTCGCCGCTTGTCCTCCAGCGGGTTCCCGCCCGGTCGCCGGCTCGCGACAGCCGGCACCGCCGGGCTCCGGCCCGTGGATCGGCCGGTCGGAACGCCACGATCAGCCGGCCATGGGACTCCTCGTCCCGCCGCAGGCCGCGAACTCGACGGGGCGGAGCCGGGGACTGCCAGGACTCCTTCGCCCGCCGCCCGCCGCCCGCCGCCCGCCGCCCTGCTTGTCGGCCGCCCGATGACGTGGCGGCCGACAAGCAGGACGGCGGCGACCAGCAGCGCACGCCAAGTCCGAGGCGCGGACCAGCCGTTGCGCTCCGCGCCGGTGACGCCGAGAACGAAGGCGAGTAGCCCCCGGTCATGGTGACGGCGCCCGGCACATCCGGTGTGGAGCGGGTCTCCGACACCGGCTCGCGGACGACGGCGAGACCGCCGGGGAGGAGCAGCACTCCGGACCGGGACGTTGCCGAGGAAGCCCCGGCGCCAGGAGAGCGGATGCGGTGCCACGGTCAGAGTCGAGAGCCCGTACCGGCTCGACCGGCCCCGCGTCACCGCCCCGACCGGCCCCGCGTCAGGGCCTCCGGCTCCCTCGGGGCGGGCCCGCCGGGCCGCCTCCGGCCGGCCGCATAGGGAGTGTGCGGCGGCGTGACTCGTTCCGCCGCCACCACGCCACCCGGGTGTGCGCTGCGAGCCCCGGTGGAGCGATCGCGCGGGGGCGCGTGCGACGCGGTACCTTCGGGCTCCGGGGTGGGGCCGCGTCCGCGCGGCCGGTACCGCACCGGTACCGACGTCACACCGCACCGGTACCGGCGGAATGCCGAAACGGTCGAAGAGCACAGCCAGAGAGCGGAGACAGGCGTGAGCGTCAGGACGACCGAGGGGGCCGACCCGTTCGGGACGGTGCGGCTGCGGCGCGGGGTGCTCGACGCCTGGGGCGCGAGCCCCGCGCGCTTCCGCGAGGACGCCAACGCCGAGGAGGACCTCGCGCTCGGCGGCTACCGCGATCGCGTGATCGTCGAGCTGGCCCAGAACGCCGCCGACGCCGCCGCCCGTGCCGGTGTCCCCGGGCGCTTCCGGCTCACCCTCGACCGGGGCACACTCGTCGCCGCAAACACCGGCGCCCCGCTGGACGCCGCCGGTGTGGAGTCGCTGTCGACGCTGCGCGCGTCGGCCAAGCGGGAGGGCGACCGGACCGCGGTGGGCCGCTTCGGTGTCGGTTTCGCCGCCGTACTGGCCGTGAGCGACGAGCCCGCCGTCGTCGGCCGGCACGGCGGTGTCCGCTGGTCGCTGGCCGAGGCCCGGGAACTCGCGGCGCAGGCGGCTCAGGCCAGCCCGGGACTCGGGGACGAACTGCGCCGCCGCGACGGCCATGTACCGCTGCTTCGGCTGCCGCTGCCCGCCGAGGGCACCGCGCCCGACGGCTACGACACGGTCGTGATCCTGCCGCTGCGCGACGGGACCGCCGAGGACCTGGTCGGCCGGCTGCTCGCCGGGATCGACGACGCGCTGCTGCTCACCCTGCCGGGGCTCACCGAGGTCGTGGTGGAGACCCCGGAGGGCGTCCGGACGCTGCGCCGCTCGCAGCACGGCGACCACGTCCACATCGAGGACAGCGCCCGCGGACTGAACCGCTGGCGGGTCGTCAGCCGGCACGGCGCCATCGAGCCCGCGCTGCTCGCGGACCGGCCGGTCGAGGAGCGGCTGCGGCCGCACTGGACCGTGACCTGGGCGGTTCCCGTGGACACCGAGGGCATGCCCGTGTACCCGGCGACCGCGCCGGTCGTCCACGCGCCGACCCCGACCGACGAGCCCCTCGGCGTGCCCGCGCTGCTGATCGCCTCGCTGCCGCTGGACACCGCGCGCCGCCACCCCGCTCCCGGCCCGCTCACCGACTTCCTGGTGCGGCGCGCGGCCGACGCGTACGCCGAACTGCTCGGCGACTGGCAGCCGGTCGGCACCGGGCTGATCGACCTCGTCCCCGGGCCGCTGGGCAAGGGCGAGCTGGACGGTGCGCTGCGCGCGGCGATCCTGGAACTGCTGCCGCGCGTCGCGTTCCTCGCCCCCGCCGTCCCCTCGGAGGACGTGGTGGCGCTGCGGCCGCTGGAGGCCGAGATCGTGGAGGGCGCCGGCGCCGAAACCGTGGAGGTCCTGGCGGACGTGCTCCCGACCCTGCTGCCGGCCGGCCTCGAGCGCCGGGCGGAGCTGCGGACCCTCGGTGTCGCACGGGTCCCGCTGACGGAGGCGGTCGACCGGCTCGCCGGGATCGAGCGCGACCCGTCGTGGTGGTGGCGGCTGTACGACAGCCTCGCCGGTGTGGACCCGGAGCGGCTGTCCGGCCTGCCGGTGCCGCTCGCCGGTACGGGCATCGCCGCCGGGGACGGGATGTCCGGCGACGAAATGCCCGGGGACGGGATGTCCGGGGACGGCGAGGGGGAGCCGCGTCCGCGCCGCGCGCCCCGCACCACCATCGGCCCGCGTCAGGTGCTGCTGCCGACGGCCGAGACCCCGGAAGGACTGGCCCGGTTCGGGCTGAAGGTGGCCCATCAGGACGCCGCCCATCCGCTGCTGGAGAAGCTGGGCGCGCTGCCGGCGACACCGCGCGCGGTGCTCACGACCCCGCAGGTGCGGGCGGCCGTCGCCGCGTCGCTGGAGGACGGCGACGGGCTGTGGGACGAGGACGCCCCGGACAGCGAGGAGCTGGCGGAGATCGTCCTCGCCCTCGTCCGGGACGCGGGGCTGGAGCCGGGCGACGAGCCGTGGCTGGGCGCGCTGGCACTGCCGGACGAGGACGGCGAACTCGCCCCGGCCGGTGAGCTGGTACTGCCGGGAAGCGCCTTCGCGTCCGTGATGCGCGAGGGCGAACTGGCCCTCGTCGACGCCGAGCTGGCCGGACGCTGGGGCGAGCAGCCGCTCGCCGCCTGCGGGGTGCTGGCGGGCTTCGCACTCGTCCGCGCCACGGACGTGGTGCTGGACCCGGACGAACTGGAGCCCCGCGAGGGCGACTACGCCGAGCCGGACGACGCCGGGCTGCTGGACGCGGTCGACGTGTGGTGCGAGGACGTACTGGACCGGCTGCCCGACACCCCCGTACCGCCGGTCGCGACGGAGATCGCCGCCGTGCGCGACCTGGACCTCGTGGACGACGACCAGTGGCCGCGGGCCCTCGCACTGCTGGCCAGGCCGCCGCTCCGGGACGCGCTGACCCAGCCCGTCCGGGTGCTGCTGCCGGACGGCACGACCGAGACGGTCCGGCCGTACACGGCCTGGTGGCTGCGCGGCCATCCGGTGCTGGGCGGCCGCCGCCCCGCGGGTCTGCGCTCGTCGGGCGGCGATCCGCTGCTGGTGGGCCTGTACGACGCGGCCGACGCCACCGGCTTTGAGGACGAGCAGGTGCTGCACGCCCTCGGCGTACGGACGTCCGTCGCCGCGCTGCTGGACGAGCCGGGCGGCGCGGCCGAGCTGCTGGGGCGGCTCGCCGACCCGGACCGCCCGGTCAGCGCGTCCCAGCTGCACGGCCTCTACACGGCCCTGGCGGATCTGGACCCGGAGCAGGTGACGCTCCCGGACGAGCTGCGCGCGGTCGTGGACGGCGAGGTGCGGGTGGTGGACGCTTCGGACGCGCTCGTCGCGGACGCCCCCGACCTGCTGCCGCTGACCGCGGGGCGCCCGCTGCTGCCCGTGTCCCCGGACCGGGCGGCGGATCTGGCCGAACTGTTCCAGGTGGGGCGGCTCAGCGAGGCGGTCGAGGCGGACGTGACGACGGACGGCGAGGAGCACGCGGTACCGGAGCCGGTGCACGCGCTGCTGGGCCCGGCGACACCCGCGTCGTACGTCGAGCACGATGAGCTGCTCGCCGGCGGGGTCGAACTCGACTGGCGCCGCGGCTCCGACGGGGTCGTCCACGCCGCCACGCTGGAGGGCGTCGCCGCCGGTCTCGCCTGGGCGGCGGGCCAGTGGCCCCGCCGCTTCGAGGTGGCGGCGCTGCTGGAGGACCCGTCGCGCACGGAGGAGCTGGCGCGGGACCGCTGGTTCGACTGAGGGCCGGCTCTTGGAGACCGCTGCCGCCTTCCGTGGGGCCCCTGGAAGCCGCCGCCGTCTTCGGCTGGGGCCTTTCCGGACCGGGCCGTTCCTGGACCGGGCGGTTCCTGGACGGGGCCGCCATCGGCCCGGGCGGTTCCCGGACCGGGCCGGTCCCGGCCCGGACAGCGGGGAGTGTGCCGGGCGGCGGGAGGTGTGCCGGGCGGCGCGGCGGGGCGGCCCCGGGTGTCCGCTCCGCCGCGCCGGCCCTACGCCGGGAAGCGGCGGTCCACCCAGCGCCAGGCGAGCTCCAGCACCGCCCCGGCCGTCGCGGCGATGCCGACCGCCGCCCACGGCATCGTCGTACCCACCAGCCGCAGGGCGAAGAAGTCCTGCAGCCAGGGCACCACGAGGACGATCAGGAAGCCCAGCCCCATGGCGGCGACCAGGCACACGCGCCACCAGGTGTAGGGGCGGGCGACGATCGCCAGGACCCACACGGCGACCAGGAACAGCGTCAGCGTCGCCGCGCTGGTCTCGGCGGCCAGGGCCCCGGGCCCGCTGTAGTGGTGCCGGGCGAGGAGGTACGTGGCGAAGGTCGCGGCGGCCGCGACGATCCCGCCGGGGATCGCGTACCGCATGACACGGCGCACGAAGTGGGGCTTGGCCCGCTCCTTGTTGGGCGCCAGGGCCAGGAAGAACGCCGGGACACCGATGGTCAGCGTGGACAGCAGGGTCAGGTGGCGGGGCAGGAAGGGGTACTCGACCTGCGAGCAGACCACCAGGACCGCCAGCAGCACCGAGTACACCGTCTTGGTCAGGAAGAGCGTGGCGACCCGGGTGATGTTGCCGATGACGCGGCGGCCCTCGGCGACCACCGACGGCAGCGTGGCGAAGCTGTTGTTGAGGAGCACGATCTGCGCGACGGCCTTCGTCGCCTCGGAACCCGACCCCATGGAGACGCCGATGTCGGCGTCCTTGAGCGCGAGGACGTCGTTGACGCCGTCGCCCGTCATCGCGACCGTGTGGCCGCGTGACTGGAGCGCGGCGACCATGTCCCGCTTCTGCTGCGGGGTGACCCGGCCGAAGACCGCGTTGGCGGCGAGCTCGGCGGCCATCGCCTCCCGCTCGGCCGGCAGCTTGCGCGCGTCCACGGCTCCGGCCGCGCCCGGCAGGCCGAGCTTGCCGGCCACGGCGCTCACCGACACGGCGTTGTCGCCCGAGATGACCTTCGCCGCGACGTCCTGCTCCTCGAAGTAGCGCAGGGTGTCGGCCGCGTCGGGCCGCAACCGCTGCTCCAGGACGACCAGCGCGGTGGGCCGGGCGCCCGCGGTGACGTCGGGGTCGTCGAGCTCGCCCGCGGCGCGGGCGAGCAGCAGTACCCGCAGGCCCTGCTCGTTGAGGCCGTCGACCTCGCGCAGGACCGGTGCGCCGAGGGGCAGCAGGACGTCGGGGGCCCCGAGCAGCCAGGTCGAGCTCTGCCCGTCGCCCTCGCTGAACGCGGCGCCGCTGTACTTCCGGGCGGACGAGAACGGCAGGGACTCGGTGCAGCGCCACTCCTCCCGGTCCGGACAGGCGTCGATGATCGCCTGGAGGGAGGCGTTGGGCCGCGGGTCGGACTCGCCGAGCGCGCCGAGGACGGTGCGTACGTAGTCCTCGTCGCAGCCGTCCAGCATGCGCAGCTCGGCGACGTCCATGCCGCCCTCGGTGAGCGTGCCGGTCTTGTCCAGGCACACCACGTCGACCCGGGCGAGTCCCTCGATGGCGGGAAGCTCCTGGACGAGGCACTGCTTGCGGCCGAGCCGGATGACGCCGATCGCGAAGGCGACGGAGGTGAGCAGGACCAGGCCCTCGGGGATCATCGGGACGATGCCGCCGACCGTGCGGGCGATCGAGTCCTTGACGTTGTCGCCCTTGGCGACGAGCTGGCTGATGATGAGCCCGAGGGCGGTCGGGACCATCATCCAGGTGACGTACTTGAGGATCGTGGAGATGCCGGAGCGCAGCTCGGAGTGGACGAGGGTGAAGCGGGAGGCCTCCTCGGCGAGCTGGGCGGCGTAGGCCTCCCGGCCGACCTTGGTGGCGGTGAAGGCGCCGCCGCCCGCGACGACGAAGCTGCCGGACATCATCCGGTCCCCGCGCCGCTTGAGGACCGGGTCGGCCTCACCGGTCAGCAGGGACTCGTCCACCTCGAGACCGTCGGCCTCGGCGACCTCGCCGTCGACCACGACCTTGTCGCCGGGCCCGAGTTCGATGAGGTCGCCGAGCACGATCTCGGAGGTGGACACCTCGCCGGCGACGCCGTCGCGGCGGACGGTCGGTTTCGCCTCGCCGATGACGGCGAGGCCGTCCAGCGTCTTCTTGGCGCGCAGCTCCTGGATGATGCCGATGCCGGTGTTGGCGAGGATGACGAAGCCGAACAGGGTGTCCTGGAACGGTGCGACGAGGAACATGATCACCCAGAGCACGCCGATGATCGCGTTGAAGCGGGTGAAGACGTTGCCCCGGACGATGTCGACGGCGGAGCGACTGCTGCGTACGGGGACGTCGTTGACCTCACCGCGTGCGATGCGTTCGGCGACCTCGTCGGCGCTCAGCCCGCCCGGCCGGTGCCGTACGGGCGGCGGTACGGGGTGGACGGGGTCGAGCTCCGCCCCCGCGTCGATCACCGGGCCGCCGCGTGGCTCGGCTCCGTCGCTGCTGATCTCCGACCGCTGAGTCATGCCTCGACGGTACGGCGACGTGGGCCGCTCCACCCCCCGAGCCCCCGATTCGCCGGTCCGGAGCACGGTTCGGACCCGGGCCGGGCGGGTGGTGCGCGGGCGCCCGGGTCCGCCGGGCCGCGGCCGGGACTACGTCAGCCCGGGCCGGGGCTTCGTCAGCCCGGGCCGGGGCTTCGTCAGCCCGAGCCGCGCGCGGCCTTCGTGCGCCTGATGGCCGCGTCGCGCTTGCGTACGTACCAGATGCCGATGAGGCCCAGCCCGCCGCCGGCCAGGCAGGTCCACACCCACCAGTCGAGCTCGCGCTCGGCGAACCAGCCGTAGAAGGGGATCTGGACCAGGAAGAGGACGAACCAGAGGATCGTGCCGCCGGTGATGGTGGCGACGACCGGCCCCTCCAGGGGCTCGGGTGCCTCGTGCTCGGGGGTCCACTTCGCCATGCGGTCAGTGTAGGCGGCGCCGCGGCGGGCCCCGGCGGGGACCGGTGGCGTCCCCGCAGGGCCCGGTCGCGCGTCCCCGGCGGGCTCCGGCGGCCGCCCCCGGCAGTGGTCCGCGGCGGGCTCCAGCGGGCTCCGGTGGCGTCCCCGGTCCGCCTCCGCGGCCTCCCCGGCGGCCCGGGCCGCCCTTCGCCCAGGGGCCTCTACGCGCGGAGATACCAATCTTGGCCTTATCTGTTCATACTGAAACGGTTTGTGTCCGGCCGGTTTTCCTCGTAGGAACCTTCAGGAAGCCGCCGCCGTCAGCCTCCCCCCGCACCACCTCCACGAGGACTCGTATGCCCCCCACGGCCACCGCGCCCGAAGACGTCCGGCAGCCGCAGCGGCCCGACTCGGGTTCCCGTGCCCCCGGCCGGCTCGACCGCTACTTCAGGATCTCCGAGCGCGGCTCCACGGTCGCCCGTGAGGTTCGCGGCGGCTTCGCCACCTTCTTCGCCATGGCGTACATCGTCGTGCTGAACCCGATCATCCTCGGCAGCGCCGAGGACATGTACGGGAACCAGCTCGACGGCGGCCAGCTGGTCACCGCGACCGTGCTCACCGCCGCCTTCTCCACGCTCCTGATGGGCGTCATCGGCAACGTCCCGATCGCCCTGGCGGCCGGGCTCGGTGTGAACACGGTGGTCGCGCTCCAGCTGGCCCCGCGCATGAGCTGGCCCGACGCCATGGGCATGGTGGTCCTGGCCGGCTTCGTCGTCATGCTGCTCGTGGCGACGGGCCTGCGTGAACGGGTCATGAGCGCGGTGCCGCTCGGCCTCCGCAAGGGCATCGCGATCGGCATCGGCCTGTTCATCATGCTGATCGGCCTGGTCGACTCGGGCTTCGTCTCCCGCATCCCGGACGCCGCCCAGACCACCGTCCCGCTCCAGCTCGGGCTCACCGGCCATCTCTCCGGCTGGCCGGTCCTGGTCTTCGTCCTCGGTGTGCTGCTCACCCTGGCGCTGATCATCCGGAAGGTGCCGGGCGCCATCCTGGTCTCCATCGTCGTGATGACGGTGGTGGCCGTCGTCATCCAGCTGATCGTCCGGCTGCCCGGCCGGGCGTGGGGCCTGACCGTGCCGGAGTGGCCGGGCAACCCCGTCGCCACGCCGGACTTCGGGCTCGTCGGGCAGGTCAGCCTGTTCGGCGGGTTCGAGAAGGTCGGCCTGCTCACCGGCGCGCTGTTCGTCTTCACCGTGCTGCTGTCGTGCTTCTTCGACGCGATGGGCACCATCCTCGGCGTCGGCGACGAGGCGAAGCTGACGGACGAGAAGGGCGACTTCCCCGGCATCAACAGGGTGCTGATCGTCGACGGCGTCGCCGTCGCCGCGGGCGGTGCCACCTCCGCCTCCGCCAACACCTGCTTCGTGGAGTCCACGGCGGGCGTCGGGGAGGGCGCTCGTACCGGCCTCGCGTCCGTCGTCACGGGCGGGCTCTTCGCGGCGGCGCTGTTCCTGACGCCGCTGGCGACCATGGTCCCCTCCCAGGCGGCGACGCCCGCGCTGCTCGCGGTCGGCTTCCTGATCCTCGCGGGGTCGGTCAGGGACATCGACTGGAGCGACTTCACCATCGCCGTTCCGGCGTTCCTGGCGATGGTGATGATGCCGTTCACCTACTCGATCACCAACGGCATCGGCATCGGCTTCATCGCCTTCAGCGTGCTGCGGCTGGCCGCGGGCCGCGGCCGTGAGGTGCCGGTCCCGATGTACGTGGTCTCCGCGGTCTTCGTCTTCTTCTACGCGATGCCGGCACTGGGCCTCACCTAGGGTCCGGCACCCGGCCGCGACGCCGGTCCCGCCCTGAGCCGCGACGCCGGTCCCGCCCTCAGCGGGCCGTGCCGTGTCCGGTGCCGGGCGGGCCGGGGTCACCGCTCGGCACCGGGCGGTCCGGCGCCCGGCCGCGACGCCGGTCCCGCCCTCGGCCGTGACGCCGCTCCGCCCTCAGCGGGCCGTGCCGTGGCCGGTGCCGGGCGGACCGGGGTCCCCGCTCGGCACCGGCCGGTCCGGCGCCCGGCCGTAGAACCTCTCCGTCTCGTCGACGGCCGTCTTGAAGCGTTCGTCGAAGTCGTCCCGTATGAGCGTCCGGACCACGTAGTCCTGGACGCTCATACCGCGTCTGGCGGCATGCTCCCGGAGCCGGTCGAGCAGCTCGCCGTCCATCCGCAGGCTGAGCACTGCCGACGCGTTCGATGCTGTCGTTGCCATGTCAGCCAGCATCGTTGGCCGGAACCGATCGATGCGTCACTTTCCGAAGCCCTCTCACTCGTTCGGGTGAGACATTCGGCCAGGCTGTAACACGGTGGTTATTAGGATGGGTAATGAGTTATGCTAAAGAACATGCCTGACCTGTCCCACGGCGACGACGTCGCCGCCGTGAACTCACTGCGCTCGGCCGTCATGAGGCTGGGCCGGCGCCTGAAGCACCAGCGCGTCGACGAATCGCTGAGTCCCACCGAGATGTCGGTGCTCGGCACTCTCGCCCGCTGCGGCTCGGCCACCCCCGGTGAGCTGGCCCGCAAGGAGCACGTCCAGCCGCCGTCGATGACCCGCATCGTGGCACTGCTGGAGTCCAAGGGACTGGTCCGGCTCGAGCCGCATCCCGAGGACCGCCGGCAGAAG
This sequence comes from Streptomyces tirandamycinicus, assembly GCF_003097515.1. Taxonomy (NCBI): domain Bacteria; kingdom Bacillati; phylum Actinomycetota; class Actinomycetes; order Kitasatosporales; family Streptomycetaceae; genus Streptomyces; species Streptomyces tirandamycinicus. The sequence goes on along the minus strand of NZ_CP029188.1, from coordinate 3,078,674 downwards.
GTGGTCAGCCAGACCGAGCGGGCCGAGGCCATGCTCGAGGAGTCCCGCCGCAAGCGGAACGCCTGGCTGTCCACGCTCGCCGAGGGCCTGGACGAGGAGGAGTGGGCCAAGCTGCGCGCGGCCGCCCCCGTACTGGAGAAGCTCGCGCACCTGTAACGACCAGCCCGAGGAGGCGACCTCTTTTGAGTTCGGGACCCGGAGCAGACTCCGCACCCGCACCGAAGCCCCACGACGACGACCACACGAGCGGCACGGCCCCGCAGGACGGACCCGCGGGCCAGGGGACGTTCTCCTCGCTCAGGATCCGCAACTACCGGCTGTTCTTCACCGGAGCGATCGTCTCCAACACGGGCACCTGGATGGCGCGGATCACCCAGGACTGGCTCGTCCTCAGCCTCACCGGCTCGGCCGCCGCCGTCGGCATCACCACGGCCCTGCAGTTCCTGCCGATGCTGCTCTTCGGCCTGTACGGCGGAGTGATCGCCGACCGCTGCCCCAAGCGCCTGCTGCTGCTCTTCAGCCAGGGCGCGCTCGGCCTGTGCGGGCTCACGCTCGCCGTGCTCACGCTCTCCGGCGAGGTCCGGGTGTGGCACGTCTACCTGGTCGCCTTCCTGCTCGGCATGGTCACGGTCGTCGACAACCCGACCCGCCAGTCCTTCGTCTCCGAGATGGTCGGACCGGGGCAACTGCGCAACGCCGTCAGCCTCAACTCCGCGAACTTCCAGTCCGCACGGCTGGTCGGGCCCGCGGTCGCGGGTGTGCTGATCACCGCCGTGGGCAGCGGCTGGGCCTTCCTGCTGAACGGCCTGTCGTTCCTCGCGCCGATCACCGGCCTGCTGCTGATGCGCCCGGCCGAACTGCACCGGACCGAACGGGTGCCGCGCGGCAAGGGGCAGTTGAGGGAGGGCCTGAAGTACGTCGCGGGCCGGCCCGAGCTGCTCTGGCCGATCGTGCTCGTCGGCTTCATCGGCACGTTCGCCTTCAACTTCCCGATCTGGCTGACGGCCTTCGCGGACAAGGTCTTCCACGCCGGTGCCGGTACGTACGGCCTGCTCAACACGCTGATGGCGGCCGGCTCCCTGGCCGGGGCCCTGCTCGCGGCCCGCCGCGGCTCCTCGCGGCTGCGGATGCTCCTCGGCGCGGCCGCGCTGCTCGGGGTGCTGGAGATCGCCGCCGCGGTCTCGCCGTCCTTCTGGCTCTTCGCGGCGCTGCTCGTCGCCATCGGCATGGTCGGCCTGACGGTGAACGTCACGGCGAACTCGTCGGTCCAGATGGCGACGGACCCGGCGATGCGAGGCCGGGTCATGAGCCTCTACATGATGGTCTTCGTCGGCGGTACGCCGCTGGGTGCCCCGATCGTCGGCTGGCTCACCGACCACTACGGCGTACGGGTGGGCATGGCCACGGCCGGCGCGGTCGCGGTGATCGCGGCGGTCGCGATCGGCCTGATCCTGGTCAGGGTCGGCGGCATGCGCCTGAAGCTGGACCTCCGCCGCGGTCATCGGCATGTACGGATGGTTCCGCGGGAGCGACTGACGGCGGCGGCCTAGCGGCGCCCGCGGGCGCCGCGCCCGGTGTGCCCGGGAGCCACGGGTCCGGGAGCCACGGGCCCGGTGCGGGCGCGCCGGTGGAGGGGCCGTCCATGTGCGGGGGCGCTGTGGTGCGGTCGTCCGTGTGCGGGGGCACCGGTCGTCCGGTCGTCCGGTCGTCCGGTCGTCCGGTCGTCCGGTCGTCCGTGTGTGGCGCACCGGTGGAGGGGCCGTCCGTGTGCGGGGGCACCGTGGTGCGGTCGCCCATGTGCGCAGGTGCCCCGGTGGGGCGCGTCGGTGGACCCGGCGCTGCGAGACTCGGCGCATGAGACTCTTCGCCGCAGTGGTACCGCCCGAAGAGGCGCTGCGGGAGCTCGGGCGGGCCGTGGACCGGCTGCACGGGCTGCCGGGGGCCGACGGACTGCGCTGGACCGGGAGGCCGGGATGGCACTTCACCCTCGCGTTCATGGGGGAGGTCGACGAGGCGCTGCTGCCCGAGCTCGATGAACGGCTCGGGCGGGCCGCTCGGCGCAGTGAGGAGTTCCGGCTGCGGCTGCACGGCGGCGGGCACTTCGGCCGGCGGACGCTGTGGGTGGGCGCGGCAGGCGGACTCGACGCGATGCGCATGCTCGCCGAACGCGCGGATGCGGCGGCGCGGCGGGCCGGCGTCGCCATGGAGGAGCACCGTCGCTACCACGCCCACCTGACCCTGGCACGCAGCCGAACCGACACGGACCTGCGCCCGTACGTCGACGCTCTAGCCCCCTTCGAGGGCCGGCCGTGGACCGTGTCCCGGCTGCTGCTGATCCGCAGCAATCTGCCCGGCGGGGGACGGCCGGGCGAGCGGCCGCGCTACGAGGAGGCCGGAGCCTGGCGGCTGGGCGCGGTGGGCTGAGTCCGTCGCGGTACGGGCGGGCCGGGCCGGAACTACGGCCGGGCGGGGACCACCGCACGCGCGGGACCACCGGCCGTGCGGAACCGCCTGGCGGGCTGAAGGGCGGGATGAGCCTGAGGGCGGGGCGGTCCGCCATCTCGCGGGGCGGGCTCGTGGGTGATCGCCGGCGCCCCCACGGGATGCCCCCGGCACCATGGGCCGGGAGCTGCCCGTTACGCTCGAAGGGTGGACCCGAAGACCCGTAACCGGATCATGGCCGGTGTGCTTGTGCTGATGTTCGCCGTCGTCGCGGTGGCGGCCGCGCTCGGGCGCTGAACTCCGCGGACCGCCGCCCCCGCGAGAAGGCGGCGGCCCTGCCCCGCCGAATCGCTATCCGATCACCAGGCGAAGGCCTCCGGCGACGGGCCCGGCCCCGGGAAGATCTCGTCCAGTGACGCGAGCAGCTCGTCCGGGAGATCCAGTTCCACCGCGCGCAGCGCCGAGTCCAACTGCTCTCGCGTGCGCGGGCCGACGATCGGGCCGGTGATGCCGGGCCGGGTCAGCAGCCACGCCAGGGCCACCTCTCCGGGCTCCAGGCCGTGCTTGTCCAGCAGGTCCTCGTACGCCTGGACCTGCTCGCGCACCTTCGTGTTCTCCAGGGCGCTCGCGCTGCGGCCGTCCCTGCGGCGTTTGCCCTCCGCCTCCTTCTTGAGCACCCCGCCGAGCAGTCCGCCGTGCAGCGGGGACCACGGGATGACGCCGAGGCCGTACTCCCGTGCGGCCGGAACCACCTCCATCTCGGCGCGGCGCTCGGCCAGGTTGTACAGGCACTGCTCGCTGACCAGGCCGACCATGTCCCTCCGTGCGGCCGTCTCGTTCGCCTGCGCGATCTTGTAGCCGGGGAAGTTGGAGGACCCGGCGTAAAGGATCTTGCCTTCCTTGATCAGTACGTCGATCGCCTGCCAGATCTCCTCGAACGGGGTCCGGCGGTCGATGTGGTGGAACTGGTAGAGGTCGATGTAGTCCGTCTGCAGACGCCTCAGCGAGGCCTCCACGGCGCGCTTGATGTTGAGCGCGGAGAGCCGGTCGTGGTTGGGCCAGGGCTTGCCGTCGCCGGCCATCCCGCCGTAGACCTTGGTGGCGAGGACGGTCTTGTCGCGGCGCTCACCGCTCTTGGCGAACCAGCTCCCGATGATCTCCTCGGTGCGGCCCTTGTTCTCGCCCCACCCGTAGACGTTGGCCGTGTCGACGAAGTTCAGACCCGCGTCGAGCGCCGCGTCCATGATGCCGTGGCTCGTGCTCTCGTCCGTCTGCGGACCGAAGTTCATCGTGCCGAGCACGATACGGCTGACCTTGAGTCCGGTACGTCCCAGCTGCGTGTACTCCATGGAAGTCAAGCGAACCCCTTCGAGCGCACTCCACGCAAGGCGCCCGGGACACGGCGGCCTGCGACAGGCCACCCGCCACGCTCCGGTCCCGCCTGGCCGCGTCGTTCCGGAGGGCCGCACGGCCGCAAGGGGGAGTGTCGGATCGGCGGGCTACGGTGAGCGCATGACGTACGCGGACAGCACGACCGAGCGCATCAGGCCACAGCGGTTCCACGAGACCGTGGGACTGGAGGACTGGCGCGTCGTGGGCGAGGGGGCGTGCGCGTACTTCCGTACCGGGTCGTTCGCGGCCGGCGCCCGGCTCGTGCAGGCGATCAGCGATATTCCGGGCGCCGGGGACGACCACCCGGACGTCGACGTGAGGCCGGAGGGCGTGATCGTACGGCTCATCACGGTCACGGACGACTACTACGGGCTGACCGAACGACACATCGAGCTGGCGCGGCGGATATCGGCGACGGCCCGCGCGCTGGACATATCGGCTGACCCGTCCGCCGTGCAGACCGTCCAGGTCACCGTCGACGCACTCAACGGCTCCGGCGTGGTGGGTTCTGGCGTGCCCTGCTCGGCTACCGGGACCGCGCGAACAGCGACGAGGACCTGATCGACCCGCACCGTCGCGGGGCACCGTTCTACTTCCAGCGGATGGACGCACCGCGCCCGCAGCGCAACCGGGTCCACGTCGACGTGTGGGTGCCGTACGACCAGGCCGAGGCCCGGATAGCCGCGGCACTCGAGGCCGGCGGACGCCTGGTGAACGACGCCGACGCGCCGTCGAACTGGGTGCTGGCCGACCCCGAGGGCAACGAGGCGTGTGTCGGCGTGGCCGGCCCGCCCGGGCCGGCCGCCCATCGCCCGTAACGTCCGGTCGCAGAGGACGGGAGGTCGGGAGCACGGGAGGTCGGGAGGTCGGGAAGACGTCTGTCGTCGTCGGCGGGACCGCGATCGTGCGGCCCTGCCCGGAAGGCGCCCCCGTCACCGCCGGCCGCCCGCACGCACCACCACGCACCGGACGGCGGACCGGACCGGCCTCACGGAGTCCTTCCGGCACTCCTGGTCCGCCGGGTCGGCCTGGTCCGCCTTGTCGGCCTGGTACTCCTAGGCGTTCGCGTACACCTTGGACACGAACTCCGCGATCTGGTCGTCCGAGAGGTTCTTGGCGAGGTCGGCCTCCGCGATCATGCCGACGAGCCGGTGCCCGTGCTCGACGTCGATCACCGGGAGCCGTTTGATCCGGTGCTCCTCCATCAGATGCAGCGCCTCCTCGGCGGGGGCGTTCGCATCGGTCCAGCGGAGCTCACCGGCCAGGGATCCGGCCTGGACCGTCGCCGGGTCTATGCCTTCCGCACAGCACCGGACGACGATGTCTCGGTCGGTGACCAGGCCCGTGAGCCTGTTGTTGTCGCCGCATATGGGGAGGGCCCCGACGTTCAGGTCGCGCATCATGCGCGCCGCTTCCCGTAGTGACTGGTGCGCACCAATGCAGTGCACTCCGCCGCTCATGATGTCCCGGGCGGTGAGCCTGCTGTCCCCGGTCATGATTGCCTTCCGTTCCTCAGGCTTCTTGCCGGCCCTTGGTCAGGGCTGCGGCGGCTTGTCCTGCCCCTGGCCGGGCTGGTCGCCGCCGAGCTGCTCCTTGAGCCGTTCCTGGCCGGTGTCGACGTGGCCGCTGTACTTGCCCTGGGTCCTGTCGTCGATCGCGTCCCCGCCTTTGTCGATGCCCTTCGAGGCCTGGTGCTCGTGGCCCTTCAGCATCTGCTTGAGCTTGTCCATCATGGACATGGGCAGTCCTCCTTGCCATATGCCCCCGTTCTCCAGGGTCGCCTTCTCCAGCGTGGTTCGCATCCGCGCGGCGGCAGCGGGAGATCCGGGGGCGGGGGCGGGACACCCGGCGCGGGGAACCCGCCGCCGTGCGGTCCGATCCGGGGGCGGACCGATCCGCCGTACGGTCCGATCCGGCATGCGGGATGCGCCGCCCCCGACGACCGTCATTGGGCGTCGGGGCGACGCCCGGTGACGGCGGGCCGACCGGGGCGGCCGGGGGGCGGCCGGGTGGCGTTTCGGTCGTCAGCGGCCGCCGGTTGTCAGTCCGCCGCCCGCTCGTACGGCTCGCCCATCCCCCAGGCCTGGTGCATCGCGTCGGCGAAGGCGGCCGCGAGTTTGTGCTCCCCGGAGGGGCCCGGGTGGGTGCCGTCGTAGGTGTCGGTGTGGATGTCGTACGCGTACGGCGCCGAGGCCAGCAGCAGCGGTGACGCGGCCGTGTCCAGGTCCGCGACCGTCTTGGCGAGCAGTTCGTTGAAGCGGTCGCACTCGGCGGCGAACGGGGCGTCCGCCAGGGCGCGGACGTTGGGGACGACCGGCAGCAGCACGGCCCGGACGTGCGGATTGGCCTCGCGGGCCGCGGTGATGAACCGCCTGGCGTTCGCGGCGGTCTGCGTGCTGTCCGTGTAGAAGCCGAGGTCTATCAGCCCCAGCGACACGAGGAGCACGTCGGCCCTCGTCGCGGTCACGGTCTCGCCGATCAGCGGCGCCATGTGCAGCCAGCCCTCGCCCCAGCCCGCCAGGTGGCGGCGGGCGTTCGCCGGGAAGTCCGGGCGGGCGTAGTCGGTGGAGACGGGCGCGTCGGCGGTGGTGTCGTACAGCTCGGCGCGGGGGCCGACGATCTTGTACGGGCCGCCGAAGGAGCGGTTCAGGTGCTGCCACATCCGGTAGCGCCAGGTGTAGTCGCCGGCGCGTCCGATGGTCATGGAGTCACCGACGAACATGAAACGCATGGGGGTAATGATGTCCGACCCCCGCCGGGCGTGGCCCCGGCCGGTCACGTGACGATGGACACTTGGGGGCATGCGTTCGTTGCGTACGACTCGGGCGGCCGCCGTCGCCGCCGTGGTGGTCCTGGGGGCCGCCGTGCCCGCCGCCGCCGACGACAGCGGCGGTTTCACCATCAGGGATCCGCGGATCACGGAGTCGAGCGGGCTCGCGGCCAGCCGTGCCCACCCCGGTGTGTACTGGACGCACAACGACCAGGACGAGCCGCGGGTCTTCGCGGTCGACTCCAGGACCGGCGAGACCGTCGCCACCGTCACGCTGAAGGGCGTCGGAAGGCCGCGGGACATGGAGGCGATCTCGGTCGGACCCGACGGCGACGTCTACGTCGGCGACATCGGCGACAACCTGAACGGGAGCTGGGAGCACGTCTGGATCTACCGCTTCCCCGAGCCGCGGACGCTGCGGGACGTCACCGTCCACGCCACCCAGTACACGGTCCGGTACGCGGACGGCCCCCGTAACGCCGAGGCGATGATGGTGCATCCGAAGACCGGCCGCGTCTACATCGCCAGCAAGAACGAGGACGGCGGAGGGCTCTACGAAGGCCCGGTCCGGCTGGTGACCGGCGGGACGAACGTCTTCCGGCGGATCGGCGAGGTGCCGTGGGTGACGGACGGCGCCTTCTCCCCCGACGGCACGGAACTGGTGCTGCGCTCCTACTTCAGCGCCCGCGCCTATGCCTGGCGCGACGGGCGGCTGGGTGACGACCGCCATGTCGGCGCGCCGCTGCAGGGCCAGGCCGAGTCGGTGACCTTCACTCCGGACGGCAGGTCGCTGATGTTCGGCACGGAGGGGGAGCGGAGTGAGGTGGTGCGCCGGGACGCCGGACGCGACGACGGCACGGGCCCGGACGCGGCGTCGCCCTCGAGCTCCGGGGGTGCGGACCCGTCCGCGCGGGGCGCGGGCGACGACGACCAGGGACTCGCCGTGCCGGCGGGCGCCGTCGTCGCCGCCGTACTGGCGTTCCTGGTGCTCAGGTCCCGGCGGCGCCGCGGCTGAGTGGCCCGCCCGGGTCGGGTGGCACGTCCGTACCGGGCCGAGACTCCCGTATCGGGCCGGGCGGCACTCCCGGCCGCCGCGGACGTGCGCCCCGCGAGGGACGTGCGCCCCGCGAGGGACGTGCGCCCCGCGAGGGACGTGCGCGCTCGGCGGCGGAGGCGCATCCGATGTCCGGACGCACATCGGCCCGGCCCGCCGGCCGCCGGCGGGGTGCGTCTGCGGAGGGTGGGCCCGCGAGGGGGCGCGGGCCCACCCGGTCGCCGTGGCGCAGCTGCGCCCAGGAGGCCCGGCGGCGCGACAGGCCGCAGGCCGGCCGGCCTGCGCCGGGCGGTACCCGTGACGCCGGCCGCCCGGCGCCGGCCACGCGGCGCCCGACGCTCGCGCCGCGGTGGTGCGCCGACGTCCGACGTTCACGTAACGCCGGACTCTGCGGCTACGCCGGGCGCACCGTCTACGCCGGGCACTCCTTCCAGGCGAGCCGGTAGATGGTGTTGATCTCACCGTCGGTGGAGTCCATCGTCATGAAGCTGGTCTTCGACGGGTCGGACGTCCCCGCGCTCACCCGGAGTTCGGTGTTGATGTTGAAGTTCCGCTTCACGCCGCAGGGGGCCCAGACCAGTTGCCCCCACTCGGTCGTGTCGGTGGCCTGCCAGTTGTCGTCGTACGGGCCGTTGTAGGGGTGCTCCCTGGCGGCCGTGTCGGGAGAGCCCTGGAAGTAGTAGGAGGCCTTCTGCATGGCCGTGGCGCCGCGCTGCAGACTGGCGTAGCCGCGGTAGTCCGCGCTGGCGACGGCGTAGGTGAAGCCCTGCGGGACGTGCACGATCAGGTTCAGCTGGCAGTTCTTGCGGAAGTCGATGGGCGAGGCCCCTCCGCCGACCCGGGCGAGGTACTCGCTGTAGGTGACGGTGAACGCGGTGTTGTCCGGGGAGACCGCCACCGCCGCGGTCCCGGGCTTGCAGCCCGAGCCGTTCACCGTGGCGATCTCGATGACGATCTTGTCGGGTGGTGCGACGATGGCCGCGTTGGCGCTGCCGGCGTTCCCGGCGACGAGCGTGGAGGCGAGGACCGCGGTGAGGGCGGCGCTTGCGCGTAAGGCACGGGGCATGATGCGCACTCCTGTGGTCGGAGGAGAGTCGGTCGGTGGCCTTGCGGGACGTGAACCGTGGGGGGTCCAGCCGATCCCGTGTCCACACCCGACAGCACGCGACTGTTGAGGCGTGAACATGTCAATCTCATCGACGCTTGGATCCTAGGGGCCAACCCACCCGCCGAGTAGGGCGGTTATCGGCCGTACCTCCATGCCTGCTGCACGCATCCTCCACACATCGAGCACCTTGTGCGCATCCGGTGTGCGGCGGTGTCGGCTGAACACGGCGGCGTACCGCGCCCGCGTAACGGCCGGGCCCGGCGGACGCACACGGCCGCCGGGCGCCGGTCAGGGCCGGCGTCGGCAAGCGGGGATCCTGCGGGCGGCGGACGATGTCTGAGCAGCCACTGGCCGCTGAGTGGTCTCCGCGAGTCTTCCGCTTCCAGGTCGCTCATGAGTTGCGCCTCAGAATTTGCATCCTTGCGGCATTCTCACCGGGGCGGGCTCCGCGTGGCCGCCGTTCCGCAGTCCCTGGACTCTGATTCCTTCAACCCCTGATGGGGGGATGTGCGGAGCGTGAACCGCTCCATGGAGATTCTCAAGATCTGGTCGTCGGCTGTGCAATAGAGAACGAAGGAGCGGCCGCTCTTTCCTAGGAACGTAAGTCCTCGTGTCGGGATCGTGACGGGACTCTCTGCAACAGACGAGATTTCTGTGACCGGCTGCGCTCGAACGTCGAAGAACACGAGCCCTAGTCGCAGGCCTGAGACGGGTTGGCCTGCCGCGCCACGCCTGCCGGCCGCCTCCATGAAGTGCTCGCCGACAAGTCCGGCACAGATGAAGATTGCGAAGATCGCAGCCAGTGCGGTGAGGTAGGCAGGGGCCGGCAGTTGACCGATCTTGCAGTCCCTCCCGTGTTTTCGCTTAATGATCTGCTGCCATGCCCAAAGGATCAGGGAGACGCCGATGGTCAGCGCGACGGCAACCGTGATAACGAAGCCCCATGAATGCGCCAAAGTGTCCGAATAGGAAAGTGCGACATCCGCCGAAGTAATGCCGAATTCCCTGTAGAACTCGTCATACATTACTGCGAGGAGGCCGAAGAAGCACAGGCCCGCGATTGCGCCGATGGCAGACCAATGGCGCACGGCTGCCCATGCGCCCAGGGAGCTGTCCGACGAATGGCGTCCGTGTTTGGGGCCACCTCCCTGCGCGGAATCATGGCTGTCTGTCATGCCTGCGGCGCTACCCGCAGGCGGCCTCGTCTTCCCGCTTCGGTCTGCCTGGTCACCCGCGTGGCTGAGCAGCCATGCCCCGGCTTGGTCCGCCCAAACGAATCTCTGAGGCGGACCATCCACCACGCGGCCGCGGCACGGGCACGTCGCCGGTGCGTGGCGCACCTCCGCGGTCGGGGCGCGGCGCGCCTTCGCCGTCGAGCCCCCTGGTCACCTCCGCGCCGGCGCGACGCGCCGCACGTCCGCCACCGCGGCACCCCGTACGCCCGCCACGTGGCACCGCGTACGCCCGCCACGTGGCACCGCGTACCGCCGCCGCGCGGCCGGCCGCGCGGCGGTGCTCACGACGCTCGGTTCACAGCTTCTCGATCACGTAGTCCACACAGGCCGTCAGCGCCTGCACGTCGGCCGGGTCGACCGCCGGGAACATCGCGATCCGCAGCTGGTTGCGGCCCAGCTTGCGGTACGGCTCGGTGTCCACGATCCCGTTGGCCCGCAGCACCTTCGCGACCGCCGCGGCGTCGATGTCGTCCGAGAAGTCGATCGTGCCGATGACCTGAGAGCGCTGCGCCGGGTCCGCGACGAACGGCGTGGCGTACTTCGACTCCTCCGCCCAGCCGTACAGGTTGCCCGCGGACGCCGCGGTACGCCGGACCGCCCAGTCCAGCCCGCCCTGGCCGTTGAACCACTTCAGCTGCTGGTCGAGCAGGAACAGGGTCGCCAGCGCCGGGGTGTTGTACGTCTGGTTCTTCAGCGAGTTGTCGATCGCCGTCGGCAGGCTGAAGAACTCCGGCACATGCCGGCCGGAGCCGTGGACACGGGCGGCGCGCTCCAGCGCGGCGGGCGAGAACACCCCGATCCACAGGCCGCCGTCCGAGGCGAACGACTTCTGCGGCGCGAAGTAGTAGACGTCGGTCTCGGCGATGTCGACCGGAAGGCCGCCGGCGCCGGAGGTGGCGTCCACGAGGACGAGCGCGCCCTCGTCGGCACCTTCGACGCGCTTGATCGGGGCGGCGACACCGGTGGAGGTCTCGTTGTGGGTGAACGCGTACACGTCGACACCCGCCTCGGCCCGCGGCTGCGGGTGCGTGCCGGGGTCGGAGGAGATCACGGTCGGCTCGGCCAGCCACGGCGCCAGCTTCGCCGCCTTGGCGAACTTGGACGAGAACTCGCCGAAGGACAGGTGCTGCGACTTGTCGTCGATGAGCCCGTGGGTCGCGATGTCCCAGAACGCGGTCGAGCCGCCGTTGCCCAGGATCACCTCGTAGCCCTCGGGGAGGGAGAACAGCTCGCGGATGCCCTGGCGCACCGAACCGACCAGGTTCTTGACCGGGGCCTGGCGGTGGGAGGTGCCGAGCAGGGACGCACCGGTGGCGGCCAGGGCGTCAAGCGCCTCCGTGCGCACCTTGGAGGGTCCGGCGCCGAAACGACCGTCGCCGGGCTTGATGTCAGCGGGAATCTGGATATCGGCCACGAGCCGGAGCCTAGTCGTTTCCACCAGGTCACCGGGCCCGATGTCCGGCGGATGAGACAAGCGGTCACTGAACGGGACGGATTTCGGTGTCACCTCGGCGTCACCCGATCGAGCGTGGGGCACGCTGGGCCCATGGCTGATCGCACGGTGGCGGATCGCAGGGAGCTGGAACGGGCGCTGCGGGCGGAGGTCCGCGGCGAGGTGGACTTCTCGCCGGGGGCGCGTGCCCTGACGACGATGGACGCCTCCAACTACCGCCGGGTGCCGGACGGCGTGGTCGCGCCGCACGACGCCGCGGACGTGGCGGCGGCGCTCGCCGTCTGCCGCGCCCACGGGGTCCCGGTGGTGCCCCGGGGAGCCGGCACGTCGATCGCCGGGCAGGCGACGGGAACCGGCGTCGTGCTGGACTTCACCCGCCGTATGCGGTCCGTGGTCTCCGTCGACCCGGCGGCCCGTACGGCGGTGGTCCAGCCCGGCGCGGTACTGGACCGGCTGCGGGACGAGGCGGGCCGGTACGGGCTGACCTTCGGGCCCGACCCGTCCACGCACAGCCGCTGCACGCTCGGCGGCATGATCGGCAACAACTCGTGCGGCTCCCACTCGGTGGCGTGGGGGACGACCGCGGACAACGTCCACGAGCTGTCCGTGGTGACGTACGGGGGAGAGGCGCTGCGGCTGGGGAAGGGCTGGGGGCCGCCCGGCACCGGCGCGGCCCCGGGTGGAGCACCCGGTGCCGCCCCCGGCGAAGGCCCCGGGCTCACCGCCGCTCCGATCGGCACCGGCGCGGCCCCCGGTGGAGCCAGCGGGCCCACCGCCGTTCCGAACGGCCTGCGCGAGCTCGTGGCGGACCATCTGGCGCTGCTGCGCACCGGGTTCCCCGGCGGGCTGCCGCGCCGGATCTCCGGCTACGCGCTGGACGCGCTGCTGCCCGAGAACGGCACCGACGTCGCCCGCGCCTTCTGCGGCAGCGAGGGCACCCTGGCGGTGCTGACCGAGGCGACCGTACGGCTGGTGGAGTCGCCGCCCGCGCGGGCGCTGGCCCTGCTCGGGTACGCGGACGAGAGCGCGGCCGCCGAGGCCGCCGCCGGACTGCTGCCGTACCGGCCGCTCACGGTCGAGGGCATGGCGGACGATCTCGTCCCGGACGCCGCGGGCCGGGGGCTGCCGAGGGGCGGCGCGTGGCTGTTCGTCGAGACGGGCGGGGCGACGGCCGCCGAGGCGCGGGCCCGCGCGGAGGAGATCGTGCGGGGAGCCGACGCCCTCGACGGGACCGTCGTCACCGACCCGGCGGGCCGGCGCGCGCTGTGGCGGGTCCGGGAGGACGCCGCCGGCACCGCGACCCGGATCCCGGACGGTGGGGGCACTCCCCCCGGCCACGCCGGGCGCGCGCCCACCCGGGCCGCAGGCTCGGGGGGAGAGGCCTGGCCCGGCTGGGAGGACTGCGCGGTGCCCCCGGCCCGGCTGGGCGCCTACCTGCGGGACTTCCGCGCGCTGCTCGCCCAGCACGGGCTGCGCGGGACTCCGTACGGGCACTTCGGCGACGGCTGCATCCACGTCCGTATCGACTTCGACCTGCTGAGCGGGGAGGGAGTGCGGCGCTTCCGCGCGTTCTCCGAGGACGTGGCCGGACTGGTCGTGGCGCACGGCGGTTCGCTGTCGGGCGAGCACGGCGACGGACTGGCGCGCGCGGAGCTGCTGCCGAGGATGTACGGGGACGAACTGGTGGCGCTGTTCGCCCGGTTCAAGGACCTGTGGGACCCCGCCGGCGGGCTCAACCCCGGCGTACTGGCCCGGCCCGCGCGCCTCGACGAGAACCTGCGCTTCGCGGTCCTGCCGAAGCGGCCGGTGGACGTGGCCTTCGGGTACCCGCACGACGGCGGGGACTTCTCGGCCGCCGTGCGGCGGTGCGTCGGCGTCGCCAAGTGCCGGGTGGACGGGCCCGCGCCGGGGCCGGAGGTGATGTGCCCGTCGTACCGCGCGACCGGCGAGGAGCGCCACTCCACCCGCGGCCGCGCCCGGCTGCTGCACGAGATGCTCGCGGGCGAGGTGGTCACCGGCGGCTGGCGCTCCCGGGAGGTGCACGAGGCCCTCGACCTGTGCCTGTCCTGCAAGGGCTGCCGCAGCGACTGCCCGGTCGGCGTCGACATGGCCACCTACAAGGCGGAGTTCCTGCACCACCACTACGCGGGACGGCCGCGGCCCGCGGCGCACTACACCATGGGGTGGCTGCCGCGCTGGCTGCGCGTGGCCGCGCCGTTCGCCGGGGCGCTGAACGCGGCCGCGCGGGTGGGGCCCCTCGCGTCGCTCGCGAAACGGCTCGCCGGCATCGCCCCCGAGCGCCGGATCCCCCGGCTGGCCACGCGGACCTTCACCGCCTGGTGGCGGCGCAACGGCAGCCCCGGCGCACCGCTCGTGCTGTGGCCCGACACCTTCACGGAGCACCTCTCCCCGTCGGTCGGCCGCGCCGCCGTCCGGGTCCTGGAGTCGGCGGGCCTGGGCGTCTCGCTGCCCCCGGGCCGGGTCTGCTGCGGTCTGACGTACGTCTCCACCGGCCAGCTGGACCGCGCCCGCGCCGTGATGCGCCGCACCCTGGACGTGATGGAACCCGTCCTGGAGCGCGGTTCTCCCGTCGTCGTACTCGAACCGAGCTGCGCGGCGGCGCTGCGCACCGACCTCCCGGAACTCCTGTCCGGCGACCCGCGGGCACGCCGGCTGGCGGATTCCGTGACCACCTTCGCCGCCGCCCTGGAGGAGCACGCCCCCGGGTGGCGCCCGCCCCGGCTGGACCGCCCGGTCGCCGGGCAGACCCACTGCCACCAGCACGCGGTCCTGGGCGACGCCGCGGAGCGCCGGCTGCGCCAACGGGCCGGGCTCACCGGTGAGCTGAGCGGCGGCTGCTGCGGCCTCGCGGGCAACTTCGGCTTCGAGCGCGGCCACTACGAGGTGTCGGTGGCCTGCGCCGAGGACCGGCTGCTGCCCTCGGTACGCGCCGCGGCCCCCGGCACCGTCCTCCTGGCCGACGGCTTCTCCTGCCGCACCCAACTGGACCAGCTCGCGGGCCGGCGGGGACGGCACCTGGCGGAGGTGCTGGCGGAGGCACTGGCGCAGGGGCCGGCGGAGGGACCGGCGGAGGGACCGGCGGGGGAGGCCCAGGAGGGGAGGGACGGCGGCGGCGCGGGGCCCGCCGACGGAGCGTGAAGGCGTCCGCGCGGACGCCGGGCGTGTCCTGGCCGCCGTACGTATCGTTGTACCGCGCGGCTGCCCGCCACCCGCGGCGGCCGGGGAGGAGCGCCATGATGACCGTCGTGGAGACCGACAGGATCGAGATGGCTGAGAGCGACAACGAGCGCACGCTGGACGAGATGTTCGAGGCGCTCGAGCGGATGCCCGTCCCCGAGGGGTACAAGGTCGAGATCGTCGAGGGGACCGTATTCATGTCGCCGCAGCGGGACGCGCATTGGGACATCATCGCGGACATCTACGACCAGTTGCGCGCGCAGCACCCCAGGAAAAGGATCAAGTCGGACGTTCGCATCGACTACCCCGGCCACTTGAACGGGTTCGCCACCGACCTGACCCTTCTCAGGGGGGACGCCGAGAAGAACGCCAAAGGGCTGTGGTGCCATGAGGACGTGGTCTTCGTGGTCGAAGTCGTCTCGAGGAGCACCGGCGCCAACGACTACGGCCCCAAGAAGCGGGCCTACGCGACCGCCGAGGTGCCGGTCTACCTGATCGCCGACCCCTACGTCGGCCGTTGCCACGTGTACACCCAGCCCAAGGGAGGCGACTACCTCGTCGAGACGACCGTCGCCTTCGGCGCGGACGTCGACCTCACCGGTACGCCCGTCGCTCTCACCCTCGCGACCGGCGAGTTCCCCCGCGGCTGAGGCGGAGAGCCTGTAGCCGGCGCACGGACGCCGTGCCCGGTCCCAGGCTGCCGTGTACGACTCGTCCCGCCGTCGAGCTCGCCGGGGCCGGGGCGGGGACGTCAGCCGTGGCTCACCGGGGTCGGGCTTCGTCGAAGAGGCGCTCCAGAACCCGGGCCACACCGTCCTCCTCGTTGGACGCGGTTCGCCCCGGGATCGCGGCGAGTACCGAGGGGTGCGCGTTGCCCATCGCGTAGCCGCTGCCCGCCCAGCGCAGGATCGCCAGGTCGTTCGGCATGTCGCCGAACGCCACCACCTCCCGCGCGGTGATGCCCCGTTCCGCGCAGAGCGCGGACAGCGCGGCGGCCTTGGTGACGCCCCGCGCGCTGATCTCCAGCAGGCCGCGCCCGCCCGAGTGGGTGAACTGCGCCTCCCCGCCCACCGCCTCCTCCGCCAGTGCGACGAGTACGTCCGCGTCGAACCGGTGGGAGTGGGCGAGCAGTTTGACGATGGGGACGTCCAGCAGCCAGAGGTCGCCCAGCGATGCCACGGGGGACTCCGCGGCGAGGCCGCCGCTGAAGCGCAGCAGGTACGTCGGTTCGTACAGCACCTTCAGGCCCGTCTCCACGGCGAACCCCAGCCCCGGCGCGGCTTCGGCGAGGACGGTCGCCACCCTGCGGGCGGTGGCCGGCACCAGGGCCCGGGACCGGACGACCGTACGCGCCCCCACGTCGTACACCTGGGCGCCGTTGCTGCACACCGCCGTGCCGGCGAGTCCGGTCGCCGCGGCCAGGGCGTCCACGTAGCGCGGCGGCCGGGCGGTGACGAAGACGATGTCGGCCCCGCCCTCGACGGCCGTCCGCAGGGCGCGCAGGGTGCGTTCCGACACGGTGCCGTCGCGGCGCAGCAGCGTGCCGTCCAGATCGGTCGCGATCAGCCGGGGGCAGGGGCGGGGGCGAGGACGGGGGTGCCGCATCGGCCCATGCTAGAGCCGAGTCAGGCCATATCGGACCGGGTCGGGAAAGGGTGGGCCGCGTCGGTCGATGCCAGGCCGCATCGGGCCATGTTGGATCATATAAGGCCATGTCGAGCTGCGTCGGGGCGCGTTCGGCTCGGCGGTTCCGGTTCTCGGCAACGGGGGCGCGCCCGGGGGGAGTCCGTCCGGAGGCCGGGGGCGGTGAGTTCCCCGGCCCGGGGGCCGTCGGCGGTCCTGCTCGCCTCGCCGTGCCGCTTGTCTCAGCCCTCGGCGCCCAGTTCGCGCGCCAGCGCCACCAGTGCTCCGACTTCCGGGTGCGGTGCGCCGGCGCGCCAGGCGAGGAACACCGGGACCGGGGGCGCGTCGGTGAGCGGGCGGTAGGTGACTCCCGGGTGGGGGTGCATCTGAGCCGTCGACGCCGCGGAGGCTCCGGCGCCGCGGCCCGCGGCGATCGCCGTCAGCCAGTCGTCGGTGTTGCCGACGGTCAGCGTGGTCACCGGCCTCGACCCGGCGGGCCAGAGGTCGAGCGTCGTCAGCCCGGAGACGGTGTTGAGGACGACCGGGACGGCGGCGAGATCGGCGAGCGTCAGCGACGCGCGGCCGGCGAGCGGCCCGTCGGAGGTGACCGCGGCGACCCGGGGTTCGGTGAACAGCAGCGCCGTCACCAGGCCGGGGGTGTCGACCGTGCCGCGCAGTACGGCCGCGTCCACCTCGCCGCGCGCCAGGCCCGCCGTGCGGTCGTCGATGCGGAGGAGTTCCAGCGGGGTGTCCGGGTGTTCCTGCTGCCAGCGCCGCAGCAGGGGCGTGGTGAACGCGCCGAGGGCGGACCAGGCGTGCCCGAGGCGCAGGGGCCGGTGGTGCAGCCGTGCGGGGTCGAGGGCGTCGTCGAACGCGGCCACCGCCGCGGCGGCCTTCTCGCGGAACGCCCGGCCTTCGGCGGTGAGGTGCAGGTGGTGGGTGGAACGGTCGACGAGCCGCACGCCGAGGTGGCGTTCCAGCGCGGCGAGCGTGCGGGAGACGGCCGGCTGGGTGAGGTGCAGCGCGGTGGCGGCGCGGGTCAGGCTCCGCTCCTCCGCGATGGCGAGGAAGCAGCGGAGGTGACGCAGCTCGATGCTCATGCGTGCGGAGCATAACCGCAGCCCAATAAGCATTTCACGGGCGGCGCGGGGTTCCGTAGCGTGAAGGGGAACGCGGTGGACCGGGTGCACCCAGTACACTATTTTGAATCGTGGGTTCATTCGAGTGGACGAAGGTGGATCGGTGAGCAGGCTCCGTGACGCAGATGCGACCCCAGGCGACGGCGGCTGCGAGGGCGCGGAGCGGGTGGCCGCCGCCACGGTCGCCCTCCCGGAGGCCGCCGGTGAACTGAGGCCCGGCGCGCGGCGCGGACGCGGCTCGCTCGGACCGGTCGCGCTCGTCGTCGCCGGCGGGCTCTCCGTGCAGTTCGGCGCCGCCGTGGCCGTGCTGCTGATGCCCCGCGCGGGAGCGCTCGGCGTCGTCACGCTCCGGCTGGTGCTCGCCGCCGTCGTACTCCTGCTGGTCTGCCGGCCCCGGCTCCGCGGCCACTCCCGCGACAGCTGGGGGACGGTCGTCGCCTTCGGCGCGGCGATGGCCGGGATGAACATGCTCTTCTACCAGGCCGTCGACCGTATTCCGCTGGGCGCGGCGGTGACCCTCGAGGTGCTCGGCCCGCTGGCGCTCTCCGTGATCGTCTCCCGGCGGCTGGTCAACCTCGTCTGGGCGGGCCTCGCGCTCGGCGGCGTCGTTCTCCTCAGCGGCGGGGGCTTCGACCGGCTCGATCCGGTCGGCGCCGCGTTCGCCCTCGGGGCCGGCGCGATGTGGGCGGCGTACATCGTCTTCAGCGCCCGCACCGGCCGGCGCTTTCCGCAGGCCGACGGGCTGGCCCTGGCGATGGCGGTCGGCGCCGTCCTCAGTCTGCCGTTCGGTATAGCCGAGGCGGGCGGCAAGCTGCTCGTCCCGTCCACCATCGGGCTGGGCCTCCTGGTCGCGCTGATGTCGTCCGTGCTGCCGTACACGCTGGAGCTCCTCGCCCTGCGGCGGCTGCCCGCGCCCACCTTCGCGGTGCTGATGAGCCTGGAACCGGCCATCGCCGCGACCGCCGGGTTCCTGGTGCTGCACCAGGCGCTGGCGGCGGCCGACGCGCTGGCGATCGCCCTGGTCGTCGCGGCGAGCATGGGCGCGGTGCGCACCCAGGCGGGGGCGGGCGGCCGTACGGCGTGAGGACGGGCCGAGACCGCCCCGGGACCGCCCGGGACCGCCCGGGACCGCCCGGGACCGCCCGGGACCGCCCGGGACCGCCCGGGACCGCCCGGGAAAGTAAAGCAAGCACGCTTGCTTGTTTCATCGTCCGCTGCCATGCTCCGGGGCACCACGCCGTGTCCCGGAGGGAGCGCCCCGTGTCCGACCCCGCGGCCGTCATCGACGACCTGCGCGCAGAGAGCGACGAACTCGACCGGCTCGTGGCCGGGTTGAGCGACGAGCAGTGGGCAACGGCGACCCCCGCTGCCGGCTGGACCGTCGCCCATCAGATCGCCCACCTCGCCTGGACCGACGAGGTCGCGCTGCTCGCCGCCACCAGCCCGGGCGCCTTCGCCCGCGAGGTCGAGAAGGCGATCGCCGAGCCGGACACCTTCGTCGACCGGGCCGCCGAGGCCGGTCTCCGGCAGCCGCCCGCCGCACTGCTCGCCCACTGGCGCACCGGCCGCGAACGGCTCCGCCGGACCCTGCAAGACGCGCCCCCCGGCGCCCGCTTCCCCTGGTACGGGCCGCCGATGAGCGCCAGGTCGATGGCCACCGCCCGGCTGATGGAGACCTGGGCGCACGGCCAGGACGTCGCCGACGCGCTCGGTGTCGTACGGGAGCCGACCGCCCGGCTGCGGCACGTCGCGCACATCGGCGTACGGGCCCGTGACTACGCCTACCTCGTGCGCGGGCTCGAGGCGCCGAAGGAGGAGTTCCGGGTGGAGCTGACCGGGCCCGGCGGGGAGCTGTGGACCTGGGGGCCCGAGAGCCCCGCCGGTGAGCCCCGTACCGAGGGTGGCGGGAGCGTGACCGGCCCCGCGCTGGACTTCTGCCTGCTGGTGACCCAGCGCGCGCACCGGGACGATCTCGCGGTCCGCGCGGAGGGCGCCGACGCCGACCGCTGGCTGGACATCGCCCAGGCCTTCGCCGGCCCCGCGGGCACCGGCCGCGCCCCCAAGGGGGCCTGACCGATGCCCGCCGCGGAACCCGCGCCGCTGCGGATCGGGAACGCCTCCGGCTTCTACGGCGACCGCTTCGACGCCGTGCGCGAGATGCTCACCGGCGGCGAACTGGACGTCCTCACCGGGGACTACCTGGCCGAACTGACCATGCTCATCCTCGGCCGGGACCGGATGAAGGACCCGCGCCTGGGCTACGCCAGGACCTTTCTGCGCCAACTGGAGGAGGGCCTGGGCCTGGCGCACGAGCGCGGGGTGCGGATCGTCGCCAACGCCGGCGGGCTCAACCCGTCCGGCCTCGCCGACGCCGTGCGCGAACTCGCCGCCCGGGTCGGGGTCCCCGTGCGCGTCGCCCATGTCGAGGGCGACGACCTCACCGACCGCTTCCCCGGCGCGCTGGCCGCCAACGCCTACCTCGGCGGCGGCGGGATCGCCGCCTGCCTCGCGGACGGCGCCGACGTCGTCGTCACCGGCCGGGTCACCGACGCCGCGCTCGTCACCGGGCCCGCCCAGTGGCACTTCGGCTGGGGGCCCGAGGACCACGACGCCCTCGCCGGAGCCGTCGTCGCCGGCCATGTCCTGGAGTGCGGCACCCAGGCGACGGGCGGCAACTACAGCTTCTTCGCCGACGGGCGCTACGCGGGCCGGGACCTGCGCCGCCCCGGGTTCCCTCTCGCCGAACTCCGCGCCGACGGCAGCAGTGTCATCACCAAGCACCCCGGCACCGGCGGCTTCGTGGACACCGGGACGGTCACCGCCCAGCTGCTGTACGAGACGGGCGGGGCGCGCTACGCGGGACCCGACGTCACCGCCCGCCTCGACTCCGTACGGCTCACCCAGGACGGCCCGGACCGGGTCCGGATCACGGGCGTGCGCGGCGAGGCGCCGCCCCCGGACCTCAAGACCGGCCTCAACCGCCTCGGCGGCTGGCGCAACGAGGTCGTGTTCGTGCTGACCGGGCTCGACATCGAGGCCAAGGCGAGGCTCGCGCGCGAGCAGATCGAGGACGCGTTCGCCCGCGCCGGGTCCCGCCCCGCGGAGGTCCGCTGGGAACTGGCCCGCACCGACCGGCCGGACGCCGCCACCGAGGAGACCGCGAGCGCGCTGCTGCGGCTGGTCGTGCGCGACCACGACGCGGAGGCCGTCGGCCGGGTCGTCAGCGGCGCGGCCGTCGAGACCGCCCTCGGCGGCTACCCCGGCTTCCATGTGACCGCCCCGCCGGGGAAGGGCGCGCCGTACGGGGTGTTCGAGGCCGCGTACGTGGACGCGAGGTCCGTCGCGCACACCGCCGTGCTCGACGACGGCCGCCGGCTGCCGGTCCCGGCCGCCCCGCGCTCCCGCGCCCTGGAGCCCGTGCCGGAACCGCCGCTGCCCGAGCCGCTGCCGGCCGGCGGAAGGACCCGCCGCGCGCCCCTCGGCCTGGTCGCCGGCGCCCGGAGCGGTGACAAGGGCGGCGACGCGAACATCGGGGTGTGGGTCCGCGGTGACCGGGAGTGGCGCTGGCTGGCGCACGAGCTGACCGTGGAGCGCCTGCGTGAACTCCTGCCGGAGACGGCGGAGCTGACCGTCGTACGCCATGTACTGCCGAACCTGCGGGCGCTGAACTTCACCGTCGTGGGCCTGCTCGGCGAGGGCGTCGCCGCCCGGACCCGCTTCGATCCGCAGGCGAAGGGCCTGGGGGAGTGGCTGCGGGCCCGGCACACGGACATCCCGGAGAGCCTGCTGTGACGTGGCCCCGACTGCATACGGCACTCCGTAACCCCCTGCACCGCACTCCGCACCCCGCACTGCGCAACCCCCTGCACCGCACTCCGCACCCCGCACCGGAGGTGACCCCGTGACCGTCCTCGCCAGCGCGCTCGACAGTGCGTCCGCCGACCACGCCGCCCACCGGGAGGCCATGCTCGCCCGGCTCGACGCGCTCGAGGCCGAGCACGCCAAGGCGCTCGCCGGCGGCGGCGAGAAGTACACCGCACGCCACCGCGGACGGGGCAAACTCCTGGCCCGGGAGCGGATCGAGCTGCTCCTCGATCCCGACACCCCGTTCCTGGAACTGTCACCGCTCGCCGCCTGGGGCAGCGACCACCCCGTCGGCGCCTCCGTGGTCACCGGGATCGGCACGGTCGAGGGCGTCGAGTGCCTGGTCACCGCCAACGACCCCACCGTGCGCGGCGGAGCGAGCAACCCCTGGACGCTGAAGAAGATCCTCCGCGCCAACGAGATCGCGTTCGCCAACCGGCTGCCGCTGATCAGCCTCGTCGAGTCCGGCGGCGCGGACCTCCCCTCCCAGAAGGAGATCTTCATTCCGGGCGGGGCGCTCTTCCGCGACCTCACCCGGCTGTCCGCCGCCGGGATCCCCACGATCGCGGTCGTCTTCGGCAACTCCACCGCCGGCGGGGCGTACGTCCCCGGCATGTCCGACCACACCGTCATGATCAAGGAGCGGTCGAAGGTCTTCCTCGGCGGGCCGCCGCTGGTGAAGATGGCCACCGGCGAGGAGAGCGACGACGAGTCCCTCGGCGGCGCCGAGATGCACGCCCGTACGTCCGGACTGGCCGACCACTACGCCCTGGACGAGTACGACGCCCTCCGGCACGCCCGCCGGATCGTGGCGCGTCTCAACCACCGCAAGGCGCACCCCGCCCATGCCGCCGCGGCCGAACCTCCCCGGTACGACGAGGAGGAGCTGCTCGGCATCGTCCCCGAGGACCTGAAGACCCCGTTCGACCCCCGCGAGGTCATCGCCCGGATCGTCGACGGCTCCGACTTCGACGAGTTCAAGCCGCTGTACGGGCCGAGCCTGGTCACCGGCTGGGCGCGGCTCCACGGGCACCCGCTGGGCATCCTCGCCAACGCGCAGGGCGTGCTGTTCAGCGCCGAGTCGCAGAAGGCCGCCCAGTTCATCCAGCTTGCCAACCAGCGCGACATCCCGCTGCTCTTCCTGCACAACACCACCGGCTACATGGTCGGCCGGGAGTACGAGCAGGGCGGCATCATCAAGCACGGCGCCATGATGATCAACGCGGTCGCCAACTCGAAGGTCCCGCATCTGTCGGTGCTGATGGGCGCCTCGTACGGTGCCGGGCACTACGGCATGTGCGGCCGGGCGTACGACCCGCGCTTCCTGTTCGCCTGGCCCAGTGCCAAGTCCGCGGTGATGGGCCCGCAGCAGCTCGCCGGGGTGCTGTCGATCGTCGCCCGCGCCTCGGCCGCCGCGAAGGGGCGGCCGTACGACGAGGAGGCCGACGCGGGACTGCGCGCGATGGTCGAGCAGCAGATCGAGACCGAGTCGCTGCCGATGTTCCTGTCCGGGCGGCTGTACGACGACGGCGTCATCGACCCGCGCGACACCCGCACGGTCCTCGGCCTGTGCCTGTCCGCCATCCACACGGCCCCGGTCGAAGGCGCGCGCGGCGGCTTCGGCGTCTTCAGGATGTGAGGCCCCGATGATCGAAACCCTGCTCGTCGCCAACCGCGGTGAGATCGCCTGCCGGGTGTTCCGCACCTGCCGGGAGCTCGGCATCGCGACGGTCGCCGTCTACGCCGACCCGGACGAGGGCGCCCTGCACACCCGGGAGGCCGACGCCGCGGTGCGGCTGCCGGGGGCCGCGCCCGCCGCCACCTATCTGCGCGGCGACCTGATCGTGAAGGCGGCGCTCGCGGCCGGCGCGGACGCCGTCCACCCCGGCTACGGATTCCTGTCCGAGAACGCCGACTTCGCCCGCGAGGTCGTCGACGCGGGCCTGACCTGGATCGGGCCGCCCCCGGACGCCATCGAGGCGATGGCGTCCAAGACCCGGGCCAAGGAGCTGATGGGGATCGCGCCGCTCGACGCGGGCACGGTCACCGAGGGCGATCTGCCCCTGCTGGTGAAGGCGGCGGCGGGCGGCGGCGGTCGCGGGATGCGCGTCGTCCGCGAACTGGACGCGCTGAAGGACGAGCTGGCCGCCGCCCGGGCCGAGGCCCTGAGCGCCTTCGGGGACGGCGAGGTCTTCGTCGAGCCGTACGTCGAGGGCGGCCGCCATGTGGAGGTGCAGATCCTCGCGGACGCCCACGGCACGGTGTGGGCCCTCGGCACCCGGGACTGCTCGCTGCAGCGCCGCCACCAGAAGGTCGTCGAGGAGGCGCCCGCCCCGGGGCTGGGCGAGGAACTGACCGCCCGCCTGGAGGAGATGGCGGTCCGGGCCGCCCGGGCGACCGGCTATCGGGGCGCGGGCACGGTGGAGTTCCTCGTGGTCGGCGCCCGGGCGCACTTCCTGGAGATGAACACCCGGCTCCAGGTGGAGCACCCCGTCACCGAGGCGGTGTTCGGTGTCGACCTGGTGGCCCTGCAGATCCGGGTCGCCGAGGGTGCCGCCCTGCCGCCCGCTCCGCCCGCGCAGCGCGGTCACGCCGTGGAGGCCCGGCTGTACGCCGAGGACCCGTCGCGCTCCTGGTCCCCGCAGACGGGCACGCTCCACGCACTGTCCTTCCCGGCGGGCGGCGGCCCGGGCCCGACGCGGGGTGACGGGGCCTCCGGTAGCCCGTCCGGTCCGGGCTCGACGCGGGGTGACGGGGCCTCGGGTAGCCCGTGCGGTCCGGGCTGTACGCCGGGCGGCGGAACCGCCGGTAGCCCGTCCGGTCCGGGCCCGGTGCCGGGTGACGGGGCCTCCGGCACCCCGTCCGCGCGGGCGTGGACGCGGGTCGACGCCGGCTACGGCGACGGCGACCGGATCGGGGTGCACTACGACGCGATGATTGCCAAGGTCGTCGTCTGGGCGCCCACCCGGCGGGAGGCCGTGCGGCGGCTCGCCGGCGACCTGGCGCGGGCCCGGATCCACGGTCCGGTGACCAACCGGGAACTGCTCGTACGGTCCCTGCGGCACCCCGAGTTCGCCGAGGTCCGGATGGACACCGGGTTCTACGACCGGCATCTGCCCGCACTGACCGGGGCGGCGGACGGCGAGGAACTCGCCGCGCTCGCCGCGGCCCTGGCGGACGCCGCCGCCCGGCGGGCCGGCGGCGATGCGGCCGGCACCACCGCCCGCCTCGGCGGCTGGCGCAACCTCTCCTCGCAGCCGCAGGTCAAGCGCTACCGGGGCCGGGACACCGAGCACGAGGTCCGCTACCGCTTCACCCGCGACGGCGTGCGGGCCGAGGACTTCCCCGGAGTGCGGGTCCGCCGTGCCGCCCCGGACGCCGTGCGGATCGAAACCGACGGCGTGGAGAAGGAGTTCCGGATCGCCGTGTACGGGGACGACCGGGTCCACGTCGACACCCCCACCTCGGCCCACACCCTCACCCGGCTGCCCCGCTTCCCCGACCCCACCGCCCAGCGCGAGCCCGGTTCCCTGCTCGCCCCCATGCCCGGCACGGTCGTCCGGGTCGCCGAGGGCATCGCCCCCGGCGCCGCGGTCACCGCCGGCCAGCCGCTCGTCTGGCTGGAGGCGATGAAGATGGAGCACCGCATCACCGCTCCGGCCTCCGGCACCCTCACCGCGCTCCACGCCGCCCCCGGCCGCCAGGTCGAGGTCGGTGCCCTTCTCGCCGTCGTTCAAGCCGCTGCACAGGAGGAGCACCCGTCATGAGCACCCGCAAGAGCACGAGCACAGGCACGAGCACGAGCACAGGCACGAGCACGAGCACACGTACGAACACGAGCGTGAGTACGCGCACGGTCGTCGAGAGCGAGGAGTGTGCCGCGCTGCGTGCCGCGGTCGCCGCCCTCGGGAAGCGGCACGGCCGCGACCACGACCGCGAGGCGCTGTGGGCCGAGGCCGCCAAGCTCGGCTACCTCGGGGTCAACCTCCCCGAGGAGTACGGCGGCGGAGGCGGCGGCCTGGCCGAGCTGTCCATCGTGCTGGAGGAACTCGGCGCCGCCGGCTGCCCCCTGCTGATGATGGTGGTCTCGCCCGCGATCTGCGGCACCGTGATCGCCCGCTTCGGCACCGAGGAGCAGCGCCGGGCGTGGCTCCCGGGCCTCGCCGACGGCACCCGCACCATGGCGTTCGGCATCACCGAGCCGGACGCCGGCTCCAACTCGCACCGGATCACCACCACCGCCCGGCGCACGGACGACGGCTGGGTCCTCTCCGGCCGCAAGGTGTTCATCTCCGGCGTCGACATCGCCGACGCGACCCTGATCGTGGGCCGTACCGAGGACGCCCGGACCGGGAAGCTGAAGCCGTGCCTGTTCATCGTCCCGCGGGACGCGCCCGGCTTCGGCCGTTCCCCGATCGACATGGAACTCTTCGCCCAGGAGAAGCAGTTCGAGCTGGTCCTCGACGACGTGGAACTGCCGCGGGACGCGCTGGTGGGCGAGGAGGACGCCGGTCTGCTCCAGCTGTTCGCCGGGCTCAACCCGGAGCGCGTGATGACGGCCGCGTTCGCGATCGGCATGGGCCGCTACGCGGTGGCCCGCGCCGTGGAGTACGCCAAGGAGCGGCAGGTCTGGAACGCGCCCATCGGCGCCCACCAGGCCATCGCCCACCCGCTCGCCCAGGCGCACATCGAGCTGGAGCTCGCCCGGCTGATGATGCAGAAGGCCGCGGCGCTCTACGACGCCGGTGACGACCTGGGCGCGGGCGAGGCCGCCAACATGGCCAAGTACGCGGCCGGTGAGGCCTGCGTCAGGGCCGTCGACCAGGCCGTCCACACACTCGGCGGCAACGGCCTCACCCGGGAGTACGGCCTCGCGTCCCTGGTCACCGCTGCCCGGGTCGCCCGGATCGCCCCGGTCAGCCGCGAGATGGTGCTGAATTTCGTGTCCCATCAGTCCCTGGGTCTCCCCAAGTCGTACTGACGGGGGGATTCTGGCGACCAGGACCTGGCGACCTGGCCACGGCCCGGCGACCTGGCCACGGCCCGGCGACCTGGCCACGGCCCGGCGACCTGGCCACGGCCCGGCGACCCGGCCACGGCCCGGCCGCCACCCGGCCACCGCCCGGCCACCATCCGACCGCGAAGGGGCTGCCATGGTGATGCACAGCGAGTACGCGGACGTCCCGTCCCTCTCCGTCCCCATCCACGAGGCCGTCCTGGGCCGGGCGGCCGGGTACGGCGACACCGTCGCCCTGGTCGACGGGACCGGCGGCACGACGCTCACGTACGCCCAGCTCGACACGTACCACCGCAGGCTCGCCGCGGCGCTCGCCGACGCGGGCGTCCGCAAGGGCGACGTGCTCGCCCTGCACAGCCCCAACACGGTCGCCTACCCGGTGGTCTTCTACGCCGCCACCCGCGCCGGGGCGTCCGTCACCACCGTCCATCCGCTGTCCACGGCGGAGGAGTTCGCCAAGCAGCTGGGCGACTCCTCCGCACGCTGGATCGTCACCGTCTCCCCGCTGCTCGAAGCGGCCCGGCGGGCCGCCGAACTGGTCGGCGGGATAGAGGAGATCTTCGTCTGCGACGAGGCCGAGGGCCACCGGTCGATCCTCGGCATGCTCGGCTGCACCGCCCCCGAACCCGATGTGGCGATCGACCCCGCCGAGGACGTCGCGGCCCTGCCGTACTCCTCCGGCACGACCGGCGTGCCCAAGGGGGTCATGCTCACCCACCGGTCCATCGCGACCAACCTGGCGCAGCTGGACCCCGTCATCCCCATGAAGCCCGGCGACCGCATCCTCGCCGTGCTGCCGTTCTTCCACATCTACGGCCTCACCGCGCTGATGAACGCCCCGCTGCGCAACGGGGCCACCGTCGTCGTGCTGCCCCGGTTCGACCTCGACCAGTTCCTCGCGGCGATCGAGAAGCACCGGATCAACGCCCTGTACGTGGCCCCGCCGATCGTGCTGGCGCTGGCCAAGCACCCGGCGGTGGCACGCTACGACCTGTCGTCGCTGGAGTACGTCGTCAGCGCGGCGGCGCCGCTCGACGCCGGGCTCGCCAGGGCCTGTTCGGAGCGGCTGGGGCTGCCGCCGGTGCTCCAGGCGTACGGCATGACCGAGTTGTCGCCCGGCACCCATGTCGTGCCGCTGGACGCCGAGAACCCGCCGCCCGGCGCCGTGGGCAAGCTGCTGCCCTGCACCGAGATGCGGATTCTGGCGCTCGACGACCCCGGCCGGGACGCCGCGCCCGGCGAGGAGGGCGAGATCGCCATTCGCGGTCCGCAGGTGATGAAGGGCTATCTGAACCGGCCCGACGCCACCGCCGCCATGATCGACGACGAGGGGTGGGTGCACACCGGCGACATCGGCCGCGTCGACGACGACGGCTGGCTGTTCGTCGTCGACCGGGTCAAGGAACTCATCAAGTACAAGGGCTTCCAGGTCGCCCCCGCGGAGCTGGAGGCCCTGCTGCTCACCCACGAGGGCATCGCGGACGCGGCCGTGATCGGCGTGTACGACGACGACGGGAACGAGATACCCAAGGCGTACGTCGTACGGCAGGCCGCCGCGCCCGATCTGACCGCCGACGCCGTCCTGGCCCATGTCGCCGGGCGGGTGGCCCCGTACAAGAAGATCCGGCGGGTCGAGTTCGTCGACGGAGTGCCCCGGGCCGCCTCGGGGAAGATCCTCCGCCGTGAACTGCGCGACCGGGAGACCCGGCGTAACCGGCACAACGGGGAGTACCGGGCGGACCCTGCGAAGGAGACCACGTGACATCCACCGGCAACGAGACCGTCAAGGCGGCGACCGCACGCGGCATCACCACGCTGACGCTGGACTCGCCGGCGAACCGCAACGCCCTGTCGGCGCGGCTCGTCGGGGAGCTGGCCGACGCCGTGGCCGAGTGCGGTAAGGACCCCGCCGTACGGGCCGTCGTGCTGACCCACACCGGCGGCACCTTCAGCGCCGGAGCCGATCTGAAGGAGCCCCCAAACCCGTACACCTTCGTCGCGCTGCTGCGGCGGATCGTCGAACTGCCCAAGCCCGTGGTGGCGCGGGTGACCGGCCGGGTGCGGGCGGGCGGCCTCGGCCTCGTCGGCGCCTGCGACGTCGCCGCGGCGTCCGCCGGGTCCGACTTCGCGTTCACCGAGGTGCGGATCGGGGTGGCGCCCGCCGTGATCTCCCTGCCGCTGCTGCCGCGTCTGGAGCCCCGGGCGGCCGCCCGCTACTACCTGAGCGGCGAGCGTTTCGGTGCCGCGGAGGCGGCCCGGATGGGACTGCTGACGGCGGTCGCCGAGGACGTCGACGAGGCCCTCGCGCCGGTGCTCGACGGCTTCCGCAGAGCCTCACCGCAGGCCCTGGACGCGACGAAGCAGCTGCTCACGGCTAGGGTGCGGGAGACCTTCGACCGTGACGCCGAGGACCTCGTCCAGCGCTCGGCTTCGCTCTTCGCCTCGGCGGAGGCGCGCGAGGGAATGACGGCCTTCCTCGAACGACGGGACCCCGCATGGGTGTTGTGACCTCCCCCGCCGGCTCCGCCAAGGAGCCCAAGCAGGACCGCAGCCGGGCGACCCGGCAGCGGCTCCTGGAGGCCGCGGTGGCCTGCCTCGCCGAACGCGGCTGGGCGGGCTCCACCGTCTCGGTGGTGGCCGAGCGGGCCGGGGTCTCGCGGGGCGCGGCACAGCACCACTTCCCGACCAGGGAGGACCTGTTCACGGCGGCCGTGGAGTACGTGGCCGAGGAGCGCTCCTCGGCCCTGCGGTCCCTCCCCGGCCAGAGCCGGGCGGCCGTCGTGGCGGCCCTGGTCGACCTCTACACCGGCCCGCTGTTCCGGGCCGCACTCCATCTCTGGGTCGCGGCCTCCAACGAGGAGCAGCTGCGCGGCCCGGTCACCGAACTGGAGGCGCGGGTCGGCCGGGAGACCCACCGCATCGCGGTGGAGCTGCTCGGCGCGGACGAGACGGTGCCGGGCGTGCGCGAGACCGTCCAGGGGCTGCTCGACATGGCCCGCGGCCTGGGGCTCGCGAACCTGCTGACCGACGACGCGGCACGGCGGAGGCGGGTCGTGGGGCAGTGGGCGCGGCTGCTGGAGGAGACGCTGGGGGGAAACGTATCTGCATACTGATGGTATGCAGATGTGGGGTATCGTGGGCCCATGGCCGAGACGACTCGCATCACGGTGACCCTCCCCACCGCCGACGTGGAAGCGCTGAAGAAGCTGACGGACAACGTGTCCGCGTACGTGGCCGAGGCGGTGGCGCGCAAGATCAGACATGAGCTCCTCGGTGAGGAGCTCAGGCGGTATCAGGATGAACACGGTGCCTTCACCGAGGAAGAGCTCGCCGAGGCCCGTGCGGAGATCGCCGCAGTGCTCGCTCCTGACCCGAGTGCGAGGGCCGCTTGAGTCTCGTCGCCAACACTCTCGTCCTGGACTCGGAGGGTCTGTCGGCCTGGATCCAGCAGGATCGCACGGTTGAAAGGCGCATCCAGATCTTCTACGAACAGGAAGCCACCCTGGCTCTCTGCGCGAACACCATCATCGAGGCCACCCGCGCCGGAACCAGCATTCCCCGCCTGAACTGGCTTCTCTCCCGCGTCAAGGTGGAGCCCGTCACCGAGGAGTCCGCGAAGGCCGCCGCCCGGCTGCTCAAGGACGCCGGACTGCACGGTCACAAGTACGCCATCGACGCGACCGTCGCCGAGATGGCGCTGCGCCAGCCGGGCCCCGTGGTGATGATGACGTCCGATCTCGACGACATGGCCAGACTCTGCGGAGACCGGATCCGGCTCATGGGCATCTGACCGGCGGACCGACCGGGGCGCCGAAGTCTTCACGCGGCCGGTGCCCGGCC
Organism: Streptomyces tirandamycinicus; assembly: GCF_003097515.1. Taxonomy (NCBI): domain Bacteria; kingdom Bacillati; phylum Actinomycetota; class Actinomycetes; order Kitasatosporales; family Streptomycetaceae; genus Streptomyces; species Streptomyces tirandamycinicus. Next base: position 3,048,539 of record NZ_CP029188.1, on the reverse strand, counting down.
CCGCGCCACCGGGCTGCGGGGCCCACCGCCGCCGGTGCCCGGCCCCGTTCAGACCGGGGTACGGCCCGCCGCGTGCGGCCTGGTCCGGGCGGAGCCGTCGCGCCCGCCCGGCGGCGGTCATCCGGTGCGCCGGTGCCCGGCCGGTGCCGGACCGTGGCCCGCCCGTGGCCCGCCCGTGGCTCGGCCCGGTGACCCGGTCCGTGGCCCGGCCCCGCCCGGCGGGCGAACCTGCCCGCGGGCCCTGTGACCCGGGTCACGACAGCTCGGCGGTCCCGCGTCGTACCCTTGCCCCATGCTTCCGCTCGTTCGCCGCCGCCACGTGGACTTCCTCCGCGTCACGAGCATGGGCTGTCGGGCCCACCTCCGACCCACGCCCTGATTCCACCCCACCCGGCCCACCCGGCCCACCGGCCCCGCCCCACCCCGGCGGACGCCGGCGGCACCCACCCCCGGTCACCACCCCGACCGCCGGCCGGGACACCGAAAGCGGACGCACCCATGTCTCCTTCGCAGCACCTCCCGCAGCATGCCTCGCCTGCCTCGCGCGACCTCTCCCAGCTCCCGGTCATCGACCTCTCGGCGGCCGGCCGCGGCCCCGAGGCCCGCGCCGATCTGCACGCCCGCCTGCACAGCGCCGCCCACGACGTGGGCTTCTTCCAGCTCGTCGGCCACGGCGTCACCGCGGCCGAGACCGACGCCCTGATGCGCGCGATGCGCGCGTTCTTCGCCCTGCCCGAGGCCGAGCGGCACGCCATCGACAACGTCAACTCGCCGCACTTCCGCGGCTACACCCGCGTCGGCGACGAGCGCACCCGCGGCAGCCGCGACTGGCGCGACCAGCTCGACATCGGCGCCGAACGCGCCGCGCACATACCCGCGCCGGGTGAGCCCGCCTACTGGTGGCTGGAAGGCCCCAACCAGTGGCCCGCCGCACTGCCCGAGCTGCGCACCGCCGCGCTCGGCTGGATCGACCGGCTCAGCGCGGTCGCGCACCGGCTGCTCCACGAGCTGCTCGCGGCCATCGGCGCCCCGCCGGACTTCTACGACGACGTCTTCGGCGACCGGGCCCATCTGCACCTGAAGCTGGTCCGCTACCCGGGCAGCGCCGGCGACGGCGCCGGCCAGGGCGTCGGCGCCCACAAGGACTACGGCTTCCTCACCCTGCTCCACCAGGACCGGATCGGTGGCCTCCAGGTGCAGCGGGAGGACGGGCTCTTCCACGACGTACCGCCGCTGCCCGGGGCGTTCGTCGTCAACCTCGGCGAGCTGCTGGAGGTCGCCACCAACGGCTACCTCGTCGCCACCAACCACCGCGTGGTCAGCCCGCCCGGTGCCACCGAGCGCTTCTCCGTGCCGTTCTTCTTCAACCCGCGGCTCGACGCCCGGGTCGCCCCGCTGCCCTTCCCCCACGCGGCGGACGCCCCCGGGGTCACCACCGACCCGGCCAACCCGCTGTTCGCGGAGTACGGGCGCAACGAGCTGAAGGGCAAGCTGCGGGCGCACCCGCTGGTCGCCGCCCGGCACCACCCGGATCTCGTGGAGCGAGCGGCGGCCTGACCGCGGGCACTACCGCCCGGCGGTGTCGGCGGTGTCGGCGGTGTCAGCGGCGGCGGCGATGGCCGCGATGTCTGCGTAGCCCTCGATCGAGCGCGGGTCGCGCGGACCCGGCCCGATGTAGCGGGCGGACGGGCGGACCAGCCGCCCGGTGCGCTTCTGCTCCAGGATGTGCGCCGACCAGCCCGCCGTGCGGGCACAGGTGAACATCGACGTGAACATGTGCGCCGGGACCTCGGCGAAGTCCAGCATGATCGCCGCCCAGAACTCCACGTTCGTCGCCAGGACCCGGTCCGGACGGCGGTTGTGCAGCTCCTCCAGCGCGGCCCTTTCCAGCGCCTCCGCGATCTCGTAGCGGGGCGCGCCCAGCTCCTTGGCCGTCCGCCGAAGGACGCGGGCGCGCGGGTCCTCCGCCCGGTACACGCGGTGACCGAAGCCCATCAGCCGCTCGCCCTTGTCCAGGGCCCTCTTGACGTACGACACCGCGTCGCCGGTGCGCTCGATCTCCTCGATCATGCCGAGCACCCGGGACGGCGCACCGCCGTGCAGCGGGCCGGACATGGCGCCGACGGCGCCGGAGAGCGCGGCCGCCACGTCGGCACCCGTCGAGGCGATGACCCGGGCGGTGAACGTCGAGGCGTTCATGCCGTGCTCCGCCGCCGACGTCCAGTAGGCGTCGACGGCCTTCACATGCCTGGGGTCCGGCTCACCGCGCCAGCGGATCATGAAGCGCTCGACGACCGACTCGGCCTTGTCGATCTCCCGCTGCGGGACCATCGGCAGGCCCTGCCCGCGGGCACTCTGTGCCACGTACGAGAGCGCCATCACGGCGGCCCGGGCCAGGTCGTCCCGTGCCTGCGCCTCGTCGATGTCGAGGAGCGGCTTCATACCCCAGACGGGGGCGAGCATGGCGAGCGCGGACTGGACGTCGACCCTGATGTCGCCGGAGTGGACCGGGATCGGGAACGGCTCGGCGGGCGGCAGGCCGGGGTTGAACGCCCCGTCCACCAGCAGCCCCCACACGTTCCCGAAGGAGACGTGGCCGACGAGGTCCTCGATGTCGACACCGCGGTAGCGGAGCGCGCCGCCTTCCTTGTCGGGTTCGGCGATCTCCGTCTCGAACGCGACGACTCCCTCGAGTCCGGGTACGAAGTCGGACATCAGGCGGCTCCTCAGGATGGGTGGCGGGACAGGCTTCGGCCCGGGTGGGGTGACCACCACGGTGATGCCCCGTGCGGAGCGTGGTCACCCGCTCCGCTTCGTGGGGAGGCCACAGCGGCCCAGCGCACGATTTTGGCCGTTCCCACCGATGCGGGGAAGCGTGACATCCGGCACAGTGCGCCGATCCGCTCCGGAGGATTGGCGGCACCCCGTGCCGGGAAGAATGGGCCAGGCTCCGAACGGGTGACGCGCGACCGGTGAGCCGGGCCCGCGCGACGGGTGACGGGTGGGGCGCGACAGGTGAGCGGCGGCCGCGGCCTCGCCGCCCGGGACCGCCGCGACGCGTGGTCCGGAAGGGCGGGAAGCCCCCGGCGGCCCGTGCGGCAGGATGATCCCGTGACCGACGCCCTCGACCCCGCAGCCATGCGCGAGCACTACCGATCGACCCCGCTCGACGAGGCGGAACTGCCCGCCGAGCCGATGGAGCAGTTCGTCCACTGGTTCAAGGACGCCGCGGCCGGGCGGCTCCACGAGCCCAACGCCATGATCGTCTCCACGGCCACACCCGACGGCCGGCCGTCCTCCCGGACCGTGCTGCTGAAGCACTTCGACGACCGCGGCTTCGTCTTCTACACCAACTACGCCTCGCGCAAGGGCCGGGAACTCGACGCCAACCCCCATGTCTCGCTGCTCTTCCCCTGGCACCCGCTGACCCGCCAGGTCGTCGTCACCGGCACCGCGGCACGGGTCGGCCGGGACGAGACGGCCGCGTACTTCCGCACCCGGCCGCACGGTTCCCAGCTCGGCGCCTGGGCGAGCCCGCAGTCGTCGGTGCTGGCGTCCCGCGGGGAGCTGCTGCGGCGGTACGAGGAGCTCGCCGGCCGCTACCCGGCCGGTGAGCAGGTGCCGGTGCCGCCGGAGTGGGGCGGCTACCGGGTGACGCCCGAGACGGTCGAGTTCTGGCAGGGCCACGAGAACCGGCTGCACGACCGGCTCCGGTATGTGAGGGTCCCCGGGGAGCCCGGCGGCTGGCGAGTGGAGCGGCTGGCGCCGTGAGCCGGGGCGCCTGCGCCGGGTCCGCTGGCACCGGGGCGCCTGCGCCGCGGCCGCTTACGCCGAGTCCGCTTACGCAGGGCGCGGACCTCGGCGCGCGGACCTCAAGGCGCGGACGTCGGCGCGCGGACCCCGGCGCGCGGACCTCGGGGCCCGGACATACGGGCGCCGCCCCCGGGAGCGCGGAAACCCGCGGGCTCGGGTCCCTCCGAGGAGGAAGCCGGCCGGACGTACCGGCGAGCCCGCGGGTCGGTGACTGCTTGGATTTCGGCAGAGGCCCTGCCGAGGTGCACGAAGGTGCGACGACGGGACCTAGCCCGCAGCCACCTCTCGCGTCCGGAATGCCTTCATGTTCCGAATCACCTCCCTTCTCGAGGAAACCCACACTAGGAACCCGGCGAGCGCGGCTCAACCTCTTTTCGCCAGGGCGACGATTTCCGGGAAATCGATGTGTTCTGAGTCACGTTCCAGTTGAATGATCGGGGGTGCCGCTTTGCGGAGGGCGGCACCGGCCGAGGACACGTCCTGCAGGGGGTGCCAGGATGAGTGCTTCCAGAAGCGAGGCCACCAGCGCGCTGGGACCGGACGAGCCGGAACGGGACGGCCCCGGTTCCGATCTGCTCGCGGCGCTGCTGGACGGCATGGACGCCGCGCTCTGCGCGTTCGACGCCGACGGGGTGATCACGCACTGGAACCGCGAGGCCGAACGGATCCTCGGCTGGTCGCCGGAGGAGGCCGTCGGACGGCGCGGTTTCGCCGGATGGGCGGCTCGGGCAGCGGACGCGGACGAGGTACGGGGCCGGCTGATGGCCGCGATGACCGCGCCGGGCCGGCAGGTGCACGAGTTCGCGCTGCTGCGCAAGGACGGCGGGCGGGTGCTGGTACGGACGCAGTCCGCCGGGGTGCGCGGTGCCGACGGCAGGCCCGCCGGGGTGTACTGCGCCTTCAGCGAGGTGCACGCCCAGATCGACCTGGAGCGTTCGATCGCCCTGAGCGAGGCGCTCTTCGAGGACGCGGCCTGGGGGGTCGTGCTGGTGGACGTGGACCTGCGGCCCGCGGTCGTGAACCGGCACGCGGCCCGGATGCTGGGCTCCGGGGGGCGTACGACGCCGCTGGGACGCCCGCTCGGGGAGCTGATCGTGCAGGGCGTCGAGGAGGTGGAGGGCGCGCTGCACCACGTCCTCGCCGACGGCGCGCCGGGCGCGCTCGTGGAACTCTGGCTGACGGTGCGCGGCGAGGAGGGCGAGCGGCGCAGGTGCTGGCGCAGCGGATTCCTCAGACTCGCCTCGCCGCTGGCCGAGGAGCCGGTTCCGCTGGGCGTCGGCTGGCTGTTCCAGGACGTCACGGAGGCCAGGCTCGCGGAGCAGGAGGCGGACCGGCTGCGGTTCCGGTTCAGCCAGCTGCACCGTGCCGCCCGGGCGGCGGCCGAGTGCGAGGACCCGATGGAGGCGGCGACGACCCGGCTGGACTTCGCCCTCGCCGGCTTCGCCGACCACGCCCTCCTCGACGTGCTGTCGGAGGACGGCGAACGGCTGGTGCGGGCGGCGGCGACGCCGTCGGGCGCCCCGGGGCCGGTCGCCCGGATCACGGGAGGGGGCATCCCGCTCCGGTATCCGCACGGGCACCCGGCACTCCAGGCGATGGACCGGGTCGGCTCCGTCCGCACCAGTACCGGCGGGGGACCGGGCCGCACGGAGAGCTGGGCCGTGGAACGCCGATGGCCGCGCGACGCGGTGCACGCCCTGTCCACGGTGCTCCGCAGCCGCGGCCGCACGCTCGGGGTCGTCACCTTCCTCCGGTCCGCGAACCGCCCCCGCTTCGAGCGCCCCGACGTGGAGTACGCGGAGAGCGTCGCGACGCACGTGGCCACGGCGTTGGACCTGGCGCGGGCGCGCGGCGGATAGCGCCCTCGGCGGGGCCGGGGCCGGGGCTCAGGGGTTCCGCGGTCCGGCCCCGCGGGCCGGTTCCGGGCCGGTGGTGGCGTGAGGTGTGCCGGCCCCGGGCGCCGACCGGTGTCAGCGGCGGTAGAAGATCCGGTCCGCGTACTCGGTCATGACCCGGTCGTTCCACTCGTGGCCGCCGTCCACGTTCCCCGACCGCAGCAGCGGCGGCTGGACGCCCCGAGCGGCCAGTTCGCCCGCCGCCGCGGCGACGGTCGCCTGCATCAGGGCGCTGGTGACGATCGTGGAGGCGGGTGCGAACGGGGCCTCGACGCCCTCGGCGGTCAGCTCGGCGTCGCCGACCGCGATCTTGGAGTCGAGGACGATGTCGCAGTGGTCCCTGAGGTACGTGCCCGTGGCGTGTCGGGACTTCGTGCCGGTCGCGTACGCCACGGACGTCACACCGATCACCTTCAGGCCCAGTGCCCGCGCGTTCAGGGCCATCTCGACGGGCAGGGCGTTGCGGCCGGACAGGGAGACGACGATCAGTACGTCGCCGGCGCGGGCGGGGCTGGAGTCGAGTACCGCGGCGGCGAGGCCGTCGACGCGCTCCAGCGCGGAGCCGAGGGTCGCGGGCATCACGTCGACACCGACGGCGCCGGGGACGGCGAGCAGGTTCATCACGGCCAGGCCGCCCGCCCGGTAGACCACGTCCTGGGCGGCGAGCGAGGAGTGGCCCGCGCCGAAGGCGAAGATCCGGCCACCGGCGGCGACCGTGTCCGCGATGGCCGCGCCGGCGGCGGCGATGTTCGCCGCCTCCTCGTCGCGCACGCGCTCCAGCAGGCCGATCGCGGCGTCGAGGAACCGACCCGCCAGTGTGTTCCCGCCCATCGCGGCGCCCCTTCCCGTCGTGTCGCGGATCACGTTGCGGTCTGGACCATTCCCCTGTCAATACGGGTTCCACGCAGTGTCGGCCCGGTTGTCGGCGGCATGCGTCAGAATTGAGGCAGGGCCACGGCACGACTTCTTCGAGGGGCACGTATGTCCGGACTGATCGACACCACGGAGATGTATCTCCGCACCATCCTCGAGCTGGAGGAAGAAGGCGTGGTCCCGATGCGCGCCCGCATCGCGGAGCGGCTCGACCAGAGCGGGCCCACGGTCAGCCAGACCGTCGCGCGGATGGAGCGCGACGGGCTCGTGAGGGTCGCGGGCGACCGTCACCTGGAGCTGACCGAGGAGGGCCGCCGCCTCGCCACCCGGGTGATGCGCAAGCACCGGCTCGCCGAGTGCCTGCTGGTCGACGTGATCGGCCTGGAGTGGGAGCAGGTCCACGCCGAGGCGTGCCGCTGGGAGCACGTGATGAGCGAGGCGGTGGAGCGGCGCGTGCTCGAGCTGCTGCGGCACCCGACCGAGTCGCCCTACGGCAACCCGATCCCGGGCCTGGAGGAGCTGGGCGAGAAGGCGGAGGCCGAGGCGTTCCTCGACGACGGCATGGTCAGCCTGGCCGATCTCGACGCCGGCACCGAGGGCAAGACGGTGGTCGTCCGCCGGATCGGGGAGCCGATCCAGACGGACGCCCAGCTGATGTACACCCTGCGGCGCGCCGGTGTGCAGCCCGGCTCGGTGGTGAGCGTGACCGAGTCGGCCGGCGGAGTGCTGGTGGGCAGCGGCGGTGAGGCCGCGGAGCTGGAGGCGGGCGTCGCCTCCCATGTCTTCGTGGCGAAGCGCTGAGTCGTCGCTCCATCCGTCTGCGGCGTGCGGGGGCGGGTGCGCTTGCCCTGGATGCCGGTCGCGCGACTGGCATCCAGGGGCGGAAGCCGACGCTCAGGCAAGAGGCAGCAGGTCGTGCTGGGGGAAGGGCATCTTCCCCCGTCGTGCCTGAGCCTCTTCCTGAGGGACGACGAGCTCCGATCGTCGCGGAGACCGGCTAGGCGAGGGCACCGACTCGGTCAGCGAACGCCCGTACGCCGGGGAGGGTACGGTCATGGCGCATCAGGTTGGCGGCCATGGTCTGGACCGAGCCGCGGCGGACCTCTTGTGGCGCCGCGTGCTCGGCGGCCAGTAGTGCCCGGTAGCAGCGGTCCGGTTTGCCCCATTGGTCGAAGGCGCGGGCGACGTCGATCCAGTAGCGGGCTTGGCGCTCGGTGGTGGGCAGGGCGGCGGCATCGATGCGGCGTGCGTGCTCGATGGCTTGGCCCGCGTCGCCGAGCAGGTGGCTGATCGAAACCTGGTGGAGGAGAACTTGGCTGGGGCCGAAGACGGTGCCGCGTAGCAGTGCGTCGTGGCCGAGTTGCCCAGCGGTGGCTTCGGCCTCGGCGATGAGGGCGTACGCGGTGTGCCGGTCGCCTTGCTTCGCCGCGGTGTAGGCGGCGGTGGCGTACAGGTTGCCCTGGACGGAGAGCCGTTCGGTGACGTCACTGGTGCGGTCGGCGGTCAGTTGCTGGGCGGCGGTGACGGCGACGTCGGTGGCGCGTGCGTGGTGTCCCTGCCGGCGCCAGGCGGAGGAGACCATGCGGTGGGCTTCGGCGACGGTGAGGGCGTCTGCGCCACCGAGCGCCGCGGTGAGGGCGCGGTCGGCGGTGACGACGGCCAAGCCGTCTTCGCCGAGCTTGATGCAGAGCCGGGTTGCGGTGGTGTAGAGCTCTGCGACAGCGGTCGCCGCCTGCTCCGAGTACCCGTGGGCGCCGAGGGCCTGGGTGAGGGCGATGCGGGCCGGGAGTGCGCGGGCGAGTGTGTCATAGCGGCAGGCGCTGAAGTCGGCTCGTGAGGCATTCACCGCTGCGGTGACGGCTGACGGCGTGGGGGCAGGGGTGAGGACCGGGACGTGCTGCCGGTGGAGTAGAAGGTCTTCCAGGCCGGACAGGCTCGGCCGTGCAGGGGCGTGGGCGGCGGCTGACGGTCCGAGGACCGCGCTCGTCGTGGCTCCGGCCAGCCCTGCCAGGAGCTTTCGGCGTTGCACCGCGTCGTCTCCCTCTTCGCCGAACAGGGTGTGCCCACCCACCCTAGTGGCGCCGGTCCGGTCCGAGGCGGGTCGCTGCCGCTGCGGTGCGAGGCCGAGCAAGTGCGGAGGGATATCGAGGCAGGCGGCCAGGTTCTGGAGCAGCATCACGTCGCGCATGGGCTGCTTGCCGCGTTCCATCCGGGAGAGTGAGGCGGCGGTATAGCCGACCTGCTCCCCCAGTTCGGCGAGCGTGACGTCGGCTGCGCGGCGGGCTAACCGGACGATCGCGCCGGCATCGCGGCGGGCGAGCGCGTCACGCATAGCCGCAGAACGCCAGAGCGGATGGGCGTTGTCCACGACTCACCTCCTGCCGGACTCATTGTCCTGCCAAACCACGTTGCAGCACGAGAAGTTGCAAGCCGTTTACGCCGTGTGCAAACCGTGTGCGTGCCGGGATGCCGCCCCTCCCGCAGCCGGTCAGGGTGCGGTGTCCTCGTGACCACGACGGCGCGCATCAGAGCGAGCCGCAGCGAAACCGTGAGGGGAGAGCGAGATGAAGGAGACCCGGGCTGCCGAGGGTGTGTGGGCACGGGCCACCCACGCGACGCCGCTGAAGCGGGACGCGACCTACGACCGCCGCGCCCGTCAGGCCGCCCTGGACATCGAGATCCACCACACCGACGGTCACACCATCACGTCGGTGCTCGTCCTGACCCCGGACCAGGTGGAGCTGTACGCGATCCAGTTCGAGCAGCTCATCGCCAAGCGTGAGCAGGCCCGGCGGGAGGGCCGGTGACACCGCACCGCTCACCACGACATGGAGGTTCCGTGCACGACACCCAGTTCAAGGAGCTCGCCGGCCGGACCGTGCTGGTCACCGGCGGGGCCGGGCTGATCGGCAGCCGTATCGCAGCCTTCCTGCGCCAGGCGGGAGCCCGGCCGCTCGTGCTGTGCACGCTGGATGCCTACCCCCAGGTCACATATCGCGATCTGTTCGGGATCGATCCCACCGACCCGGATGTCATCGTCGGCGACATCCAGAACCCGGACGTGGTCAGGGAGGCGGTGATCGAGTCCGACCACGTGATCCACGCCGCAGCGCTCGCTGATGTCGCCGCCTGTACCCGAAAGCCCATGGCGCCGATCCACACCAACATCACCGGCACTCAGGTGCTGCTCGACGCGGTGGCCGCCTGCGAGCGGACCCGCCGGCTCGTCTTCGTCTCCTCGGCCAGCGTCTACGGCAACGGCAACCCGAAGGACCGGGCACGCCCGTGCGAGGAGTACCGGACCGTGCGCAAGCTGCTGGAAGCCGTCTACGGGCGGGTCCCGCCGCAGTTCCACGAGCACACACCGCTGCGACCGATGTCGGTCTACGCCAACACCAAGGCGTGGGGCGAGACGCAGACCGCACTCACACTGGGTGCCGTGGGCACCTCGTACACGATCGTGCGGTACTTCTCCGTCTACGGAGAGCCACAGGTCATCAAGGAGAACAGCCACTCATGGGTCGTGGCCTGGTTCGCCACCCGCGCCGCCCTGGGTCTGCCCCTGCATCTCAACGGCGGCGGCCACCAGATCCGGGACCTGGTCCACGTCGACGACATCGCCGCCGCCACCGTCCGGGCCCTTGCCGCCCCGCGGGCCCACAACGAGACGATCAACATCGGCACCGGCACCCCCACCAGCATTCGCACCGTGGCCGAGCTGGTCGCCGCGCAGTACCCGGGCACACGCTTCGTGGAGACGCCGATGCCGCCCGGTGACCCGCTCGGAGGCTACGCGGCCACCCACCGCATGGAAGCGGTGCTCGGATGGCGGCCGACGATCACCGTCAAGGAAGGGGTGGCCCGATACGCGGGCTGGCTGGACAAGTGGCCCGGGGCGATCCCCGCGTGGCTGCGAGCCGAGTCCGGGGCCGCGACTGCCTGATCAGATGACCGGCGGGCGGCCCAGGCGGGTCATCCGCCACACCGTGGACCAGCGCATCGGCCGGCGGGGAGGGCACGGGGTGCGCAGGCCCTCGGCAAAGCCGGCGAACCAAGCCCTCAGCCCCGTCCCAGATCGGGTGCGGGCCATGGTCATCACCATCCAGACGCTCAGGTAGACGGGGATGAGGAGGGCGGGAAGGTGCCGCTTGGCCAGCCAGACCCGGTTGCGGGCGACCATCCGGTAGAAGACCGCGTGCCGGGTCGGCGATGTCCAGGGATGCTGCAGCACCAGCTCAGGCGCGTAGAGCACCTTCCAACCCGCGTCCAGAGCCCGCCAGGCCAGGTCGGTCTCCTCGTGCGCGTAGAAGAACGGCTCGGGCCAGTCGCCGATCTGGTCCAGCATCCGCATCGAGAGTCCGTGCCCGCCGCCGAGGAACGTCGTCACCAGCCCGCCGCGCATCGGTTCCGCCGCCCGCAGACGCGGGACGTGGCGGCGCTGGGTGCGGCCGTATTCGTCGGCGATGCGGAAACCGACCACGCCAAGCTGCTGGTCCGCCGCGTACAGCTCAGCGAGCCGGGTGAACACCTCCGGGCTGATCAGCAGGCCGTCATCGTCCAGGTCCACCACGACATCGACATCCCCGAATTCCCGAAGCCGGGCCAGCGCAGCGTTCCTGCCGCCGGCCACCCCCAGGTTCTCCGGCAGTTCGACACGGGTCACCCACTCCGGCAGAGGCGGCAGCGGCGAGCCGTTACCCACGACCACCACCCGCGTAGCAGGCGTGTTCTGCCCGGCGACCGACTCAAGGAGGGCAGCCAGCTCGGCGGGCCGCGTGCCCATTGTCAAGATCGCGACGCCTACGCGGGGGTGACGCACGGATGAGCACTCCGTTCCTCGGGTCCGGTGCCGGCGATGCTAGCCGCCCGGGGAACTGCCATTGACCACCCGACGGAAGGCCACCGATGCCCACCATCCGCCTCAGCGACTACCTCACCGCCCCTACCAGCGGAATGCTGGACGGCACCCCCTACGAGCACCTGGAGAAGAGTGAGCTGGCCGACTTCCTCGCGCTCTGGGAGGACAGGCACCGCCAGGCCCTCACCCGGCTCTCCCACCGCATTCACCCCACCGCGCAGATTCACCCCACCGCGATCATCGGGGACGACGTGATCATCGGCCCCCGAGTACGCGTGTGGGAGTTCTCCACCGTACGCGCCGGCTCCGTACTCTGCGACGATGTCACCGTCGGCTTCAACTGTGAGGTCACCCGCTCGTTCGTCGGCGAACGCGCCGTACTCGGCCACCGCATCGGCATCAACCGCACCCTCGTCGGTACCGACGCCCACCTGTCAGCCAACCTGACAGTCGCGGCCATCAGCATGTGGAGCCCCCACATGAGCAACCCTGAACGGGACATCGTCCTGCGTACTTCCGACGGCCTCTACCGCTGTGGCACGCCGCAGTTCGGCGCCCTGATCGGCGACCGGGTCCAAACCGGCAACAGCATCAGCCTCGGCCCCGGCGTTGCCCTCGGCCGCGATTGCCGGATCGCCACAGGCGTCACCCTCGCCGCACGCATCATCCCCGACCACAGTGTCATTACCGCCCCGCACACTTCTGAGGTCCATGTGCGAAGGCGACCTGCACATCGCGGGAGGACCACTGCCGGGGCATGACGCCACGGGTTTGCTGCTCCGCCGCAGTACAGGCTCCGGTACAGGCGCCGTCCCAGGCGGTTGTCCCAGATCAGGGGCCATTCACCAGCTGCGTGTCCGATACAGCCCGTCCTCAGCTCGGCGATCTCATGGGGCGCTGGCCGGAATCACACGGCAGCTCGCAGACCTCGCGGGCCATGACCTGGACCTGGTCGGGCGTCATTCTCCCGTACATGACGCCCGGCCTCAGCAGGTCCGTACAGTCGTCGAGCTGGGTGATGAGATGGCCGACTCGCGCTGGGCCATGCCGACGTCGTCCTCGTCGTCCTCGTCGACTTCCCCGGCCTTGCTGACGTGGTGGACTGCCGGGCGGTGCTCGCGGGCACGCCGTCCTGGGTCTGCCCTGGAACCCCTCGTCGCCCGCCGCAGTCTCCGCGCCCGACGAGGGGTTCCGTGCCGCGCTCGCGAGCCGCACCCTGCGCGGTGCGGGCGCGCCGCGTCGTACGCCGCATGACTCCTCCGTCCGCCGTGACGCCCCTTCCGGAGCGCGCCTTCCCGTGGGAACGGCAGCGCCCGGACGCCTCCGCGTGCCACGCTGTGGCTGAGGCATAGGACCGTTCCGGCCCGGGGGCCGGGCGGCCGCAGGGGAGGGAGCGGACCATGCGCCTGCCGAACGCGAAGGGCCCCGGCGCCCTTGGGCGCCGGGGCCTGTCCTCCCCCTTGTCGACCCGGAGCCCCGAGCTCTCAAGGTCGATCCCCTCGGACCGTTTTCCCCGAGCGGCCCGCCTCCCGCTGAAGATCTCCCCTCGGCGACGGTCGTCAATCCTTGAGGGTGGTCACTCGAACGAGGGGTGTTGCTCGCCGGAAGCCGGCTTTCGAATGGAAGTTCGATAGTCTGGCGGAGCTCGATCGCTTCGGAGAGCCCGGAGAACCACGAGGGCCAGAAGGGGGTGCCAGGACCATGGTGCGGCGCATCGACGTGACCGGCACGGCCGGAGTGCGGCTCGCCGCCTGGGAGTTCGCCGACCCGCCCAAGGGACGGGGTGAGACGGACCGCGCTCCGGGCGTGTTACTCCTCCACGGGCTGATGGGCCGGGCCGCGCACTGGGCCTCCACCGCCCGCTGGCTGGCCGAGCGGTACCGGGCGGTCGCCCTCGACCAGCGCGGGCACGGTCGCAGCGAGCGTCCCGCCGACGGCGCGTTCACCCGCGAGGCGTATGTCGCCGACGCGGCGGCCGCGGTGGAGCAGTTGGGGCTGGCGCCGGCCGTCCTCATCGGCCACTCCATGGGCGCTTTGACCGCCTGGCAGCTCGCCGCCGAGCGCCCCGACCTCGTCCGGGCCGTGGTCGTCTGCGACATGCGCGCCTCCGCGCTCGGGGCGGCCTCGCAGCGGGAGTGGGAGGCGTGGTTCCGCTCGTGGCCGGTGCCCTTCGCGACCCTCGCGGACGTGCGCAGGTGGTTCGGCGAGGACGACCCCCGGCTGGAGCGTCCCAGCCCTGCGCGGGGAGAGTTCTTCGCCGAGGTGATGGCCGAACGGGCGGACGGCTGGCGGCCGGTCTTCTCCCGTCGCCAGATGCTGAGGTCCCGGGCGACCTGGGTGCACGACGCGCACTGGGACTCGCTGGCCCGGGTCGGGTGCCCGACGCTCGTGGTCCGCGGACTCGACGGGGAGCTGGGCCGGGCCGAGGCGCAGGAGATGGTCCGCGTCCTGCCCCGCGGGCGGTACGCCGAGGTGGCGGACGCCGGGCATCTCGTCCACTACGACCAGCCCGACGCCTGGCGCGCCGTCCTCGAACCCTTCCTGGAGGGCGTTCTGGCGGAGTGACGGCTCCGGGCGTCCCGGACGTCGGGGCGTTCGGGCGTCCGGAGCCGGCGCCCGGCGGGGCGTGCCGGTGTTCCGCCCGCCGAACCTCACGCGCTCGCCCATGTGCTCGGCCTCAGGCGCTCGGCCCCGGCAGTGGCGTCGGCAGTGGCGCCGGGACCGGACGGCCGGGGAGGTGGCCATCCGGTCCATGGGGCTTCCGGTGCATGGGGCTTCCGGTCCATGGGGCTTTTGGCGCGGCACGGCCGCGGGTGCGGCGGACCGGGACCGCCGTCGTGTCGCCCCGGTCCGCCGCGGCTCGGCGTGCTCAGAAGGCGAAGACCGCGGACCCGTTCATGCTCTCCCGCATCTCGCAGGAGTTGCCGTACGTGGCAGACCAGTCGACGCGCTTGCCCTGCCAGACCCCGGCGGCGGTGATCGTGACCGGGTCCCACTGCCGGGTGCAGGGGCGGCCGGACGTGCCGTTCAGCATGGCGAACTCGCCGTCGACGGTGTTGAGTTCCCGGCAGGCGGCGCGGGGGGACGGGTGGGTGCCGCTGGGTGCCGGGGCGCAGTTCAGGGTCACCGCGCGCTCGACGGTCGCCGTCGCGGCGGCCTCGCCCCTGCCGACCGTCAGCACCAGGGCGGACGGGGCGTAGAGCCCCGTGTCACCGGCGGCATCGGCGTGCGCGGTGCCTGCGGCCAGGCCGCTGAGCACGAGCGCCGCAGCGGAGGCCGTCGCGCCGAGTGTGTGGACGATGTAACGCATGAGTGAACCCCTTTGACGGTGTGTGCGGTTGCGATCGGGAGTCTTGCTGATGCGCACAGTGATCGCACATCCATCACATGTTTCCGGCCGCATACGTTCAACGCATGCCTACCGAATGGCCGTTCGGGCAGCTCGGCGGGGGTGTGCGGGAAGCGCGACCGGCTGTCCGCTATATGGACAAGTGCCGGTGGTCCAACGCGGAACGATCGTCTGGCCTGCGGCGTTGCAAAAACGGTTCTGCGGTGGAATGCCGCTCCGGAGCGCCCTTCGGCCGGATTCCGGTGCCTGCCGAGAGCTCCCCTCCCGGTGCCCGCGCTCTCCCGCCGTACGCCTTCGTATACGGCGAAGAGCCGGCGGCCGGAGCGGTTCGGCCCCGTCACCGGCCCGTTGCCGCGAGGACGTGCTTCCTGCACGGGACCTCCACAAGCGGAGCCCGGGCCGCCGGGCTGCCCGGCCTCCCCGCGCACCTTCGGCGGGCCGGTCGCCGCCCACGGAGATCCGGCGACTCGCTGTTCCGGACCGCGGACCCCCGGCGCCGCGATGTCGCACCGCGGACCCCGCAAGACAGGCCCCCGCGCCGCGGTGCCGCACCACGGACCCCCGCCGCGGCCTCGGCGGGCATCTCGGCGACGGAGCCCTCGGGTGTCCGCACGGGACGTGGTCTGTACGGCAGGTGGGCCGGGCGTTGCGGCGCCTCGCCTGCCGTACGGATCAGGCCATGGTCAGCCCTTGCTGACGGCCGCCAGGATCTCCGGCAGCCGCGCGGCCGTCTGCGGGGCCGCCAGCCGCAGCCCGCCCCAGACCAGCAGGGCGCCGTACCCGGCACCCAGCGGCAGCAGGACCCATATCGCGGATTCGGCGCTCGCGGCGTTCAGCCAGATCGTCAGCGCGATCAGCGGGGAGCACAGCAGTGCCGAGGCGATCATCCCGCCGAAGATCGAGATCCATGCGAGGCCGCCCTGGCCCGGAGCCACGTTCTTGTACGCGCTGTCCTGCGGTATCGAGTACGGGAAGCGGGCCGACGCCACCGCGCCGGTCGCCATCATCGCGCCGAGCAGCCCGAGCGCGATCCCCAGCGCCTCCGGCAGCGCCCGCCAGTCGCCCAGCACGGCGGCCGTGGCGACCGTCACCAGCACCGTGTACGGCAGGGTGATCAGCAGCAGCGCCAGCGCGCGGGCCCGCAGCTCGGCGTACGCGTCGCGGGGCGACGCGATCGTCTGCGCGACCATCCAGAACGCGGACGTGTCCTGGCCGAACTGGTTGTACATCTGGATGCCGAGCATCCCCGACGCGAAGCAGGCGAGGTAGATCGAGCCGGTGCCCTGCAGGGCGTTGAACAGCGGCACGATCAGCCCGACCACGAGCGCCGACACCCACGCCGTCTTGGTCTTCGGATCACGCCAGACGTAGCGGAGGCTGCGCTGCATGACCGTGCCGGTGCGGCCGCCCGGCAGCAGCCGGTGCAGGCCCGCGGACCGGTCGCGGCGGGTCGGCTCCGAGGCCGCCGCGAGTGTCGAGCCGTCCGGGGCGGTCATCAGCCGGGTCAGGCTGCGCTGCCATCCGTACAGCAGTCCGGCCAGGGCGGCCGCGGACAGCGCGAGTTGGGCGGCGGCCGTCCCGTACGCCCCGGTGCTCGCCGAGTCGACGGCGCCGAGTGCCGACGCCGGCGGGATCCAGCGCACCACGGCCGCGGCCGGGTCCAGCGCCGTCAGACCGCCCGCCTGACCGAGGCGCTGCACCCCGAAGGCCACGAACTGCATCCCGACCGCGATCACCAGACCGCTCAGCACGGCCAGATCACGGCCCTTGCGGCTGGTCAGCAACCGGATGTTGGCGGCGGCGACGGCCCGCGCCAGCGCCACGCACACCAGCAGCGCCAGCGGCACCGCCACCACCGCTGCCGCCACTCCGCCGGCCCCCTGCGCCAGGGCCAGCGCGGCACCGGCCACCAGGCAGAGCGTGAACAGCGGGCCGATGCCCAGCAGCGACGCCACCAGCAGCGCCGACACCATCGGGCCCGGCCGCAGCGGCAGCATCACCAGCCGGGTCGGGTCCAGCGTCTCGTCACCGCTCGGGAAGAACAGCGGGAGGAACACCCAGCCCAGCGCCAGCACCGCGACCAGCAGCACCGCCAGGGAGGCGGCGTGGGCCGTGCCGCGCAGCAGGACGAAGCCGACGAGCTGGCCGGCGGCGACCAGCAGCGCCAGGACGGCCGAGGTGACGAACGCGGCCGTGCGGCCCGAGGACTGGCGCAGCCCGTTGGCCAGCAGTGACAGCTTGAGGCGTACGAAGACGGACGTGAGCGAGGGGCCCGGCCCGGGCGCCGCAGCCGTCACCGCGCACCGCCGCCGAGCCAGTCCAGCGCGTCGCCGGTGTCGCGTCCGTGCGCGCCGACGAGTTCCAGGAAGGCGTCCTGCAGTGATCCCGCCGCGCCGCGGACCTCGGAGAGCGGGCCGTGTGCCCTGATCCGGCCCGCGGCCATCACGGCGACCCAGTCGCACAGCGACTCCACCAGCTCCATCACATGGCTGGAGAACACGACGGTCGCCCCGGACGCGGTGTACCGCTCCAGGACCCCGCGGATGGTCTGTGCGGACACCGGGTCGACGCCCTCGAACGGCTCGTCCAGGAAGAGCACCTGCGGATTGTGCAGCAGTGCGGCCGCCAGGCCGATCTTCTTGCGCATGCCGGTGGAGTAGTCGACGACCAGTTTGTGCCGGGCTCCGGCGAGATCGAGCACGTCCAGCAGCTGGGCGGCCCGCTTGTCGACCTCCTGGCCCGGAAGGCCGCGCAACCGGCCGGTGTAGGCGAGGAGTTCGCCGCCGGACAGCCGCTCGAAGAGCCGCAGGCCCTCGGGCAGGACGCCGATCCTGGCCTTCACCTCCACCGGGTCCTTCCACACGTCGTGGCCGGCGACCTCGATGCGGCCCTGGTCGGGGCGGAGCAGCCCGGTGATCATCGACAGCGTCGTGGTCTTGCCGGCGCCGTTGGGCCCGACCAGGCCGATGAACCTGCCCGTGGGCAGGGTGAGATCGACCCCGGCGACCGCGACCTGTTCGCCGAAGCGCTTCCAGAGCCCCTCGACACGCACGGCGGGGGGCGGTCCCGCCTCCGGCCCGCCGTCCACCCCGTCCGCGGTCTGCTCCGAAACCCCGCCCGCCGTACGGTCCGTAGCCCCGTCGACCGTCTGCTCCGAAACCCCGCCCGCCGTACGGTCCGTAGCCCCGTCGACCGTCGGGTCCGCAGCCCCGTCCGCGGTACGGTCCGCAACCCCGTCGACCGTCCGGTCCGATGCCTGGCCCGATGCCTGGTCCGGCATGTCGTGCCGCCTTCCGTTGTCCCCGTGGTACGGGAACAACCCTACGATCGGCGGCCCCGCCCGTCCGCGGCTTCCCGTCCGCATGCGTAGGCCAGCGCGCTGAGCAGTTCCTCGGCGTCCGGCAGCCAGCGGTTCGTGAGCGTCGGCTTGCGCACCCACTGCACGGCCCCCCGGCCGCCCACACGGGTGGGCGGCGCCGCGACGTACTGCCCGTCCCCTCGCGCCGCCAGGTCGAGCGAGCCGGGCATCCAGCCGAGCCTGCGTACCAGGTCCGGCAGTTTCCCGGCCGCGCCCGGCAGGACGAGGAAGAGCATGCGCCGGTCCGGGGTGCACATCACGGGCCCGAGGGCCGTGTGCATCCGCTCCATCCGGGCCAGTGCGAGGAAGCCGGCGGACTCCGGGACCTCGAGGGCGTCGAAGGTCCGCCCGGTGGGCAGCAGGATCGAGGCCTTCGGCTCCTTGCCCCACAGCCGGCGTGCGGCGGCGGAGCTGCCGGTCGCCAGGCTCGACCAGTCCGGCCGGACGGCGTGCGCCCCCGGCGCATCGCACACGGGTGCGGCGCAGGAGCACCGCTCGCCGCCCGCGACAGGCTCCAGCCAGGTGCCGGGGAACACCTCCCAGTGGCGCTCCTCCACGTACCGGACCGCGCTGTCCAGCAGTTGTGTGCCGCGCTGTGCGGGGATCTGCGCCGCTTCGGTGAGGCCGATCGACCCTTCGATGGTGTCTTCCACGATAAACACAACTCCCCCCACCAGGACGGGTTACGGGCGCGCGGCACCGGGCGGCGGAGCATCGAACCCGCACGTGGGGCGCACGGGTGCACGGGCGGGGGCGCGCGTGCGGGCCGGGCCCGGCGGGCGGGTAGCCAGTTGCGGGTGAGCGGCATTCACCCGTAATCGTCCGAGCTCATCCGGGCTCATCGGCATTCTCCGGATGACGCCGGGAAGTGATCGGTGGCAGATCACCGTGGATCACGACCGGCGCGGTCCGGCACAGGGGGTTAGTGATGGCAGCGAGGCCACTCGTCGCCCGCCAGCCGAACGAACGGCTGCAGGCGCTGATCCAGGAAGCCGGATGCTCCAATGCCGGTCTGGCCCGCAGGGTCAACATGGTCGGGGCGGAACGCGGCCTCGATCTGCGCTACGACAAGACGTCGGTGGCGCGCTGGCTGCGCGGGCAGCAGCCGCGCGGCCGGGCGCCCGGCATCATCGCCGAGGCGCTGGGCCGCAAGCTCGGCCGCACGGTCACCATCGACGAGATCGGGATGGCCAACGGCAAGAACCTGGCGTCCGGGGTGGGGCTGCAGTTCGCCCCCACCGTGCTCGGGGCGATCGAGCAGGTCTGCGAGCTGTGGCGGAGCGACGTCGGCCGCCGCGACTTCCTGACCGGTTCGACCGTGGCCGCCTCGGCGCTCGTCGAGCCCAGCAGGGACTGGCTGATCACCGGAGCGGACGCCCAGGTGGCCCGCCAGGCCGGGGCCCGGGTGGGGCTGCCGGACGTCGAGGCGGTGCGGGCGATGACGAAGGCGCTCACCGGCCTCGACCACCGCTTCGGTGCCGGGCACGTACGGCCGGTCGTCGTCCACTACCTCAACAGCGTGGTGTCCGGGCTGCTCTCCGGCTCCTACCGGGAGCCGGTGGGGCGGCAGCTCTTCGCCGCGGTGGCGCGGCTCACCGAACTGGCCGGGTACATGGCCGTCGACACGGGCCAGCCGGGCCTCGCCCAGCGCTACTACATCCAGGCCCTGCGGCTGGCCCAGGCCGCGGGCGACCGGGCGTACGGGGGCTATGTGCTGGCCGCGTCGATGAGCCATCTCGCCGCGGAGCTCGGGAACCCGAGGGAGATCGCACAGCTCGCGCGGGCCGCGCAGGAAGGCGCCCGGGGCCAGGTCACCCCCCGTGCGGAGGCGATGTTCCACGCGGCGGAGGCCCGGGGGCACGCGCTGCTCGGGGACGTCCGCACCTGCCAGGAGTCGGCCGGCCGGGCCGTCGCCGCCCTGGACCGGGCGAACCCGGACTCGGGGGACGACCCGGACTGGATCGCCCACTTCGACCAGGCGTACCTCGCCGACGAACTGGCCCACTGCCACCGCGACCTCGGCCAGGCCGACCAGGCGGCCCGCCGGGCGTCCGAGTCCCTGGACGGCCATCCCGAGTCGCGCGCGCGGCGCCGCGGCATCGGCCTCGTCCTGCTGGCCACGGCCCGGCTCCAGCAGCGTGAGGTCGAGGAGGCCTGCCGTACGGGCACGCGGGCCATCGAACTCCTCGGCACCCTGCGTTCGAGCCGGGGCACGGAGTACCTGGAGGACCTGAACCAGCGGCTGGAGCCGTTCGCGGCGGAGCCGTCGGTACGCGAGTTCGGGGCGAGGCTCCAGCTGCAGGCGGCGTGAGCCCGGGGCCGTCCGGGCGGTCCCGTGATCCGAGACCGTCCGGGCGGTCCCGCCCGGACCGCCCCCCGGGTCGCGCGAACCGCCGGGCACCGGGGCACACCCGGAGGCTCCTGCCCCAACCCGGAGTCCACACGCCGGAGTTCCTGCGCCGGCCCGGAGTCCGCGCCCCGGAGTCCCCGCGCCGGCCCGCTCCGGGATCCGCGACCCGCCCCGGCGTCCCGGAAACGGCGCCGCGCGGGCCGATCGGCTTCCGCGGAGGGCTCTCAGGGCGATAACAGCGTCTCCACAAGCGTTCTTGTTACGGCTGCCACAGGCGTGTGCGGACGCCCTGAGTCACCCGGTAGCGTGAACCGACGATTCCGTAGGTTTACACGTAGGAGCCCCGGTGACGCACAGCGGACAGGGTGACGAGTCGCGGCCTCCGGCCTCGCGACCCGCGCACGAAGGCGTCGTGCTGCCCGCGGACGGCAGCGAGCCCTTCATACCCGGAGTCAGCGCACAGCGGGTCGCCCCGGCCGGCGGCACCCCCTGGGGTGCGCCCTGGGGCCCCGGTCAGGAAGCACAGCCGCTGCCGCAGGAGGAGCCGCCGGGAGCGGGTGCCCCGTACGCGCAGCCCGTGTCCGCCCGGACGCTGCCCCCGCAGGTGCCGCAGCACGCCCAAACGCCGTACGGGTACGGGCAGACGGCCGCGCAGGCCCCCGGGCCCGACGCCGACGCCACGCAGTTCATCGCGCCGGTCCCGCCGGGGTCCGGTGACGCGACGCAGTACAACGCACCGCCCCGTCTCGGCCATGGAGGTGCGGCGGGCCCGGCGGGACCCGACGCCGACGCGACGCAGTTCATCGCGCCGGTCCCGCCCGGGTCCGGTGACGCGACGCAGTACATCGCACCCGCCCGGCCGGGTCCGGGGGCGCTGCCGCCGGAGAGTCCGGCAGGGGCGGCGCCGTTTCCCGGGGCCGGACCGGCGGGCGCCGTTCCGGGCGTTCCGGCGGCGGACGGGGAGGCGACGCAGTACCTGCCTCCCGTGGCGGACCCGAACGCGTCGCGGCAGCAGACCCCGGCGCCGCCGCCCGGTGCCCCGTACGGCATCCGGCCCGGAGCGCCGGGAGACCGGCAGCCTCCGGCGGAGTTCGACAACCTCTTCCGCAGCGACGCGGGCGCGGGCGGCGGCGCGGAGGCGACGCAGCACCTGCCGCCCGTGCGGGAGCCGGGGTACGGGGCCCAGTCACCCCACGCGTCCCACGCGTCCCACGCCTCCCAGGGCCGCCGGGCGGCCCGCCGCTCCGCCGAGTCCCGCCCCAGCCCGCGGAACTCCTCGCGGGACTCCGCACGGAACTCCTCGCGGAACTCCGCACGGCTGCCGCTGATCGCCGCGGTCGTGGTCGGCTGCGCCGTGCTCGGGCTCGGTGCGAGCGCGCTGATGTTCGGCGGCGGCGACGACGATCCGCAGAGCGCCAACACCGGTGTCGCAGCGGCCACTTCCCCCGCGACCGGGGCCCCCGGGGAAGCCGCGGAGGACCCGGTGCGGGCGCAGGCGGTGGAGCTCGACAAGCTGCTCGCGGACAGCAACGACAGCCGTGCCGCGGTGATCCGCTCCGTCGAGTCGATCAAGACCTGCCAGAACCTGGACCAGGCGGCGGCCGACCTGCGTGGCGCGGCCGAGCAGCGCCGCGGGCTCGTGACCCGTCTGCAGGGCCTATCCGTCGACGAACTCCCCGACAACCAGGCGCTCACCGCGTCCCTGCGGAAGGCGTGGGAGGCGTCGGCCTCGGCGGACGACCACTACGCGGCCTGGGCGGGCCAGGTCGGGGAGAAGAAGGGCTGCAAGGGCGGCAAGGCGCGCAGCACGGGTCAGACTGCCCAGGGCAACGCCCAGAGCGGCGTGGCGACGAAGGCGAAGCGCGAGGCGGCGACGATCTGGAACCGGATCGCGGCGAAGCACGGCCTGACGGAGCGCAGCGCGGAGCAGCTCTGAGCCGTTCTCCGTCCCGGGGCGCACCGCATGGAGGTCCCGGTGGCCGGAGGGGCTAGGCGAACACCACGGTGCGGTGGCCGTTGAGGAGGATCCGGTGCTCCGCGTGCCACTTCACGGCGCGGGCCAGCGCCTGGCACTCCACGTCGCGGCCGACCGCGACCAGCTGCTCCGGCGTCACCTCGTGGCCGACGCGCTCCACTTCCTGTTCGATGATCGGGCCCTCGTCCAGTTCCGCCGTCACGTAGTGCGCCGTGGCGCCGATCAGTTTCACCCCGCGCGCGTGCGCCTGGTGGTACGGCTTCGCGCCCTTGAAGCTCGGCAGGAAGGAGTGGTGGATGTTGATGATCCGGCCGCTCAGCCGCTTGCAGAGGTCGTCGGAGAGGACCTGCATGTAGCGGGCCAGTACGACGAGTTCGACGTTCTCCTCGCGCACCAGCTCCAGCAGTTCCGCCTCCGCCTCCGCCTTGTTGTCCTTGGTGACGGGGATGTGCCGGAACGGGATGTCGTAGGAGGCGACGAGTTCCGCGAAGTCGGTGTGGTTGGAGACCACGGCCGCGATGTCGACCGGCAGGGCCCCGATCCGCGACCGGAACAGCAGGTCGTTCAGGCAGTGGCCGAACTTGCTGACCATCAGCACGATGCGCATGCGCTCGTCGGCGCGGTGGATCTGCCAGTCCATGGAGAACGAGTCGCCGACCGCGGTGAAGCTGGCCCGCAGCTTGTCCACGGTCACCGGCTCCTCGGCGGAGAAGTGCACCCGCATGAAGAACAGGCCGGTGTCCCGGTCCCCGAACTGCTGGCTGTCCTCGATGTTGCAGCCGGTGATGAAGAGGTAGCTGGACACGGCGTGCACGATGCCCTGCTTGTCCGGGCAGGAGAGCGTGAGGACGTACTGGTCGGTCATCCTCGTAGGGTGCCACACCCCGGGGCGGGCGGCGGAGACGCGTCCGTCAGGCGGACCGCCGGGCTCCGCCGGGCTCCGCCGGGGAGCCGGCGGCGATCCGCGCACGTCGGGCGGACCGCCGTGCCCGCGCCGTCCGGCGGGCGGGGTGTGGTGGGCGCGGGAGGGACGGGCGGTGACCGCGTCCGTCAGGCCGCACGGGTCATGATCCGCAGCACTTCCAGGGTGCGCGGCGGGGCGTCGGGGTCCTCCCCGTCGTTCGTCGCCAGCCGTACGTGGGCGTCCCGGGCGGCCCGTACGGCCTCCGGCCAGCCGTGGTGCTCCAGGTACGCCGAGACCGGAGCGTCCGCGCCGACCTGGTGCATGATCCGCAGCACCCGCAGCACGGCCACGTCGACCAGCGCGGCCTCTGCGGAGTCCCGGAAGATCGTCCCCACGTACTTCTCGGCGGACCAGTTGTCCAGCCAGGTGTCCTCGACGAGGCGGTACACGGCGTCGGTGACGTCGCCGTACCCCTCGCGGCCGGCCAGCCAGGTCTCCTGGTGGAAGACGGGGTCGGAGAACATGTGCAGCGCCGAGCGCACATGGGCACGCCAGCGCCACCAGGGCATGTCGTTGAGCGGCATGTCGCCCATGGTGGTGGAGCGACGGCCGCGGCGGGAAGAGTCCATCGACGTTCACCTCCTGAGCTCGGTTCCCGGCGAGCTCGCGACACGGTCGGTTTCGAAGCTCGCGCGGTCCCGATCGTACGTTCTCCGCAATCCGCCGATCCCGGCCCCCCGCAATTCACCTTGACGTCACCCTGTGTTGAACCTCCACCACTCCGGCGTTACCCATGGGGCGGAATTGTGCAGGGACATGACCGGTAGGCGACGCTTCTCCTTCCCCCGCCCCTTCAGGACCGCGACCGCCCTCGCCCTGTGCACCGCGGTCGCCGGCGCGTCACTCGCCGGGTGCGGGGTGCTCCCCGGCGGCTCCACGGGGGTCAGGGAGCCGGTGACCGTGATGACCTTCGCCCCCGAGGGGACCCGGGCCACGAACATGCCCGGAATGCCCGCCATGGCCCAGGCATACGCCAAGTACGTCAACGCGAAGGGCGGTGTCGACGGCCACGAGCTGCGCGTGCTGACCTGCAACGAGCACAACACGACGTCGGGCGCGGCGGCATGCGCGCGGCGCGCGGTCGCCGAGGGCGCCGTCGCGGTCGTCGGCTCCTACAGCCAGAACGGCCGGGCCTTCATGGCGCCCCTGGAGGGTGCGGGCATTCCGTACATCGGCGGTTACGGGGTGTCCGAGGAGGAGTTCACGAGCTATCTCTCCTACCCCGTCAACGGAGGCCAGGCGGCGCTCCTCGCCGGGAACGGCCGGCAGCTGGCGGACAGCTGCCGGAGGGTGTCGCTGGTGCGGCCCGACACGATCGCCGGCGACAACCTGCCGGTGCTGCTGAACACCGGGCTGTCGCAAGGGGACGGGCGGCCCTCCACCGACGTCAAGGCGGCGGAGGACGCCACCGAGTACCTCGAGGAGGCCGCGCGGGCCCGGGACGAGGCCGGCGACGAGAAGGGCTGCGTGACGGCCGTGCTGGGCGAGCGCACAGCGAACTTCTTCGACTCCTTCCGCAGGCTTCCGGAGGAGGACGGCGAGGGCGTCCGCATCTCCTCCGTCCTCAGTTCCGTCGGCCAGCCGCTGATCGACCGCACGGGCGGCGCGGGCGGGCCCTTCGAGGGCGCGTACATGACCGGCTGGTATCCGGACGCGGGGGACTCGCGCTGGGGCGTGATGCGGCAGGTGATCAAGGACCATGCGTTCGGCGACGACCGGATCGACCCCGCGGACGCCGGGGTTCAGACGACCTGGATCGCGTACACGGTGCTCAAGAAGGTGATCGAGGCGCTCGACCGCGCCACCATCACCCCGGGTGCGGTCTCCCACGCCCTGGACACCGGCGTCAGCGTGGACACCGGCGGTCTGACGCCCGCACTGCGCTGGCGCTTCGAGGACATGCTGGGTGTCCCGGGCTTCCCCCGGATCGTGAACCCCCATGTGACCTTCCAGGTCGTCCGGAACGGCCGCCTGGTCGCCGCGCGGCCCGGGTTCGTCGACGTGGCCCGGACGATGTCGCAGGTGCCCATCGTCTGACGGGCCTCATGCCGTCTGACGGGCCTCATGGATCTGATCGGCCTGATCTGCCTGATCTGCCTGACGGGCGCCACCGGTCGGATCGGCTTGATCGGATTGGTCGGCCTGACCGGACTGATCGGCCTGACGGGCCCTGCGGGTCCGGCGGGTCCGGTCGGCCGCCCCGGCGACGACGGGCGTCGAGGGGCGGCGTACGAAGCGGGCCCCGGGGGCCGCGGGCGCGAGGGGGGCGCCTTCCGCGGTCTCCGGGGCCCGTGTGGCCGGATGGCTCGTCGGCCGGGCGGCCTGTCGGGTGGTCGGCCTGCCGGCCGGACGGGTCGGGCTGCCGGTCGGACGGCCTGTTCGCTTGTCGGCCTGTCGGCCTGTCCGCCCGTCGGCCGGGGATCAGGAGCCGTCGGGCTCCGAGGTCACGTAGTAGGCGGCGAACGCCTCGAGGATCCGGTCCTCGCCGATCCGGTCGTCCCCGTCCGAGTCCAGCGCGGCCGCCACCGCGGTGCAGCGGTCGGCTTCGACGCCGAGGACCCGGAGCACCCGCTCGGCCCCGGCCCGGGTGACCCCGGCTCCGTCCTCGTCCGCGATGGCGACGACCGCGTGCAGGAAGGGCCGGGCGATCTCCGCGAAGCGGCGGGGGTTGTCACGCAGGCGCTTCACCGCGCCCGTGACGAACTCCTGGCGCGAGACCCGCTGGTCGCCGTCTACGTCGGCGATGCCCGCCATGCCCTGCCAGAACGCCTCCGCGCCCGAGTACAGGGCCTGCCCCTTGTCGGAGCGTGCGGTCGTGCCGAACTCGGCGAGGAGCGCCGCGGCCGCCTTGCTGAAGTCCGCGCGATCGATGTAGCCGTTGCCGTCCTGGTCGAACTCGGCGAACCGGTGGGCGATCTTGCGCTCGTATTCTGCGCTGTCCATGCGGGGAGAGTACGTCGTCGGAGCGGTCCGCGCGTCCCGTTACGCGGACAGCGGTCGCGTCTCGCCGTCGGTGGCGGTCGCCACGTCCTCGTACACCTCGAACAGCCGGCGCACCCCCAGGGCGGCGAGCACCCGGTTCACGTGCGAGCCCTCGACCGCTCCGCGGGCGGGCAGGATCAGTTTCAGCCGCCCGCGGCAGGAGTGCAGCAGGCGGCGTGCGGCGATCAGCACACCCACGCCGCTGGAGTCGCAGAAGACCACTCCGGAGAGGTCCAGCACGAGATCGCGGCGTCCGACGGCCACCGCGTCGTGCACGTGCCGCCGGATCTCGGGGGAGCTCACCAGGTCCAGTTCGCCCCGAATGTGCAGTATGGTCCATGGGGTCTGCTCGGTTTGCTCCACCTCGAGTGTCAGGCGCGTCTCTTTCGTCACACCGGTCCCCATCCGGAAGTAGTCGTTCCCTTCCGGCGCTGCTGCCCTGTCGCACCACGGCGAAACCCCTTACCACGCGCGGTCTTCGCCGGGGCGCACTTGCCATAAAGGGACGTGCGTTTCAGGCGCGTCGCATTACATTCGAGTGGACGACAGGACGAGCAGAGGGCGACGAGGACCGAACAGAGGCTTGGGGGCCGCCGGATGGGCAAGGACGCACCACCCCGCTGGGACCGCAGGATGCAGCAGCGGCTGGCGCGGGGCGAGGCCGCGGCTCTGGGCGAGCTGTACGACCGGTTCGCCTCGCTCGTCCACAGCCAGGCCCACCGGGTGCTCGACGACGACGCCGCAGCCGACCAGGTGACCCGCGAGGTGTTCGGATACGTGTGGGAGAACCCGGACGCGTACGACCCCAAGCAGGGCTCCATGCGCTCCTGGGTGGCGCGTCTCACACACACAGCCAGGCCGTCCACCGGCTGCGGGAGCAGGAGCGCGCGGCCGCCGCCGAGACCGGAGGCGGCGCCGAGGACCTGGAGCAGAGGGTGCGCCGGGCCACGGTGGCCGCCCGCGCGGACTACATCGTGACGTCGATGCCGGCCCCGCTGCGGGCCGCACTGGAGCTGGCGTACTTCCAGCGCAGGGACTACCGGCAGACCGCGGCCGACCTCGGGGTGACCGAGGACGAGGCCCGCCGCAGGCTGCGGCTCGGGCTGCAGCTGCTGGCGACGGCCGGCACCCGCGCCCCGGACGGTTCGTCGCCACCCGGACCGGGACCCCGCCGGTGAGCGGCCCACTGGACGGCGGCCGCGGCCCCGGCGGTCCCGAGGACCTGCCGGGCGCCGCCCCGCGCATACCGGGGCCGCGTGCGGCGGGGGACGACCTCTCGCCGCCGGACGTGCTGCCCGCTCCGCCGCCGGAGCCGCCGCCGCACGGGGTGCTCAAGTCGCTGCTCGGCGCGTGGGCGCTGGCGGCGTGCTCGGCCGAGGAGACCGCGGCCGTGGAGGAGCACCTCACCGGCTGCGCGCCCTGCGCCGACGAGGCGCTCCGGCTGCGGGACGCCGTGGGGCTGCTGCACACCGACCGCGATCTCGACCTGGATCCGCTGCTGCGCTCCCGGGTGCTGGAGAACTGCCTCGGCCGGCGGCCCGCCCGGATCCCGGTGCCGGCCTGGGCCGGTGCGTACGACGCGGAGACCGCTCGTCTCGACGCGCTGCTGCGGGACATCGGCGACGCGGAGTGGCACGCGCCGGTGCGGCTGAAGTGGTTCGACGGCGAGCAGAAGGTCAGCCGCAGGACGACGGTCGCCGGAGTGATCGGCCATCTGATGTCCACGGACGGTCTGGTGGCCTCGGCCCTGGGGCTGGGCGACCCGGCCGGTCCCGACGCGCCCGCCTCCCCGGCCGAGCGCACCGAGCGGCTCTGGGGCTCGGGCGAGCGCCCGGTGACGCGCTCGGTGCGGGTGCCGTGGCGGGACCAGAGCCATGCGCTGGTGCGGACGGTGTCGTTCGCCGGGCACGGGGTGGAGCGGCTGTGCGTGCCGTACGGGGACTTCGCGCTGCCGCTGCAGGACGCCATGCTGGACCGCGCCTTCGAATGCTGGGTGCACGCGGACGACATCGCCGCCGCGGTGGACTATCCGTACGAGCCCCCGGCCGGCGCGCATCTGCACCGCATGATCGATCTGGCGGTCCGGCTGCTGCCCGCGGCGCTCGCCACCCGGCGCCGGGCCGGGCTCGCGTCCCCGGCCCGCGGTCTGGTGGCGGCGGGTTCGCCCGGCCGCTCGCTGCATCTGGAGGTGGAGGGCGCGGGCGGCGGCCACTGGTATGTCTCGCTGGACTCGCCCGCCGCGGTGGGCGACCCGGACCACGCGGTGGCCCAGATCGCCCTCGACGCCGTGGAGTTCTGCCAGCTGGTCGCGGGCCATGTGCCACCGGCGGACGCCGCGGCCGGTCAGGAGGGGGACCGCGAGGCCGTCCGGGACGTCCTGTTCGCGGCGGCCTCGCTGTCCCGGCTCTGACGGGGGAGCGGGCCGGGCACCGAGGGCGGTGACGGCCCGGGGCCGCGGTGCATGGCTGAGGTGCATGGCTGCGGTCCGGGGCTGCGGTGCCGGGCTGTGAACGGGGGCTGCGGTGCCGGGCTGCGGTCCGGGCGCCGCGCCGCCGCGGCGCGTATCGCCGCGGCGCTGCTCAGGCGGTGGAGAGCGAGATCTCCGTCGCCTTGACCAGGGCGACCGCCGGAGAGCCCGCAGCGAGCCCGAGCTCCTCCAGCGCCTCCTTCGTGATCACGGCGGTCAGGTTCTGGCCGCCGTCCAGCCTCAGCCGCACGGTGGCCATCGCCGCGCCCGGCGTCACCGAGGTGACCGTGCCGGGCAGCTGGTTGCGGATGCTCAGGCCCTCCACGCGCGATGCCGCGAGAGCCACCTCGCTGGCCTTCACCAGGGCGCTGACCGCTCCGCCGGGGAAGATGCCGAGCTCGGTGACGGCATCGGCGGTCACGGTCGAGGTGATCTCGTCGCCGCTGTCGAGGCGGATCTTCACCGCCGCCATGGCGGGGCCCGCGGAGACCGCCATCACGGTGCCGGGCAGCTGGTTGCGGATGCTCAGGCTCATGTCGCGCCGTTCGTCTCGGGGATTCTGGGGACTCTGGGGACTCGTGGGGTTCGCGGATTTGGGAGGGGTTCGTGGATTCGGAAGGGTTTCGTGGATTCGGGAGAGGTTCGCGGGTTCGGGAGGGGTTCGGGGATACGGGGTGCCGTCTGTGTCTCGGGGACGCCGTTCACGTCCCTATGCCGTGTCCGCCCCAGTGAACCGCTCGCGCAGCTTGTACTTCAGCACCTTGCGCAGTGTGTCGTTGCGGGGCAGCGAGTCCACGACCTCCAGCTGTTCGGGGATCTTGTGTACGGCGAGGCCCGCGCTCCGCAGGTGTGCCGCGACCTCGTGCAGGGTCAGCGGCCGGGCGCCGTCGGGCTGTTCGACCACGGCGCAGACCCGTTCGCCGCGTTCCGCGTCCGGCAGTCCGATCACCGCGGCCTCGCCGACGCCGGGGAGTTCGTGGAGCAGGTCCTCGATCTCCCTGGCGGAGATGTTCTCGCCCTTGCGGATGATGACGTCCTTGCGGCGTCCGGTGAGGACGAGATGGCCGGAGCCGGTGAGATGCCCCAGGTCGCCGGTGATCAGGAAGCCGTCGGCGTCGAAGGCGGCGGCGGTCTGCCCGGGGTCCAGATAGCCGCGGCAGACCGCCTCGCCGCGCAGGCGCACCTCGCCGTCGACGATCCGTATCTCCATGCCCTCGGGCGGTCGTCCCTCGGTCGTCGCCAGGTCCTCCGGGCGGTCGTCCGGCGAACCCATGGTGATCATGGGGGCCTCGGTCATGCCGTAGCCGTGGGTGAGCTGCACGCCCATCTCGCGGACGACGGCGTGGTAGAGCTCGGGGGGTTTGGGGGCGCCCCCGCCGGCCAGCAGCCGGAGGGTGGGGACGACCGGCTCGCCCGGCTGCCGGCGCTGCTCGGCGAGGAGCATCGAGTAGAAGGCGGTGGACCCGCCGGCGGTGGTGACCTGGTGCCTGCGGTAGGTGCCGAGCGCCTCCGGGAGGGCGAACGTCTCGAAGAGCACGGCCGGGAAGCCGTACAGCAGCAGCATCACCAGGTAGTCCGCGCCGCCGATGTGGGCGAACGGGAAGGCGATGGAGCCGACGTCGTCCGGCGTCAGCCGCAGCGCGTGGGCGAGGCAGGAGCCGCCGGCGATCAGGGAGCGGTCGGTGTGCAGGACGCCCTTGGGGTCGGAGGTGGTGCCGGAGGTCCAGTAGATCCAGCGCACCGCGGTGCCGTCGGCGGGCGGCGGGGGCAGGGTGGAGGGGTCGCCGTCGGGGAGGTCCCGGTACGCGTCGAAGACGCCGCGGGCGCCGATCCGCCCGGCCATCGCCGTGTGGTCGAAGCCGCGCCAGACGCCCGGCACCGCGAAGAACCCGGCCGCGCAGGCGCCGAGGGCGAAGCCGACCTCCCGGTCCCGGTAGAAGGGGATCACCGGGGACTGCACGGCGCCCAGCCTGGCCAGTGCCCCGGTGAGCAGGACGGTCTCGATCCGGGTGGGCAGCTGCCAGGCGACGACCGTGCCGGGCCGCACACCGCGTGCGTACAGCCCTGCGGCGACCCGTTCGCACGCTTCGCGTAGTTCGCCGAAGGTGAGGCGGCGTTCGTCCTGGATCAGGACGGTGCGGCCGGGGGTGAGCCGGGCGCGGCGGTCGATGAGCTCCCAGAGCGTGCGGGAGTCGCCCAGGGAGTGTGCGGTGTCGGTCACGGCCGTCCCCTTCGCGCCGGGCCCCGTCCATGGAACTGACGAAGCGTCAGACAGTGCCCGGAAGCGTAGGGGTCGCCGCCTTGTCGGTCCAGTGGCGCGGAGCTAGCCTGCTGTCTATCTGACGAAGCGTCAGATGCGGACGAGTGGGGAACGGAGGGGCCCGATGGAACGGGACCTGCCTCGGATCATCAGCGTCGACGACCATGTGATCGAGCCCGCGCACCTCTTCGAGACCTGGCTCCCGGCGAAGTACCGGGACCGCGGACCCCGGCCGCTCACCGCCGGCATCGGCGAGCTCGCGTACATCGGCGGGAAGTACCGGATCACCATGGACCCCGACGGGCCGCCCGCGGACTGGTGGATCTACGAGGACCTGCGGTTCCCGTACAAGCGCAACATCGCCGCCGCCGGCTTCGACCGCGACGAGATGACCCTGGAGGGGATCACCCGGGCCGAGATGCGGCGCGGCTGCTGGGATCCCAAGGCCCGGCTGGAGGACATGGACCTCAACCACGTCGAGGCGTCCCTGTGCTTCCCCACCTTCCCCCGCTTCTGCGGCCAGACCTTCGCCGAGGCCCACGACAAGGAGGTCGCGCTCGCCTGCGTCCGTGCCTACAACGACTGGATGGTGGAGGAGTGGTGCGGCGACAGCGGCGGCCGCCTCATCCCCCTGTGCCTCATCCCCCTGTGGGACATCGGCCTCGCGGTGGCCGAGGTGCGGCGCAACGCGGCGCGCGGCGTGCGGGCCGTGACCTTCTCGGAGATCCCCACCCACCTGGGGCTGCCGTCGATCCACTCCGGCTACTGGGACCCGTTCTTCGCCGTCTGCCAGGAGACCGGGACGGTCGTCAACATGCACATCGGCTCCTCCTCGCAGATGCCCGCCGCCTCGCCCGACGCACCCCCCGCCGTCCAGGCGTCGCTGTCGTTCAACAACGCCATGGCGTCGATGACGGACTTCCTCTTCAGCGGGGTGCTGGTGAGGTTCCCCGCGCTCAAGCTGGCCTACAGCGAGGGCCAGATGGGCTGGATCCCGTACGCCCTGGAGCGCGCCGACGACGTGTGGCAGGAGCACCGGGCGTGGGGCGGGGTGCGCGACCTGGTCCCCGAGCCGCCGTCGACCTACTACTACCGGCAGATCTTCTGCTGCTTCTTCCGCGACAAGCACGGCGTCGCCTCGCTGGACGTGGTGGGACGCGACAACGCCACCTTCGAGACGGACTACCCGCACGTCGACTCGACCTTCCCGCACACCCGGGAGGTCGCCCTCGACCATGTGAAGGACCTCGACGACGAGACCGTCCACAAGCTGATGCGCGGCAACGCGATCCGGATGCTCGGTCTGGACCTGGACGCGTAGTGGACCTCACCTACACCGAGGAGGAGGAGGCCTTCCGGGCCGGGCTGCGCCACTGGCTGAAGGCCGCCCTGCCCGCACTCCCGCCCCGGCCCCCGCCCGGGGACTGGCCGGCGCGGCGCGCCCACGACAGCGCCTGGCAGCGGGCGCTGTACGACGCCGGATACGCGGACGTCCACTGGGACGCGTCCCCCACCCGGCGGCTGATCTTCCTGGAGGAGACCGAGAGGGCCGGAGCCCCCTACGTGGGCGCCAACTTCGTGGGGCTGCTCCACGCCGGCCCCACCATCGCCGCCGAGGGCACGCCCGGCCAGCGCGCCCGCTGGCTGCCGCCGATCCTGCGCGGCGACGAGATCTGGTGCCAGGGCTTCAGCGAGCCGGACGCCGGCTCCGACCTCGCCTCCCTGCGGACCAGGGCCGTCCGCGACGGCGACTGCTACGTGGTGACCGGCGCCAAGGTCTGGACC
Source organism: Streptomyces tirandamycinicus (assembly GCF_003097515.1). Lineage (NCBI taxonomy): Bacteria > Bacillati > Actinomycetota > Actinomycetes > Kitasatosporales > Streptomycetaceae > Streptomyces > Streptomyces tirandamycinicus. The sequence goes on along the minus strand of NZ_CP029188.1, from coordinate 3,015,610 downwards.
TCGCACGCCGAGATCGCCGACTGGTGCGAACTGCTGGTGCGCACCGACCCGCAGGCGCCCCGCCATCGAGGCATCACCTGGCTGGCGATGCCGATGGACGCGCCCGGCGTCACGGTCCGGCCGCTGCGCACCCTCGCGGGCTCCGCGGAGTTCGCCGAGGTGTTCCTCGACGAGGTGCGGGTGCCGGTGGCGAACCGGGTGGGGGAGGAGAACGACGGCTGGCGGGTCACCATGGTGACGCTGTCCTTCGAGCGCGGTACCGCCTTCGCCGGCGAGGTCGTCGCCTGCCGCCGCACCCTCGCCGAGCTGGCGCGCACCGCACGGGAGAACGGCCGCTGGGACGACACCGCGCTGCGCCGCCGGCTGGGCAGGCTGAACGCGGAGTTCGGCGCGCTGTGGCGGCTCACCCAGTGGAACGTCGCCGAGGCCGAGGCGACCGGCGGCGTCCCCGGCACCGGCGGCTCGGTCTTCAAGCTCCGCTACTCCGAGGCGCGCCAGGAGCTGTACGACACGGCCGCCGCGGTGCTCGGCCCGGACGCGCTGGACCTGTCCCGCGCCTGGACGCGCGACCGGCTGTCGTCGCTGTCGTACACCATCGCCGCCGGCACCTCGCAGATCCAGCGGAACATCGTCGCCGAGCGGATCCTCGGCCTGCCGAAGGAGCGGTGAGGGCCGTGCGTTTCCAACCGACCGGGGAGCGGTGAGGGCCGTGCGCTTCCAACCGACCGAGGACCAGCGGGCCTTGCGCAGGGGGGTCCGGGAACTGCTGGAGGCCCGCTGCGGGCGGGACGTGCTCCGCGCGCGGGGGGCACGGATCGACCGGGCGCTGTGGCGGGAACTGGGCCGGGCCGGGTTCTTCTCGCTGCGGCTGCCGGAGGCGGAGGGCGGCGCGGGGCTCGGACTGCCGGAGGCCGCGCTGGTCTTCGAGGAGGCCGGGCGGGTGCTGCTGCCGGGGCCGCTCGTGGCCACGCACCTCGCGGCGGGGGCCGTCCCGGGCGCCGCGGACGGGACCGCGGTCGTCACCCGGGCCGACGGGGGGCTCGTGCCCTGGCTGGAGGAGGCCGACGTGGTGCTCGGGGACGCCTCGGGCGCCGTGCCCGTAACGTCCGTCGATCCGCTCACGCCCCTGCACCGGGTGCCGTCCGGGCCCCCGGGCGAGCCCGAGCCGGCGGCCGTGCTGCTGACGGCCGCCGAACAGCTGGGCTCCGCCGGGCGCACCCTCGCCACCGCCGTCCGGTACGCGAAGGAGCGCGAGCAGTTCGGCCGGCCCATCGGCGCCTTCCAGGCGGTCAAGCACCTCTGCGCGGGGATGCTGGTACGCACCGAACTGGCCCGCGCCGCCGTGTACGCCGCCGCCGTGACCGCCGACCCGGTGGAGATCGCGGGGGCCAAGCTCCTCGCCGACGAGGCCGCCGTCCAGGGCGCCCGGGACTGCCTCCAGGTGCACGGCGGCATGGGCTTCACCTGGGAGGCCGAGGTGCATCTGCACCTCAAACGGGCCTGGGTCCGCGCCGAACTGGGACTGCCGGCCGCGCGGGCGGAGGAGGCGCTGGCGGCCGCGCTCTGAACGGTCGCGCTCTGAACGGTCGCGCTCTGAACGGTCGGGCTCTGAACGGTCGGGCTTTGAACGGTCGGGCTCTGAACGGCCGGGCTCTGATCGGCCGGATTCTGATCGGTCGCCCTCCCAGCGGTCGCCCGGTGAGCGGTCGGCGAGGGAGCTGGCCGGGAGCCGTCGGTCGGGGCATCGGGCGGGTCAGAAGGGGAACCGGGCGGGAGTCACCCTGCGTCGATATCGGGTTGTGTCCTTCGTGCGGGCCGTGACGGCCCGGAGTCGGGCCCACCCTCGGGTACCCTCCGTGGGGTGCGAGACGCGTACTGCCCGGGGGCAGTGATCCCGACGCTCCGGCCGGAATCGGACAGGTCCGGCCGAGAGGAACGCGCCGCTCGCACAGGGTGTTCGACTGTTCGCAAGGTGCGCCGCACAGTATGCACCACGGGTACTCCTTCGCGCTGGAATATGCCCGAAGCGCTTGTTGCGGTGACTGTACGTCAACCATGCTGTGTCGCAAGGAAATCACGTTCCGTGATGACTGTGAGGCGCGAGGCGATGTGTCCGCCGGTTCGGATGGTGTGAGCGGTGCAGGTGCTTCAGGTTCAGTTGGAGGTCGGGCCGGATCCCGCGGAGGTGGGGCGGGCCAGGAGATGGGCCCGTTCCCGGCTCGCCGGGTCGGGCATAGGGGACGACGAGCCGCTGGCCGAGACGCTGGTGCTGCTGATCTCCGAACTGGTCACCAACGCGGTGGTCCACACGGGCTGTCCGGCCGTGCTGCGGATGCTGTTCGGTCTCGGCGCCGCGGAGGCGGGCACGGTGCGGGTCGAGGTGGCGGACAGCTGTGCGAGGCCGCCGCAACCGCGCCGGGCGGTCGGTGACGACACCAGCGGCCGCGGTCTGGAACTCGTCGACGGGCTGGCCGACCGCTGGGGCTGGAAGCGCGAGGGCGCGGGCAAGAGCATCTGGTGCGAGGTGGACCGCTGTGTGGCGCCCCGTCCGCCGATGCCGTCCCCGGCGGCCTCCGTCGCCCCGGTCATCCCCGCGCCCTCCGGGCTGACGCCGGGGGCGTACACCGCCTGACGGCGGGGACGTGCACCGCCTGACGCCGGGGGCGTACACCGGGGCGTACACCGCCCGACGGCGGGGACGTACACCGCCTGACGCCGGAGTCCTACACCGGGGCGTACACCGGCCGACCGCGCGGGCGTACACCGCGCGACGGCGGAAGCCCGCCGGTGGGGTGCCGGTTCACAGCACCGCCACCGGCGCGACGTCAGAGCACCGCCACCGGCGCGACGGGTGTCCCCGTTCCGCCCACGAACGGCTCCGGGGTGGCCGACAGCAGGAAGGCGTACCGCCGTTCCTCGGCGCAGACCGTGGAGAGCTCCTCCAGGTCCCAGTTCTGGCCCTGCAGCATGCCCATCTCCACCAGGTCCAGTGCGTGCACGGGCAGCCAGAGGCCCTCGATCTCGGGCGGGAAGATCTCGAAGGTGAGGGTGTCGTTCGCGACCGCGGCGGTGTCGCGGGCGTGGAACCACTCGGGGGCACGGACCGAGAGACCGGGGGAGGGGTGGGCGTAGGCGTGCCGGTCGCCGCCGAGGTACGCCCGGACCTGACCGGTCCTGACGAGCACGACATCGCCCGGCCGGACCCGGACCCGGCCGAACTCCTCCGCCTCGGTGAGGTCTTCCGGGGTGACGGCGTGGCTGCCGGGCAGCCGGTCCACGCCCTTGGCGCGCGCCACGTCGAGCAGCACCCCGCGCGAGACGAGGGAGCGGACGGTCTCTATGCCGCTGTAGCGGGCCCCCTCATGGGCGGTGATGCTGTCGGCGGGGCGGCCGTTCCAGATCCGGCCGGAGTGCGAGACATGGGTGAGCGCGTCCCAGTGGGTGGCCGCCTGCAGCCCCATCGTCACGGCGTCGTCGCTGGTCGCGACCGTTCCCGGCCCGAACAGCTCCTGGTTGATCTGCACCATGGTGTGCAGCGGGTTCACCCTGCCGGGGATCATGCCGGTCTGGACGCCGTCCTGCCGCAGCGGCAGGGCGAGCGGCACGCGCCGGCCCGCGCGCACCGTCGCGGCGGCCTCCCGGACCACCTCGCGCGTGATCAGGTTCAGCGTGCCGATCTCGTCGCCGGCGCCCCAGCGCCCCCAGTTGTTCACCCGCCGGGCCATCTCGTGGAACTGCTCGGGCAGCGGCATCGGTGCCTCCCCGGGGCTTGTGCTCATGCGTCCGACGGACCATAGAATCTAACGACCCGTCAGAAAACTGGAAGGGGCCGGACGTGGGGAACTTCCTGGCAGGCAAGGCCGTCGCCGTGACCGGCGCCGGACGCGGTATCGGCCGCGCCGTGGCCCTCGCGTGCGCCGCCGAGGGAGCGAGGGTCGTCGTCAACGACCACGGCGTCTCCGTCGACGGGGCGGAACCGGCCTCGGAGGTCGCCCGGACGGTGGCCGAGGAGATCGAGGCCGCGGGCGGGGAGGCGGTCGCCGTCGCCGACGACATCTCCGCCATGGAGGGCGGGCAGCGGGTCGTCGACACCGCGCTGGCCCGGTTCGGGCGCCTCGACGGAGCCGTGTGCGTCGCCGGGATCCTGCGCGAGCGCATGCTCTTCAACATGACCGAGGACGAGTGGGACCCGGTCGTCGCCACCCACCTCAAGGGCACGTTCACCGTGTTCCGTGCGGCCTCCGCGGTCATGCGCAGGCAGGGCGGCGGCACGCTCATCGGCTTCACCAGCGGCAACCACCAGGGCTCGGTCGCCCAGGCCAACTACGCGGCGGCCAAAGGCGGCGTCATCTCGCTGGTCCGCAGCGCGGCGCTCGGACTGCACAAGTACGGAGTGACCGCCAACGCGGTCGCACCCGTCGCCAGGACCCGTATGTCGGCCGACGTCCCCATGGAGCTCAAGGAGATCGGCGAGCCGGAGGACGTGGCGGCGCTCGTCGTCTACCTGCTGTCCGAGCGGGCGCGCGCGGAGGGCATCACCGGACAGGTCTACACGGTCGCCGGTCCCAAGATCGCGGTCTGGGCCCAGCCCCGCGAACTGCGGGCCGCCTACGCCGACGGGGCGTGGACCCCGGAGCGGATCGCGGACTTCCTGCCGGGGACGGTCGGCACCGACCCGATGCCGATGCTCGCCCGGGTCGAGGCGATGGCGAGGGCGGCCGCCTCGGGCGACCGCCCCAACCGCTGACCGGGGGCCGGCCATGGACTTCGCCTTCGGCCCCGAGGACACCGCTTTCCGGTACGAGGCGCGCGGCTGGCTGGAGGACCGCCTCACCGGCGCGTTCGCCGGAGCCGCCGAGGCCGTCGGTGCCACCGAGGCCGTCGGGGCCGTCGGGGCATCCGGTGCCGTCGGGGCATCCGGTGCCGCGGGGGCCGTGGGGGCCGCCGGGCGGGACGGGCGTGCCGGGCGGGACGGGCAGAGTGGGCAGGGCATGCGGAGTGGGCAGGACGGGCAGAGTGGGTGGCCCGGGCAGAACGGGCAAGGTGGCCAGGTCGGGCGCGGCGGCGGGCAAGGTGGTCAGGTCGGGCACGGCGGCGAGCACGGTGGCGGGCCCGGTGGCGGGCACCCGGCCACCCCCGTCCGGCTCGCCTGGGAGCGGGAGCTCGGCGCCGCCGGCTGGATCGGCCTCGGCTGGGACGCCGACCACGGCAACCGCCGCGCCACCCTCACCCAGCAGGTCGTCTGGGCCGAGGAGTACGCCCGCGCCCACGCCCCGGCCCGGCTCGGCCACATCGGCGAGCACCTGCTCGCCCCGACCCTGATCGCCCACGGCGACAAGGAGCAGCAGGCCCGCCATCTGCCGGGCATCGCCCGCGGCGAGGAGTTCTGGTGCCAGGGCTACAGCGAACCCGGCGCCGGTTCCGACCTGGCGTCCGTACGCACCACGGCCGTCGCGGACGGCCACCGCTACCGGGTCACCGGCCAGAAGATCTGGACGTCGCTGGCCCGCGAGGCCCACTGGTGCTTCGTGCTGGCCCGCACCGAGCCCGGTTCCACCCGCCACCGGGGGCTGTCGTTCCTGCTCGTGCCGATGGACCAGCCGGGCCGGATCGACGTGCGGCCCATCCGGCAGATGTCCGGTACCAGTGAGTTCAACGAGGTCTTCTTCGACGGCGCCGAGGCCGCCGGGACGGTCGGCGGCGAGGGGAACGGCTGGCGGGTCGCGATGGGCCTGCTCGCCCTGGAGCGCGGGGTCTCCACGCTCGCCCAGCAGATCGGCTTCGAGGAGGAGCTGGGCCGGGTCGTCCGCGCCGCGGCCGCCGGCGGCGCCCTCGACCACGACCCCGTGCTCCGGGACCGGCTGATCCGCCAGTGGGCCGAACTGCGCACCCTGCGCTGGAACGCCCTGCGCACCCTGGGCCGCACCGGTGACCCGGGCGCGCCGAGCGTGGCGAAACTGCTGTGGGGCGGCTGGCACCGGCGGCTCGGCGAACTGGCCGTGCAGGTGCGGGGCGCGGCCGCGGCGGCCGGCCCGGGTCCCTGGTCGCCGTCGTACGAACTGGACGCGCTGCAGCGGCTGTTCCTGTTCAGCCGCGCCGACACGATCTACGGCGGCTCGGACGAGATCCAGCGCACCATCATCGCCGAGCGGGTGCTCGGCCTACCCAGGGAGCCGCGGTGAGAGGTGTCGTCTTCGACGGCGAACGGGCCGAGGTCGTCGACGACCTCGGGATACGCGCACCCGGCCCGGGCGAGGTGCTGGTCCGCGTCAGGGCCGCCGGACTGTGCCACAGCGATCTGTCGGTGCTCGACGGCACCATCCCGTTCCCCGTGCCCGTGGTCCTCGGGCACGAGGGCGCGGGCGTCGTCGAGGCCGTCGGCGCGGACGTCGCCCATGTCGCGCCCGGCGACCATGTGTCGATGTCCACCCTCGCCAGCTGCGGGGCGTGCGCGGAGTGCGGACGCGGGCGCCCGACGATGTGCCGGGCGTCGATCGGCAGGCCGGGGCGGCCGTTCACCCGCGCCGGGACGCCGCTGCACCAGTTCGCCGCCACCTCGGCGTTCGCGGAACGCACCCTGGTCAGGGCCGTCCAGGCGGTACGGATCCCCGACCGGGTCCCGTTCCCCTCCGCCGCGCTCATCGGCTGCGGGGTGCTGACCGGGGTCGGGGCGGTGCTCAACCGCGCCCGGGTGGCCCTCGGCGACACGGTCGTGGTCCTCGGCGCCGGCGGCGTCGGGCTGAACGTGCTCCAGGGGGCCCGTCTCGCGGGCGCGGCGGCGATCGTCGCGGTCGACACCAACCCCGCCAAGGAGACCACGGCCCGGCTCTTCGGCGCGACGCACTTCCTCGCCTCCGCGGACGCGGTACGGGACGTGCTGCCGCACGGGGCGCAGCACGTCTTCGAGTGCGTCGGTCGGCCGGGACTGGTGCGCCGCGCGATCGACCTGCTGGACCGCCACGGTCAGGCGGTCCTGCTCGGGGTGCCGGCCCCGACCGCGGAGGCCACCTTCCTGCCCGCGTCGATGTTCCTGGACAAGGCCGTCCTCGGCTGCCGCTACGGCTCCTCCCGTCCGCAGCACGACATCGCGCTGTACGCCCGGCTGTACGAGGAGGGCCGGCTGCTGCTGGACGAACTGGTCACCAGGACGTACCCGGTCGAGGACTTCGCCAAGGCGGCCGAGGACGCGGAGCACGGGCGGGTGGCGCGGGGGGTGCTGACGTTCTGACGCAACGAGGCGGGGTGCCGGGCCCGGCGGGGCCGGAATGCGCGGCGCGAGCGGTCTACCGGCGAACGGTCCGGCGCGAGCCGGTCGGCGCGAGCGGTTCGGCGCAAGCGGGCCGGTGCCCCGGGCGGCGGGCGCGGTCGGCGCGCCGGGGAGGAGGCCCGGGACGCGGTCAGCGCGCGGCCGTCGCCCGGAACGTCCGCCGGTAGACCGTCGGCGCCACGCCCAGCGCCGCCGTCAGGTGCTGGCGCATCGACTGCGCCGTACCGAACCCCGAGTCGCGGGCCACCCGGTCCATGGGCAGCCCGGTGGACTCCAGCAGCTGCCGGGCCCGCTCCACGCGCTGCCGGGCCAGCCACCGGCCGGGGCTCACCCCCGTCTCCTCGCGGAAGCGGCGCGTGAAGGTCCGTACCGACATGGACTCCCGGTCGGCCAGGTCGCGCAGCCGGATCGGCTCGTGGAGGTGTGCCAGCGCCCACGCCCGGGCCGCCGACGTGGTCGCGGTGTGCGGCTCGGGCACGGGGCGGCGGACGTACTGGGCCTGGCCGCCGTCCCGGTGCGGGGGGACGACCGTGCGCCGTGCGACGTCGTTGGCGACGGCGGTGCCGTGGTCCCGGCGCACGATGTGCAGGCAGAGGTCGATGCCCGCGGCCACCCCGGCGGACGTCAGCACGTCCCCGTCGTCGATGAAGAGCACGTCCGCGTCCACCCGGACCTTCGGGAAGGTCTTCTGGAAGTGCCCCGCCGACGCCCAGTGCGTCGTCGCGGGCCGGTCGTCGAGGAACCCCGCCGCGGCGAGGACGTACCCGCCGGTGCAGATCGACACCTTCCGGGTGCCGGGCCGCAACCGGGCCAGGGCGGCGGCCAGTTCGGGGGTGAGCGTGCCCTCGGTGTGGACGGGGCCGAGCTCGTACGACGCCGGCACGATCACGGTGTCGGCGGTGGCCAGGGCCTCCGGGCCGTTCTCCACCAGGACGGAGAAGTCGGCGTCGGTGCGGACCGGCCCGGGCGGTCGCACCGAACAGGTCACCACCTCGTACGGCTTCCGTCCGGCGGCGTCCTCCGCGCGGCCGAAGATCCGCTGCGGAATGCCCAGCTCGAAGGGGAGGCAGCCGTCGAGCGCGAGCACGACGACCCGGTGGCGGGGAGGAGCGGTGCGCGCGGGGGCGGGCGGCTGTTTCCGGGCCATGGCCCGATCCTATCGAATGCTGTCCGTCGGGCCACTCGTTCCGGACGGGCGACCGTACGGATGCTGATGACGTGCCCCAGACAAGCGATCTCCCCGCAGATCACCCCACCTCGGCCCCCACCGCTTCGGCTCACGCCGCTTCGGCCCACCCCACCTCGGCCCACCCCGCTTCGGCCCACCCCGCTTCGGCTCACGCCGCCTCGGCCCACGCCGCCTTGGCTCACCCCGCATCCCCCGCCGCCTCCCCCTCCGGGGAGGCGGCCCGCCGTCGCCGTCGCGTCCATCGCGCCTGGTTCGTCGTAGCCGTCACCTTCGTCACGATCACCGGTGCTGCCGCCTTCCGGTCCCTGCCGGGATTGCTGATCGACCCGCTGCACGAGGAGTTCGGCTGGTCACGTGGCACGGTCGGGCTCGCGGTCTCGGTCAATCTGGCGCTGTACGGGCTCACCGCGCCGTTCGCCGCCGCGTTGATGGACCGGTACGGCATCCGCAGGGTCGTGGCGGCCGCGCTGACGCTGATCGCCCTCGGCTCGGGCCTGACGGTGTGGATGACGGCGGCCTGGCAGCTGCTGCTCTGCTGGGGCCTGCTCGTCGGACTCGGCACCGGCTCGATGGCCCTGGCCTTCGCCGCGACGGTCACGAACCGCTGGTTCGCCGAACGCAGGGGCCTGGTCACCGGCATCCTGACGGCCGCCGCCGCGTCCGGGCAGCTGGTCTTCCTCCCCGCGCTGTCCTGGATCGTCCAGGAGCACCAGTGGCGGCCCGCGGCCGTCACGGTCGCGCTCGCCGCGCTGGCCGTCGTCCCGTTCGTCTGGCTGCTGCTGCGCGACCACCCGGCGGACGTGGGGCTCGCCCCGTACGGGTCGAAGGAGTTCGTGCCCAAGCCGGCGCCGGTGCCCGGCGCGGCCCGGCGCGCCCTGTCCGTGCTGTTCTCCGCCGCGCGGACGGGCCCCTTCTGGCTGCTGGCGGGCACCTTCGCGATCTGCGGCGCCTCGACGAACGGCCTCGTCCAGACGCACTTCGTCCCGGCCGCCCACGACCACGGCATGCCCATCACGGCCGCCGCCTCGCTGCTCGCGGTCATCGGTGTCTTCGACGTCGTCGGAACGATCGCCTCCGGCTGGTTCACCGACCGCTTCGACACCCGCCGGCTGCTCGCCGTCTACTACGCGCTGCGCGGCGTCTCGCTGCTCTTCCTGCCGATGCTGCTGGCGCCGTCCGTGCACCCGCCGATGGTCTTCTTCATCGTGTTCTACGGCCTCGACTGGGTCGCCACCGTCCCGCCGACGATCGCGCTGTGCCGGGAGCACTACGGCGACCGGGGCGCGATCGTGTTCGGCTGGGTCCTCGCCTCCCACCAGGTCGGCGCCGCGGCCGTCGCCTTCGCGGGCGGCGTCGCCCGCGACGTGTTCGGCAGCTATGACGTGGTCTGGTACGCCTCCGGAGCCCTGTGCGCGGCGGCGGCCCTGATGGCGCTGGTGATCCGGCGGGGGGCGCCTTCGCGGTCGGTGGCGGTCTGAGGCCAGGCCGCGCGGTGGCGGTCTGAGCGGGCTGCGGGCAGGCGACGGACGTTGCCGACTGAAGCGGCCCGTTGCCTCACATGCTCTGGTGGTGCACGGGCTGCTCGCGCCGCACCGCGCCTACGCCTCGGAGCGCTCGGAGCGCTCGGAGCGCTCGAAGCGGCCGAACCGCCCTCGGTGGAACAGCAGCGGATCGCCGTCCTCCGCGGCGCCCAGGGCCTCCACCCGCCCCACCACGATCAGATGGTCGCCGCCGGTGTGGACCGCGCTGATCGTGCAGTCGATCCAGGCGGGGACGGAGGCGAGCCGGGGGGAGCCGGTCACGGGGGCGGGGGTGTGGGCGACGCCCGCGAACTTGTCGGCGCCGCTCACCGCGAACGCACGGCACAGCGCATCCTGATGCGCTCCGAGCACGTTGACGCAGAACGCCCCGGCGCGGGCGATGCGCGGCCAGGTCGCCGACGTACGGGCGACCATGAACACCACCAGGGGCGGATCGAGCGACAGCGATGCGAAGGACTGGCAGGCGAGGCCCGCCGGTCCGCCGCCCGCCTCGTCGTGGGCCGTGACGACGGTGACCCCGCTCGCGAAGTGCCCGAGCACCCGGCGGAACTCGGCGGGGGCGACCGGTGGTCTCTCGTCCTCCCCGACGGCCCGCAGCGCGGGACGAGGCGGTGCGCCGTACGGCGGTCCGGCCGCCGCGGCGGCGCCGCCGGTACCGGCGGTACCGGCGGTACCGGTGGAGCGGAGGTAGCGGACGGCGGTCGCGGCCATCCCTGCGTGTCCCATCACAGCACCCATTGAAACTGACGATACGTCAGTTGAGAAGTCTCCTCGGCTACCTCTCCGAAGCCTGCCCGCCACCGGCCCCCGAGCATCGGTGCGGGGCGCGGTCATGACCCGGTGGACCGGCCGGGCGCACTCCGCACCCGGTAGCGTGGCGACCGACCAGCCGACGCCGCGGTTTACGGAGAAGCACCGACATGGGCACACCCCTGTTCGTCAAGGTCTGCGGTCTGCGCACGGAGCGGGACGTCGAAGCCGCCGTCGAGGCCGGTGCCGACGCCATCGGCTTCGTCTTCGCCGAGAGCCCGCGCCGCGTCGACGCCGGCACCGCGCGCCGGCTCGCCGCCCGGGTGCCCGACGGTGTCCTGACGGTCGGCGTCTTCCGCGACCAGCCGCCGGCAGAAGCCCGCGCACTGCTGGACGAGACCGGCATGCGCGCCGTCCAGCTGCACGGCGGGGAGGACCTCGCGTACTACGACGCCCTGCGTCCGGACGGCCGCACCCTGATCCGGGGGGCAGCGGTCAAGGGCGAGGTACCGCGGTACGGCGAGCGCGGCGAGGACATCCTCCTGCTCGACGCGCCCGTGCCCGGCGCGGGCGAGGCCTGGGACCTCACCGGCAAGCAGCTCCCGGCCCCCGGGCAGCGCTGGCTGCTCGCCGGCGGACTCGCCCCGCACAACGTCGCGGCGGCGGTGCACACGGCCCGCCCCTGGGGCGTGGACGTCTCCAGCGGCATCGAGACCAGCCGCGGGGTGAAGAGCCCCGAACTGATCACGGCGTTCATCGCGGCCGCTCGCGGCGCTCGCACGGAGTCCTGACCGTCGGCGACTCGTCGCCGTGGAACGGGCACCTTCTCGGCACGGGGAGCGCCGTTTCCCGTCCGGCCGGACGGGCCGGCGGCGGACTGATCCGTGGACCGATCAGCGGCCCGCTCAGCGGACCGTTCAGCGGACCCCGCGTCGGTACGGCGGGCGGCGACGGCCGGGAAACGGGTCGCGGGGAGGCCGTCCCCCGGGTTCCATGGCCTGATGGTGTTCACCGACCGTCTGACGGCCTTCGCGGCCGTTTCGTTCCTGCTGATCGTGATTCCGGGCCCCAGCGTGCTGTTCGTGATCGGGCGTGCGCTGGCGCAGGGGCGCCGTGCCGCGCTGACCACGGTCGTCGGGAACACGCTCGGGGCCTATGTGCTCGTCGTGGGCGTCGCCCTCGGGGTCGGGACCGTCGTGGAGCGGTCCGTCCTGGTGTTCACGGCGCTGAAGCTCGCGGGTGCGGGGTACCTCGTGTACCTCGGGGCCAAGGCGGTACGGCAGCGGAAGTCCCTGCTGTCGGCGGTCGCGGACGACGGCCCCGGCGGGCAGGGGAGCGCGCGCACGTTGTGGGAGGGCTTCGCGGTCGGGGTGGCGAACCCGAAGACGATCGTGTTCTTCGCCGCCGTACTGCCGCAGTTCGTGGACCGCGGGGCCGGACACGTCGTGCTGCAGATGCTGCTGCTGGGTCTGGTCTTCAACGTCATCGCGCTGGTCTGCGACAGCGTATGGGGCCTGGTCGCGGCGACCGCGCGGAGCTGGTTCGCCCGGTCACCGCAGCGGCTCGGCTCGGTCGGTGGCGTCGGCGGACTGACGATGATCGGTCTCGGAGTCGCCGTCGCGGCGACCGGCCGCAAGGACTGAACGGGCGCGGCGCCCGGAGCGTGCTCGTAACCGTCCGGGGCGTGCTCGTACCGTCCGGAACGCGCCCGTGCCGTCCGGAGCGTGCTCGTACGCCCGGAACGCGCCCGCGCCGTCCGGAGCCCGCCCGCGCCGTCCGGGAGCCGCCCCGAGCGGCGGCACGATCTACCGCCCCCGGTACTCCGGCGTCCGCCGCTCCACGAAGCTCGCCACTCCCTCGTTCGCGTCGCGCGTCGTCATGGCGATCTCCACCGCCGAGGCCTCAGCCGCGAACGCGGAGGCCCGGTCGGTGTCGAGGGACGCGTTCACCAGGTGCTTGGTGAGCGCGAGGGCCCTGGTCGGGCCCTGGGCCAGGCGCTCGGCCCACGCGCGGGCGGTCTTCTCCAGATCGTCCGCCGCCACGACCCGGTTGACGAGCCCCATCCGCTCGGCGTCGACCGCGGACAGCGCGTCCCCGAAGAACATCAGCTCCTTCGCGCGCTGCGGCCCGACCAGCCGCGGCAGCAGATACGCCCCACCCCCGTCGGGGACGAGCCCGCGCCGTACGAACACCTCGATGAAGCGGGCGGATTCGGAGGCCAGGACCAGGTCGCAGGCGAAGGCCAGATGCGCTCCGATGCCCGCCGCCGTGCCGTTCACCGCGGCGATCACCGGCTTCTCGCAGTCCAGGACGGCGGCGATGAACGGCTGGGCCCCGAGCCGGATCATCCGGGCCACGTCACCGGGGACGCGCTCCCGCCCGCCGGCCGGGGACACATCGGACGCGGCGCTCCCGGACGTGTGGCCCCCGTCCGCCGGGCTCCCGGTCGCGGATGCTTCGGGACGCTCGCCGCGCAGATCCGCTCCGGCGCAGAAGCCCCTGCCCGTCGCGGTGATCACGACGGCCCTGACGGCCGGATCCGCCGAGGCGTTGGTGAGGAGGGCGATGATCCGCTCGCGCTGCTCCCGGCTGACGGCGTTCATCACCTCGGGCCGGTCGAGCGTGATCCACGAGACCCCGTTCTCCGTGCGGTGCAGTACGCCCCGCGCCGCCCGCCGCTCCTCGTCCGGCGCGGGACGGGTGTCCGGCGCGGGACGGGTGTCCGGCACCGGACGGGTGTCCGGCCCCGGATCGGCGACCGCCCGCCGCCCCTCGCTCACCGGCACACCGCCAGCGCGTCCAGTGCCACCGCGCCCTGTCCGCGCGGCAGGACCATCAGGGGGTTGATGTCCAGCTCGGAGAGTTCCCCACCGAGTTCGAGCGCCATCCGCTGGACCCGCAGGACGACCTCGACGAGCGCGTCCACGTCCACCGGCGGCCCGCCCCTGACGCCGTCCAGGAGGGCCCGTCCGCGCAGTTCGGCGAGCATCGAGCGGGCCTCCTCCTCTCCGAAGGGCGGTACCCGCACCGCCACGTCACGCAGCACCTCCACGAGCACTCCGCCGAGCCCGACCGTCACCGTCGGCCCGAACAGCTCGTCCTGCGCGACGCCGACGACCATCTCCACCCCGCGCTCGACCATCTGGCAGACGAGGACGCCGTCGAGGTCCACGCCCTCGTACCGGGCGATGTCGGTCAGTTCGCGGTAGGTGTCGCGTACCTGGCTGGCCGAGGTCAGCCCGATCCTCACCAGGCCCAGCTCCGTCTTGTGCGCGAGCCGCGGCGCGGACGCCTTCATGACCACCGGGTAGCCGACCAGCCCCGCGGCCCGCACCGCGGCCGCCGCGCTGGTCACCAGCTGCTCGCGCGGCACCCGGATCCCGTACGCCCGCAGCAGCTGCTTCGCCGCGTGCTCGCTGAGCCGGTGGCCGGGGCGGAGCAGCGCCTGCGCCTTGCGGAAGGAGGGGGAGAGGGTGCGGGGCGCCTCGTCGAACGGGGAGCGGTAGCCGGTGCTGAAGCGGTGGTGGTCGAGGTACGCCCTGATCGCCGTGACGCAGTTGCCGAAGGTGCGGAAGGTGGCCACCCGGGACGAGCCGAGCAGCGTCGTCCGGTACGCCTCCTCCGTCCCGACCGGCGATCCCCACACCACGCACACCAGCTTCTCCGTGGCTTCGGCCGCGTCCACCAGGTCCTGGGCGAGCCGGTCGCTCATGGGCGGGAAGGGGCCGGTGATCGGGCAGACCAGCACGCCGACGCCGGGATCGGCGAGGATCGCGTCGATGATCTTCCTGCCGCGCCAGTCGCCGACGGGGTGCCCGCCGCTGTCGACGGGGTTGGCGACGTTCAGGTACTCCGGTATCCACTGGTGCAGTTCGGCCCGGCGGGCGGCGGGCAGTTCGGGCAGCCGCAGCCCCGCCGCGCTGGCGAGGTCCGCGAAGTGCGCGCCGGTGCCGCCGGAGATCGAGTAGACGGCGACCCCGTCGGCCGTGGGCCTGCGCGCCCGGGCCAGCAGGGCGGCGGTGTCCTGGAGTTCGTCGAGTGCGTCGACGCGGATCACCCCGTACTGGCGCATCGCCGCGTCAACGACCCGGTCGGCGCCGGTGAGTTTGCCGGTGTGGGTGGCGGCAGTCCGGGCACCGGCCTCGGTGCGGCCCACCTTGACCGCGACGACGGGGACGCGGCTGCGGGCGGCCCGGTCCGCGGCCAGCAGGAACGAACGGCCGTCCTTGATGCCCTCCATGTAGCAGGCGATGGCGCCGACCTCGGGCCGTCCCGCGAAGTACGCGATGAAGTCCGCGGTCTCCAGGTCCGCCTCGTTGCCCGTCGGCGCCCAGTGGGAGAGCCGTACGCCGAGTTCCTGCATGGTGAACACCGGGCGCCCCTGGTGGCCGGACTGGGTGATCAGCGCGATGGCGGGGCCGTCGAGGTCGTCGCGGAACCGCTCGAAGGCGTTGAGGTTGGTGTTCGGGCCGAGCAGCCGCAGCCCGGACCGCTCCGCCGCCGCGGCGAGCAGCCGCTGGGCGTCGGCACCGGCCTCGCCGGTCTCGGCGAACCCGGACGCAAAGGCCACGGCGAACCTCGCCTTCGCCTGGCCGAGTTGCCCGATCACGGGCAGCGGATCGCCCACCAGCAGCACGGCGAGATCCACGGGCTCGGGCAGTTCCGCGACGGACGGGACGCAGGGCAGCCCGAACACGGTGGTACGCGCCGGATGAACCGGGTGCAGTCTCGCCCCGACCCGCTCGGCCCAGGCGATCAGCTGCCGGGTGATCCCGGTGTTGGGCCGGCCTTCGCGGTCGGAGGCACCCACGACGGCGACCGCCTCGGGGCGGAAGAAGCGGTCGAGATCGGGTACGGGCGCGTACAGCGGGCGGCCGCTGACGTCGAGGTCGCCCTCGGCGGCGGTGGAGCCGTGGACGGCTGCGCCGGTCTGCTGCCCGCAGGCCACCACCCGGGCGCGGAGGTCGGTGGTCAAGGTGCCGTGGGTTGATCCAAGCATCGTTCCGCCCGCTCCCTGCTCGTCGGCCAAGTTACTGACGCATAGTCAGATTATCGAACTGACGGCATGTCAGGAACTGTCCGGGCGCGGGAAAGGGCGTGGAGGCCCTGCCGGGCGGGGCGCGCGGGGATGCCTGCCCGGCGGGCCCGGGGAGGAACCGGCTCCGGGGAGGGCTGGACGCAGGATGGCCGGATGCGGGGGCGTGGTCGGCCGGAACGCTGGCGGTAACGGTGGCGGTGGCGGTGGCGGTGGCGGCGGTCACCCGCCCGTCCCGTGGACGCCGGGGCGTTCCCGATGAGGCGCCTAGACTGGCGCGAGCGCGGTGGTGACGATCGGACGGAACGGGAGGTGGCTGTGGCAGCGGACCGCGAGAGCTTCGATGACCCGTCCGCCGAGGTGCTGGCCGAGGCTGCCGCGGCCTTCGGGCTGCTGGCGTCGTCGGCCCGGCTGCACATCGTGTGGGCGCTGTCCCAGGGCGAGAGCGACGTGACCCGGCTCGCGGAACGCGTCGGCGGGGCGCTGCCCGCCGTCAGCCAGCACCTCACCAAGCTCAAGCTGGCCGGTCTGGTGCGGGCCCGCCGCGAAGGCCGCCGCCAGGTGTACGTCGTCGACGACCCCGACATCGTCACCGTCGTCCGGCTGATGGTGGGGCAACTCGCCGCCCGCGCCGGTGAGACCTCCGCGCCGGTGGCCCGGCTGCGCCGGACCGGCGCCTGAGCGGCGTGCGGCCCGTGCCCGAGAAGGCCGCGGCATCCCGGCACGCCCCGTCCTCCGGCGCCGGGAGCGCGGAGCCGGGCACGCCGACCGTCCTGCAGGTGCTGCGGCGGCTCGACTGCGGTACGCGCGGCCTGACCGAGCCGGAGGCCGAGGAACGCCTGGCCCGCTGGGGGCCGAACACGGTTCCCGCCCACCGCGGACCGTCCTGGCCGCGGCTCTTCGCCCGCGGCCTGCGCGACCCCTTCACCGCCGTGCTGCTGTGCGTCGGCCTGGTCTCGGCGGTCGTGGCCTCCTGGGGCACCGCCTGTGTGGTCCTCGCGCTGGTCGCCGTCAGCGGTGCGCTGCGCGCGCACGGGGAGTGCCGGGCCGACCGGTCGCTGGCGGCGCTGCGCGCCCTCGTCGTCACCACGGCCACCGTGCTGCGCCGCGCCGACGGGGAATCCGCGCCGGTGGAGCGGGAGATCCCGGTGGACGAACTGGTGCCCGGCGATGTGATCCGTCTGGGCCCCGGCGACCCGGTGCCGGCCGATGTGCGCCTGCTGAGATCGCACGGCCTCTCCGTACACCAGGCGGAGCTCACCGGCGAGTCCTCCCCGGTCCCGAAGGACGCCGCCGACTCGGCCACCCCGGAGGGCGGCGGACCGTTCGACCGTCCGCAGCTGTGCTTCCAGGGCAGCGGTGTCGCGTCCGGCAGCGGCACCGCCGTGGTGGTCGAGACCGGCGAGCGGACCCGGTTCGCCGCCGCGCGCGCTCTGGCCGCCGCCCGGCGCGGGCCGAGCGCCTTCGACACCTGTGTGCACGGCGTCTCCTGGGCTCTGGTCCGCTTCATGCTGCTCGTGCCGCCGCTGGTGCTGCTCGCCGACGCGGCGCTGCGCGGACCCGGCCTGGCGACGGTGCCGTTCGCCGTCGCGGTGGCCGTGGCCGTGGTCCCGGAGATGCTCCCGGTCGTCGTCACCACCTGCCTGGCGCGAGGTGCCTCGGCGCTGGCCCGTACCCGCGGGGTGCTGGTACGGCGGCTGCCGGCGCTGCACGACCTCGGCGCCGTCGACGTGCTGTGCCTGGACAAGACCGGCACCCTCACGCAGGACCGGCCCACCGTCGACGGCGCCCTGGACGCGGAGGGCCGCCACGACCCGGAGGTGCTGCACTGGGCCGCGGTGAACGCCTGGTGGACCCTCCAGCTCGCCGACCTGCCCGCCCCGGACGCCCTCGACGAGGCGGTCCTGGACGCGGCGGACGCGGGCGGTGTGTACGAGGGCGACTCCGCGCCGGGCGTGGGCGGGGCGGTCCTGGGCGCGGCGTACGAGTGCGACCTTGAGGCGTACGAGGGCCTGGCCCCCGAGGCTTACGAGTGCGACCTCGCGGCGTACGAGGGCCGGGCGGCGTACGAGCGCGACCCCGAGGCGGTCGAGGGCCTGGCCCCCGAGGCGTACGAGGGCGTGGCGGCGCAGCCGTTCGACCCGGTGCGGCGCCTGGCCGTCGCCGTCGTCCGCACCCCGGGGCGGATCGGCACGCACACCGTGGTCGTCAAGGGCGCCCCCGAGGCGGTCCTCGAGCGCTGCGCGACCACCGGGCCGGAGCGCCGACGGCTGCTCGCGCTCGGCGCACGCCAGGCGGAGCGGGGCCTGCGCGTCCTGGCGGTGGCCACCGCCGAACGACCCGCCCGCCTGTCCCGGGCGCTCGCGCCCGGCGACCCGCGCGGCCTGACCTTCCGCGGCTTCGTCACCCTGCGGGACGCCGTGGCCCCCACCGCCGCAGGTGCCCTGGCGGCACTCGCCGACCGGGGCGTCGCCGTCAAGATCCTCACCGGCGACCATCCGGGCACCGCGCTGCGCGCCTGCCGCGACCTGGGGATGCCGGTGGACGCCGACCGCGTGCTCACGGCCGACCACGTGGACGGGCTCGGCGACCGCGAACTCGCCGAGGCGGCCGGCCGCACCACCGTCTTCGCCAGGTGCGCCCCCGAGCACAAGGCGCGGATCGCCGCCGCCCTGCGCACCGGCGGGCACACCGTCGGATTCCTCGGCGACGGCGTCAACGACCTGCCGGCGCTGCGCGTCGCCGACGTCGGGATCTCCCCGCGCGACGCCGTGCCCGCGGTCCGGGAGACGGCGGACGTGGTGCTCGCCGACAGGGACCTCGGCAACCTCGGCCACGCCGTCGACGCGGGGCGGCGTTCCAGCGCCAACGTCACCACGTATCTGCGCGTCAGCCTGTCCGCGAACCTCGGCAACGCGGTCGCGGTGCTCGTGGTCGGCCTGCTCACCTCCTTCCCGCCCATGCTTCCGGCCCTGGTGCTGGTGCAGAACCTGTGCTTCGACGCGGCTCAGGTGTCCTTCGCGAGCGACCGTCCGCACCCGGCGGTACTGCGCCGCCCCGCCGCACCGGACGCGCGCGCACTGCTGCGGTTCGTCACGGGCTTCGGCGCCCTCAACGCGGCTGCCGACCTCGCCACCCTCGCCGTTCTCGCCCTCGCCCCGCACGGCCCGGGCGGCACCGCCGCGTTCCACTCCGGCTGGTTCACCGAGAACCTGCTGACCCAGGCGCTGGTGATGGTGCTGCTGCGCACCGGCCGCCGCACCGCCCGGGGCCGCACGCCCGGCCCGGTCGGCTGGGCGGCGCTCGCCCTGGCCGCGACCGGGGTGGTGCTGCCGCTCACGCCGCTCGGACCGCCGCTCGCCCTGACGGCCCTGCCGGTCCACTGCTATCTGCTGCTCGGCGCGGTGCTCGCCGGGTACGCGGCGGTGCTGACCGTCCTGCGGGGACGCGGCGCGGCGGGGGCGGGGACGCCGCCCGACGGCGCGGGTGGCGGAGGCCGTGCGGGGCGCCGGCGGGGTGCGGCCGTGTGAGGCCGGCGCCTGCCCCCGCAGGGCCGGCCCTTCTCCCCCGCAGGGCAGGCACCGGTCACCCGTAGGAGAGGCCCGAGCACAGGTCGTCGTCGGCGGAGCGGGAGCCGTCCGCCGCACCCTTCGGGAGCGCAGGCTTCGACGCTCCGGCGTCCGGTCGGGCCTTCTCGGCGGAGGGCGACGGGCCGCCGTCGCGGACGGCACCGCCATCGAGGGCCCGGTCGTCCTTGACGGCGCGCCACAGGGCGTCGGCGTCCGGCTGGACGAGGGCGACGCGCTGCCCCTCGTACCGCCAGGGGACGGTGACGAAGCGGATGTCGGACAGGTCCACGTCCTTCAGCGACATCGCGAACCCGACCAGCTTGTCGGGGGACCCGAGTCCCGGGTCGACGGTCATCGACTTCGACGCCGCCTCCGCGAGCGGCAGCAGCTTCGACGGGGTCAGCCCCTCGCTCTTCACCTGCCGGACCAGGCTTGCCGCGAAAGCCTGCTGCCGCCTGATGCGGCCGATGTCCGAGCCGTCGCCGATGCCGTGCCGGACGCGCACGTAGTCGAGTGCCGTGCGCCCGGAGACGGTCTGCTTTCCCTTGTGCAGCAGCAGCTTGCCGCGGGTGGCGCGCGTCGGGTCGAGGTCCTTCTCGTAGACGTCGCCGGGCAGGCACACCGGCACCCCTCCCACGACGTCGGTGAGGGTCGCGAAGCCCTTGAAGTCGACGACGACGGTGTGGTCGACGCGCAGCCCGGTCAGCTTCTCCACCGTGTTCTGCGTGCAGGCGGGGTTGCCCTCGGGTGTCTGCCCGACCGAGTAGGCCTCGTTGAACATCACGTTCCTGCGCGTTCCCGTCCAGCTTCCGTCCGGGAGCCGGCAGGGCGGGATGTCGACCAGGGTGTCGCGGGGGATCGACACGGCCAGGGCGTGCCGGTGGTCGGCGTAGACGTGGAGCAGGAACGCGGTGTCCGAGCGCCCCGCGTCGTCCTTGGCGCCCCCGCCCAGCGCGGCGTTGCCCGAGACGCGTGCGTCGGAGCCGATGACGAGGACGTTCATCGCCCCGGACGAGCCCTGCTCGGGACGGTCGTGGGCGACGCCGTCCGCGCCGAAGGTGGCGATGCTGCCGTCCAGCCTGAGGTACGCCCAGCCGACGCCGGCGACGACCAGTGCGAGCACGGCCGCCGGGACGGCCAGCAGCACCGCGGTGCGCCGGCGGCCCTGCCCTCGGGTCCGGCCGCGCCGCCTCGGTGCCGTCCTCCGGTGGCGCGGGCTCCTCCTGTGGCCGGTCGTCGTCGGGCGGGTTCGCGTCTTGCTGCGACTCATGTCTGAGAGGACGACCGATCGCGGCAATTGGTTGTACGGTTGCGCAATATGGCAATAATCGTGGCGGGTCCGGTCCCGGATGCCCGCCGCCCCGCACGGAGAGGAAGTGGGCCATGTTCCGCAACGCGTTGGAGCCCTGGCACCTGGTGATCCTGGTGGCCGTCGCCTTCGCGCTGTTCGGCGCCAAGCGGCTGCCGGACACCGCACGCGCCCTGGGCAAGTCCCTGCGGATCCTCAAGAGCGAGGCCAGGGCGATGAAGGACGACGGCGCCGAGACGGCCCGGCCGCCGGCGTCCGGAACCGCACCCCGGCTCTCCGCTTCGGACGGCGTCGGCGTCCGCGCCGCGCCCGGCGATCCGCCCCCCGCGGGTCCGGCCGCCGCGCGCCCGGCCACCGGGGAGGAGGGCGCCCACTGAGCCGTGCGCGGTGCGTACGCCGAGCTCCGCAGGGCGGGCGCGGGTGGCGGCCCGGTCCGGCGGCGGTCCGGGCCCGCGCGTCCGGGCCCGCGTCGTCCGGGCCCGCGGCGTCCGGTCCGGCGCGTCCGGGTCGGCCGGCGCCGAAGGTCAGGTGGCTTCGGGGTCGAACGGCGATGGCTGTGGCGGTGACGCGGGCGCCCCGGCTGCCCGGTCCCTCACCGGGGGCCCGGCCGGGCGGTCCCTCGCCAAGGACCCCGCCGGGCGGTCCCTCCCCAGCGGGTGGTCGTGTGCCGCAGGCCGGGCCGCGGCGCCGCCCGCCGCCTCGCGTGTCGCGGCTGCGGCATGTGCCATGTCCGTCCTCGGGTCGAGAGCGGTACGGATCTCGTCGAGCCCGAGGGGGTCGCCGGACTGCAGGTGCCGGCGCAGCAGCGTCCTCGGGTCCATGTCCCGGAACTCGAAGTCCGCGAACTCCGGTCCCCACTCGGACCGGATCCGCTCCTGCGTGCTGCCGGAGAACTCCCGTACCGCGCGGAGGAGGGCCAGCCCGTTCCGGACGGCTCCCGGCAGCTTCTCGGGGCCGAACAGGAGGAAGCCGAGGGCGGCCAGAACGATCAGCTTCAGCGGACTCACATCGGCGAACATCCGTCACCCCTCACGTCCGGACGGTGCCCTCGGCATCCTCGACGCCGACAGGCTCAATACGTGCAGTATTGCGCAATCGATGAAATCACACACGATGTCATCGGGCATCGCCGGGCATCGCCGGGCGCCGCAGGGGGCCGCCGGGCGCCGTCGGGGGCTGTCGGGGCGCCGTCGGGTGTCAGCGAGCGGCGCGCCAGGCCGGTTCGAGGCAGTCGAGGAGATCGTGGTAGGCCGCCGTGGCGTCGTCCCAGCGGCCGTTGGTGAGCGGAGCCAGCAGCAGGCCGAAGATGGCGCCGACCAGCAGGGTGGCGTGGCTCCGCGCGCGGTCTTCCGGTACGCCGGTGCCCAG
Organism: Streptomyces tirandamycinicus; assembly: GCF_003097515.1. Lineage (NCBI taxonomy): Bacteria > Bacillati > Actinomycetota > Actinomycetes > Kitasatosporales > Streptomycetaceae > Streptomyces > Streptomyces tirandamycinicus. The sequence goes on along the minus strand of NZ_CP029188.1, from coordinate 2,993,582 downwards.
GAGGGCGGAAGTGAGCAGGTCCGTCCACTGGGCGACGATGTCCTTCAGGACCGGCCCGTACCGTTCGGGGTGGAGCAGGCTGTCGGACATCACCTCGAGGTGCAGCGGGAAGGACGCCCGGAGGTCGGGGTCGGTGAAGAGCTGCCACACCTCCTCCATCAGGCGCCGCATGCCGGCGGCGTCCTCCGGTGGCCCCGCGGTCTTCAGCCGGTCGCGGACGCGCGGCATGGGGCGCCGGTCGTCCATCGCGAGGACTTCCGCGATCAGCCGCTCCTTGGTGCCGAAGTAGTAGAGCAGCATGCGGTCGCTCGTCCCCAGCTCCTCGGCGAGGGGGCGGAGGGATAGCCCGGAGAGACCGTTGCGGACGACGTAGTCGTAGATCCGCTCGAGCAGTTCACGGCGTTTGGCCAGATCGGGCGGGCGCGGCATCGGGGCTCCTCGGCTCGCGGGCGCGCGGTCACCGAGGGGGCCGCATGTCCGGAATTCCTATTTTGCCCCCACTTTAATGTAGTGCGCACTACAGTTGTCTGAGCAGCGCGGCCGCGTAGCGCGCTCCCCCGCTCGATTTCCCCGTCCCCACGCTTTTCCCGTATCCCGTATCCCGTATCCCGTATCCCGCTTCCCCGCCGCATCGAGTGCGGTCGGCCGTCAGGAAAGGACTGGTCCCCATGGTTGCTCGCGCCATCGGCTGCCTCGTGTCATCCCCTACGGGGCTCCGCGCCCGGCTGTGCCGTCGTCGAAGCGCGTGGTGGTCGAGGCGGGTTGCGGCCTGCGACGGCGAACCACCGGATCTCTCCCTGTCCTTCCGTGCCCGTCAGGCGGTGCTCTGGTCCCGTATGACGCAGCCCCTGCGGCCACTGGACTTCCCTCGCGCCCGGGCCACCGACCGGGAGGCCTCCTGGCCCCTGCGGCGCGAGCCGGCCTCGGTCCGCCGGGCACGGCACCTGGCGGTCGCGCAGCTCGACGCCTGGGGGCTGCGGGGGTTGCCCGATCTGGAGGAGACCGTCGAACTCCTGGTCAGCGAGCTGGTCACCAACTCCGTGCGCCACACCCGCGGCCCCCTGCGGCTCAACCTGCGGGTTCGCGACGGCCGCCTGTGCTGCGAGGTGGAGGACACCACCAGCAACGGCCCGGCGGGCGGTTCGGCCGACTGCTGGGCCGAGGGGGGCCGGGGCGTCGGACTCCTCGACGCGCTCGCCGACGCCTGGGGCAGCTGCCGCACCGCCACCGGCAAGACGACATGGTTCGAACTCAACGCGAGCGTGCCGGCGATCGCCTGACACCCCGGCAGGCGCGCCCGGCCGCCTGCCCGGCTCGGCTGCACGCACCGGCGCGCCCGGCCGCCTGCCCGGCTCGGCTGCACGCACCGGCGTGCGGGGTTGCCTGCCCGGCGCGGCTGCGAGGGTCGGCTGCGGGCGCCCTCCCGGCGCAGTCGCGCCGGTGTCACTTCGACAGTGCTTTGGCTATCTTCCGTGCGTCCAGGGCGATTTCGCGGAGCATCCCGCTGATCGGGTTCGTGAAGCCGGTGAAGTACAGGCCCGGGGTCTCGCGCGGGGTCCGTCCGCCGTGCACGACCGGCCGGCCGCGTTCGTCCAGCACGCCGAGATGCCCCACGAGCGGCTCCAACGCCCGGTGGTAGCCGGTGGCCGCGATGACCGTGTCCGGGGATATGCGGGAGCCGTCCGCCAGGACCACCTTGGCGTCGTCGAACGACTCGACGGCGGCGACCGGCTCCACCCTCCCCGTGCGGACCGCGTCGATCAGGCCCACGTCCTGGACGGGGATGGCGCCCTGCCGGACCCGTGTGTAGAGGCCCGCGTCGGGGCGCGGCAGCCCCCGGGCCGACAGATCGGGCACGGCGATCCGGGCCAGCAGCCGGCCGGCGGCGTCCACCAGCCGCACGGGCAGCCGCCGGACGAGTATCCCCGTGCGCTGCGCGGGCCAGCCCGCGGTCGAGCGGCGGACGATGTGCGGGGCGGTCCGCACGGCCAGGCGCACCCGCGCGGCTCCCGCCCCGGCCAGGTCCGCCGCTATCTCCGCGCCGGTGTTGCCGACCCCGACCACCAGCACGTCCCTGCCCTCGTACGGCGCGGGGTTGCGGTACGCGGAGGCGTGCAGCAGCTCGCCCGCGAACGCGTCGCGCCCGGGCCAGTCCGGCATACGGGGGGTGTGGTTGAAGCCGGTGGCCACGACGACGGCCCGCCCGGTCAGCCGGCGGCCGCCGGTCGCGTGGAGCACCCAGTCGGAGCCGTCGGGCTCGATCCTGGACACCTCCACGCCCGTCACCAGCTCCAGCTCGTGGAACTCGGCGTACTTCTCCAGGTACCTGACCACGTCGTCGCGGGCGACCCACCTGCCGAACCTGCGCGGTATGGGCAGCCCCGGGAGTCCGGACAGCCGGCGGGTGGTGTGCAGGTGCAGCCGGTCGTAGTGCCCGCGCCAGGAGGCGCCGACGGAATCGGACTTCTCCAGGACCACCGCCCGTACGCCCCGTTCCCGGAGGGCGGCGGCGACGGCGAGGCCGCCTGGTCCGGCGCCGATGACGTACACCGGGCGGTCGTTCGTGCGGTCGAGGTCTCTGAGGTCGGGCATGAATGCTGACTGTAGTGGCACGCGGTTGCGAAACGGTCACGGCCGGCAACCTCTTGCGCGCGCGGGCCCGCTTCCGGTGAACTGACGTACCGTCAGAATTGGTTGGGAGGGGTACCGGGCATGCAGACCTTCTGGCTCACCGGCGCCGAGTGGCTCGCCGTCCTCCGTATCGGACTCGGACTGTGGTGGCTGGAGAGCTGGCGCCACAAGGACAGGAAGGGCTGGTTCGAACGCGGCACCGGCATCGCCTGGGCCGCCGACGTCGCCGCGAAGCACCGCTGGACGGCGGTCAGGTCCGGCTTCGACCGGGTCGTGGCCCCGCGCCCCAGGGTGATGGCGTATGTCGTCGTCTACGCGGAACTCGCCCTCGGGCTGGGCCTGGTCACCGGATTCCTCACGCCGGTCGCGCTCGTCGGCGGCCTCGTCCTCAACCTGCTCTACCTGGTCCTGATGATCCACGACTGGGCCGAGCAGGGCCAGAACGCGATGATGGCCCTGATCTCGCTGGTCGCCCTGTTCGCCGTGTCCTGGCAGACCTGGTCCCTGGACAGCGCGCTGGGGCTCTTCCGGTGAGCGGGCGGGGGGACGGCGGCGGGAGCACCGGCCGGACGGGCGCCGCATCCGGCCGGATGGGCGTCGCATCCGGCGGGACGGGCGCCACCCCCGGCCGGGCCGCGTCCCCCGCGGGCCGGACCGCCGCGACCCCCGACATCGACGACTTCACCCGCCCCTGGTGGGACGCCGCCGCCGAGGGCCGTCTGCTGATCCGCCGCTGCGCCGCGTGCCGACGGGCCCACCACTACCCGCGCGAGTTCTGCCCGCACTGCTGGAGCGAGGAGGTCCGCTGGGAGCGGGCGAGCGGCCGGGCGACCCTCTACACCTGGTCCGTCGTCCACCGCAACGACCTCCCGCCCTTCGGCGCCCGCACCCCCTACGCCGCCGCCGTGGTCGATCTCGCTGAGGGCCCGCGGATGATGACCGAGATCGTCGAGTGCGCGGAGGAGGACCTGCGGATCGGGATGGAACTGGAGGTGGCCTTCCGGGAGGAGGGCGGGGGAGTGGTGGTCCCGGTGTTCCGGCCGGTGCCGGAGGCAGACCGTCCGGCCCGGCCGCCCGGCGCATGACGAGGGCGGGGAGCGCGATCCCCGCTCACCCCCTCGTCATGCGCCGTGATCCCCCGGCTCAGCCGTCCGGCGGCAGGCACAACTGGGCGGTGACCACCGCGAACAGCAGAGCCGGGTCCACGAACTCGCCGACGCCCGGCGGCCCCGCACGCCACGACAGCGGGTAGGTGTTGCCGTCGGCGGCCGGGATGCCGACGTACTGGTCCCGGGCGCACGGGCCGAAGCAGGCGGCACCGGGCGGCCAGGGGTGCTCCTTGCTGCTGCCGGGCGGGACGAGGAAGTACGTCCACCGCCCGCGCCACAACTCCCCTACGACGGGGCCGGGATGCCCACCGGTGGCCCGGACGAGGTGGTGCAGCACCGCCTCGCCGCGGACCCCGCGGACGCGTACGGCGTCGAAGTGGACCCCCGCGAGGCGCAGTCGCACCCCGGACGCCGGAACCCAATCGGGGAGTTTCTCGCTGGTCATGCCCCCGAGGATCGCCCCGGTTGCGTAGCGTGACCAGAGGGACACGGTCCACATCGGGCCGATGTGGGAAGGGCGGTGGGGCGGTGGGAGCTGTGGGATCGGGCAGGGAGCCTTCGCCCGCGCGTAGGCACGTGGGCGAACTGGTCAAGCTGTTCCGGGGTCTGGCGGACCTGACGCAGCGGGACCTGGCGGAACGGCTGCTGATGTCGGAGTCGCTGGTGGGCGCGTACGAGCGGGCCGAGCGGATCCCGACGACGGCGTTCCTGGTGGAGGCGGACGCGGCACTCGGCGCGAAGGGGGTGCTGGCGTCGTGCGTGGCGATGATGGAGGAGGAGAAGTACTCGCCGAAGTTCCTCAACTGGAAGCGCACCGAGGCCGAAGCGGCCAGCATCAGCGCCTACGAGACCATGCTGGTCCCCGGGTTGCTCCAGACACCGGCCTATGTGCGGGCGCTGTACGAGGTGCGGGTGCCGATGTACGAGCCGGAGGAGATCGACCGGCATGTCGAGGCGCGGCTGGAACGGCGGGACGTGCTCGACCGCAGGCCGAGACCGATCGTCTCCTATGTCATCGAGGAGTCGGTGCTGCACCGGCCGATCGGCGGCACGGCGGTGCTCAAGGAGCAGTTGGCCCATGTGCTGGAGTCGGTGCGGACCAGGAACCATCTGACGGTGCAGGTGATGCCGACGGAGCGGGCGGTGCACGCCGGGCTCAGTGGGCCACTGAAACTACTGAGCACCCGGGAAGGGCGGAATCTGGGGTATGCCGAGGGTCAGGGCGGGGCTACCTTGTTCTCCAGGCCCGAGGAGGCGAACCGGCTGATCGACCGCTTCGGTGCCTTGCGGGCCCAGGCCCTCACCCCCTGGGAGTCCGTGGCACTGATCGAGAGGATGGCGGCGAGACCGTGAACCCCGACCTGGTCTGGTTCAAGAGCAGCTACAGCGACAACGAGGGCGGCGAGTGCGTCGAAGTCGCCTACGACTGGCGTACCTCCAGCTACAGCGGCAACGAGGGCGGCGAGTGCGTCGAGGTCGCCGCCTGCCCCCACACCGTTCATGTCCGCGACTCCAAGGTGCCCGGCGGCCCCGTGCTCGACGTCGCCCCGGGCGCCTGGGCCGCGTTCGTCGCCACGACCGCCGCCCCGCGCGGCGCAGGGTAGTCCTCCTGGGCTGGCGGCGGCACGCGCCCCCGCGGTGAGCGCGGGGAGCGTGGGGGACATCGGGCGCGTCGCGGACGCGTCCGGGCCTCTCGTACCGCAAGGCCCGGACGTGCCCGTGGGGCCTCCCGTGCCGGAAGGCCCCACGTCACCCGCCCAGGAGTTCGGTGCCGGTGCAGGCGCAGGTGCCGGTGGAGATGCCGGTACCGGAGCCGTGCGTCAGAACCGGTCGTGCGCCCCGGTCATCCCCGGGATTCCGGGAGGCGTCGGCAGCGGAAGCCGCAGCCGGTCGTTGCGCTGTGCTGACGTGTTGCGGCAGGTCAGGTCCTTCGCGGGGAGCTTGCCCGTCGTCAGATAGGCGGTCGCCGTCTTGTCGGCGCAGGACTTGGAGCCGTAGATGCCGTGGCCCTCGCCGCCGAGGACGGTGACCATCCGGGAGCCCTTCATCGCCCGGCGCAGTCCCTGACCGCTGGCCAGCGGAGTCTGGGAGTCCCACTCGTTCTGCAGGACGAGCGCGCCGACCTTGTTGTCGATCCTGGTGGCCTGCTCGGGCCCCTGCTTCCAGAACGCGCACGGCTTGATGTTGGACGCGAAGTCGCCGTACAGCGGGTACCTGGCCTTGTCGCGGATCGCGTCGCGGCGGTACTGCTCGGGGTCGCGCGGCCAGGAGCGGGTGTCGGCGCACACGACGGCCCAGAAGCTCGCGTCGCCGTTGTCCGAGGGCACGGCGCGGGCGAACGACGGCGGGACGGGGCTCGGCGACGCGCTGCGCCCGCCGGACGGCGCCGGCTTCCTGCCCGCCGCGGCCTTCTTCAGCTCGGCCACCGCCTCCGCGGCGTTGACCGGGTCGAAGAACATCGCCCGCCCGGAGCGGATGTCGTCGCCGGTCACCGGTGTGCCGTCGAGGTCGATGGGCTTGCGGTCGGCACGGGCGACCAGGTCCCAGAAGGTCGTGCGCACCTTGGCGGGGGTGTCACCCAGCTTGTACGTGGTGTGGCGCTTGGCGGTCCACTCGGTCCAGCGGGTGAACGCGGGCTCGGCGCCCTCGGCCCACACCTGGATCATGCCCCGCCAGATCCGCTGCGGGTCGACGGCGCTGTCCAGCACGAACCGGTCGGTCCGCTTGGGGTACATCTGCGTGTAGACGGCGCCGAGGTAGGTGCCGTAGGAGTACCCCAGGTAGGAGATCTTCTTCTCGCCCAGCACCGCGCGGACGACGTCCATGTCGCGGGCGGTGTTGCGGGTGGTGAACTGCACGAGCGCGTCACCGCCCTTGGCCCGGCACTTCTCGGCGACCGTGCGGGCCCACTTCACGTCCTTGTCGAACGTCGCCGCCTTGTACGGCCGTTCCCAGTTCCGCTCGCTGTTCTTCAGTCCGCAGCTGACGGGGGAGCTCCGGCCGACGCCCCGCGGGTCGAACCCGATCAGGTCGTACCGCTTCTTCACCGACGCGGGCAGTTCGCTCGCCAGGAACAGCGGCATGTCCAGGCCCTCACCGCCGGGGCCACCGGGGTTGAGGAGCAGCACTCCGCGCCGCTCCTTGGTGCCGGTCGCCTTCATCCGCGACACCGCGATGTCGATCTTCTTGCCGCCGGGCCGCGCGTAGTCGAGTGGCACCTTGACCGTCGCGCACTGGAAGCCCGCCGGAGTCCTGGCGCCGCAGCGCTTCCAGCGCGGCTTCTGCTGCGTGTACTGCTTCAGGGGGTCCACTGCGGTGGTCGCCTTGGGTGCAGCGGCGGCCGAGGCGGTGGCGGGGGTGAGCGCGGGGACGAGGGCCGCGACGGCGCTGACGGCCAGAACAGGGGCTATGCGTCTGCTTCGCACAATGATGCAGGTCCTTGTGAAGGGGGTGGTCGATTCCCATCCACCCTTCCGCAGAACGCAGTTCGGCGAATCCGCCGCCGGGCGCGACGCCGGTCCGACCGCAGGAGGAGTGTGCGTCGCGACGAATGGTCCCCCGGGCTGAGAACGGAGCCCGCCCATTTGCCGTCCGGGATGTGCCGTCCGGGCCTTGCGGCGGCCGTCGGCCCTGAGCGGAGCACCGCTCAGGGCCGACGACCGTGCGACCGGCTGTGCGACCGTCCGTGCGACGCCCGCTTCCCCGGCCGGAACCCCGGCCGGAACCCCGGCCGGGATGCCGGCCCATGAGTCCGGTCGGGGAGCCGGTCTGGGCAGGGAGCCGCCGGTGCTGGCTCCGGCGCTCCGGCACTCAGGCGGCGGGGACGGTGAAGGAGTACGACTTCTTGGCGGGGGCGCTCACGGCGTTGGGCGTGGTCGTGACCTCGACGTCGAAGTTCGCCCCGTAGGTGGCGGTGTAGGTGCCCTCGCCCTTGAAGCTGAGGGTCTTCTTCGTGGTGTTCAGGCTGAAGCCGTCGGGGAGCGCGGGGGTGGACTTTCCGTCCCAGTTCGTACCGCTCTTCTGGACCTGACTGATCGTGTCGTACAGCGGCTCGTAGCCGGAGACGCACGCGCCGCCGCTGCACTGCCATCCGTCGAACTTGCCGCCGAGTTCGGTGGACAGTTGGACCTTGCCCGTGGCGGTCGCCTGCTGGAGGCGGACGGTGACCGTGGCGGTGGAGTGGGCCGGGACGGTGATGTCCTGCGAGGGGGCCGTGTAGCTGACGCTCTGGGACTGCGAGGTGCTGTTCTCCTCGCTGAAGGTCCAGGTCGTGGTCAGGGTGGTGCCCATCTTGACCGCCTTGCCCAGGTCAATGTCGGCCGAGACCTCGTTGGCGACGTCCACGCCCTTGGTGACGGTCTTCGACACGGTGTCGTCGAAGGTCTTGGTGAAGCTCTCGCTGGTCAGGGTGAGGGAGTCGTCGGTGTTGTTCTTCAGGGTCGACGTTCCCACGAACCAGAGTTCACCCAGGCTGACTTCGGGATCACCCACCGTGGTCACGGATGTACTGCTGTTCGTGACCTTGTCCGTATCCACGCGTGTGAAGGCGCCCACCTGGTCCTTGATCACGCTTGACAGGCTGGTGATACCGAGGGTGTCCGCCTGCGCGGGTGTCGCCACTATGAGGCCCATGGCGACCGCCGATGCCGTCAGAGGGTATATGAGGGTGCGTGCGCGGCGCTTCATTGTGTCGGTTCCTATCGTTCGATCGATTCATTCGGCTTGCCCCGCGCACGCTTCACCGGAGGGTTGACCGGAACCGGCGACGGCACGCTGTTCGCTGCTCGTCTGGGGAATCACGGGAGCACGCGGGACTCTCAGTGCGACGTCCGAATGCTCATCCCACCCGAGAATTGAAGGAATCCTAGCCAGGGGGGTCAGATGGAAGGTAAAACCGCGGCATCCGCCCGGTCATGTTTGATCCGCGGTTTCCCAGGCGCGTGTGAATTCACCCAAGGAGAGGTCAAGGTCGAGGCGGTCGTGCCGCCCGTAGCTCGCCGATGGGACGCTGCCGTCCGTGACGTGCCGTCGCTTATCCCGTGGATGTCCGTGGGTGCCGGCCGGTGGGCCGGCAGAACCACCGGGCAATCGTCATGGGGAAGTCGGCGCGGCTCGCTCTGGCAATTCGGAGGCTATTCCCTGTGAGTTTCCTGTGAATGTCTTTCCGGGGCGGGAGAAAGGCGCTCGTCGCCCTGGCGTCCGGGCTTCAGCGGGCCGGAAGATCGCCGGGCGTCAGGGCCACAGCAACTCCCGGACCCATGAGTCCGCCCCGTCCGCCCGCCGGTAGCGCAGCCGGATGTGCCGGCGGCGGGCGTCCCCCTGGAAGAACTCGACCTCGGATGGCACGAGTACGTACACCGTCCAGGTCTCCGCCATCGCCTCCGGACGGGCTTCCGCGCGATCCCACGCGGCCGCGCTCGCCCGCAGCAACTCCTCCTGCGAGCCCAGGACCTCGCTCTGCCGGCCGACGAGCGCCGCCGCCAGCGCCCCGGTGGACCGGACGTGCAGATCCGTGTACGCCTCCTCCGGGGTGCCCGGTACGACCCGGCCGCGGACGCGTACCTGCCGGCCGTGCACGGGCCAGTAGAAGCCGAGCGCGGCCTCCGGACGGGCCGCGAGCTGGCGGCCCTTGGCGCTGGTCGCGTGCGAGGCGAAGTGCCAGCCGCGGGCGTCCGCGTCGTGCAGGATCAGCGTCCGCAGGTCGGGACGGGAGTCCCCGTCCACGGTCGCGAGGGTCATGGTGTGCGGTTCGGGCTGCCCGGCGGACGCCGCCTCCACGAACCAGCGGTGGAACAGCGGCAGCGGACCGGCCGGGGCGGCGTCCGGGTCGAAGGACGGCAGGTCCGTGTCCCACACCTTGAGCGATCTGAGCAGGTCGCGGAAGTGCTGTGCGGTGGCGTCGCCGCCGGGCTCGTGCGTCATGGGCCGATCATCACACCCGGCCCAGGTCGGACGACAGCCACCGCTGCGGCCGCATCCGCAGCACGACCGTCTCACCGTGGTCCTTCAGGGCGAACTCGACGTAGCCGTCCACCTTGTCCGGCGGAAGGTAGCGCCCGGCGAGTTCCCGCAGCGCCGCTTCGGTGCCGGGCTCCGTCGACGTGACGGGCCCCTCGACCTGGACGTAGCGGACCGTGGGCTCCAGCCGGTCGACCATCAGCGAGAACCGCCCCGCCGCGTCGATCAGCCGGTGCTTGCGCGAGTCGCGCCCGGTCAGGATCCAGAGGTCCCCGCCGGGCTCGTACTGGTACCAGATCGGCACGCTCAGCGGCGCACGGTTCTCCTCACCGGAGTCGATCGCGATCGCCGCCACATGGGGCTCTGCCAGGAACTGCTCACGCTCTTCGCGACTGAGGGCCACCGGGTCTCCTTGTGAGCTAGTGAACGGTCTGCGGGAGTGGGCGCCCTGCCACTGTGCCGCACCGGCCGCCGCACCCCGCCCCGGACGCGCGGGAACCGGACACGGTCCGCGGCCGGACCGCCGATTCCGGGGTGAGCGAGGTGTGCGGGAGGCCGGTACTCCGGTCCGACGGGACGGCCGCGCCGTGGAGCGCGCCCGAGTCCGGGATCTGGACCGCCGCGCGGGCCCCTGCCGGTCGACGTGCCGGTCAACGGCCCAGCACCACCGTGCCCGAGGAGCAGAACCAGCCGCCGGTGCCCGAGGCCACCGCCAGTTCCGGGACGCTGCCGTCAGGTCGCCGCACCTGGTGTCCCCCCGCCTCGCCGCGCAGCTGGCGCACCGCCTCGACCAGCAGGAACAGACCCCGCATGCCCGGATGGCAGGCGGAGAGCCCGCCGCCGTCGGTGTTCACGGGCAGGGCCCCGTCCAGGCGCAGCCGGCCCTTCTCCACGAACGCCCCGCCCTCTCCCTTCGGGCAGAACCCCAGGTCCTCCAGGGTCACCAGCGTCATATAGGTGAAGGCGTCGTAGACCTCGGCGATGTCGATGTCCCCGGGCCCCACACCCGCCCGCTCGAACGCCAGCCGCCCGCTCACCGCGGCCGGGGAGACCGTGAAGTCGTCCCACTCCGACATCGTCGTGTGGGACACGTGCTCTCCGGTGCCGAGGACCCACACCGGCGCCTTGGCGGTGTCCGGTACGTACTCCTCCGCCACGAGCAGCACCGCGCAGCCGCCGTCGCTGCGGACGCAGCAGTGCAGCCTGGTGAACGGGTCGGCGATGACCGGCCCGGACAGCACGTCGTCCACGGTGATCGGGTCGCGGAACATCGCGTCCGGGTTGCGGGAGGCGTTCGCCCGCGCCTGCACGGCGACTTCGGCCAACTGCTCCGCCGTCGTCCCGTACTCGTGCATATGGCGCCGGGCGGCCATCGCGTACTTGGCGATCAGCGTGTGCCCGTACGGCACCTCGAACTGCAACGGCCCGCGGCTGCCGAAGGAGAGGTCGGAGGTGCGGCGGCCCGCGCGGATGTCGGCGCGTGCCGTCGAACCGTAGACGAGGAGCACCGCGTTCGCGTGCCCGGCCGTGATGGCGTCCGCGGCGTGCGCGGCCATGACCTCCCAGGTGGCACCGCCGACGGCGGTGGAGTCCACCCAGCGCGGCCGCAGCCCGAGGTACTCGGCGACCTCGGCGGGGGCGAGGGTGCCCAGTCCGGCGGACGCCACGCCGTCCACCACGTCCCGGCCGAGACCGGAATCGGCGAGCGCGCGGCGGGCCGCCTGGGCGTGCAGGGCGTACGGAGTGGGGCCGTCGACGCGACCGCAGTCCGAGAGGGATATGCCGACGACGGCGACCTTGCGCGGGTGGCGCTGACTCAGTGGCATACATCTGACGGTACATCAGATGTGGCTCGCCCCGGTTCTCCGGGGCGGCCGCGCTCTGGGCTTCTGCCGTCCCCTCCCCTAATATGACGCCCCGTCAGAGGTCGAGGGGAGCCCCGATGGACGCCGCCTTCACCACGGAGCAGTCCGAGATCCGCCGCACCCTGCGCGGCCTGCTCTCCAAGGGCGTGCCGGCAGGACCGCCGGGGCGCGGCGGCAGCGACTCCACCACGGACGCCGGGCCCGGATACGACCCCGCCCTGTGGGCACGGCTGGCGGGCGGTCCGGGATTGCCCGGACTGGCCCTCGACGAGAAGTACGGCGGCGCCGGCTGCGGCACCACGGAACTCGCCCTCGCCTTCGAGGAGATCGGCCGCGCACTCGTACCGCTTCCGCTGTTCGCGACATCCGGACTGGCCGCACCCCTGATCACCGCGCTCGGCACCGAACGGCAGCGCTCCGCACTCCTGCCCGGCATCGCCGACGGCTCCCTCACCGCCGCCCTCTGCCTACCCGGCGCGGCACTCGCCACCGCCCTCGACCTCACCCGCAGCGACCCGGACGGCACCTGGGCGGGCGGCGGCCGCGCCGGTGGCATCCAGGCCGCACCCGACGGCACCGGCTGCTGGCGGCTCTACGGGGAGGCCGCGCAGGTCCTGGACGGACACAGCGCCAAGCTCCTCCTCGTCGCCGCGCACACCGGCGGATTCACCCGGAGCCGCACCCTCCTCTTCCTCGTCCGCGGCCGGGACTCCCGCAGCCGGGACTCCCGAGGCCCGGACTCCCGAGGTCAGGAGTCCCGAGGTCAGGAGTCGCGAGGTCAGGAGTCGCGAGGTCAGGGCGCCCGAGGCCGGGACTCCCGAGGCCAGGGCGCCGGCGGTCTGCGCCGCACCCGGTGGACCGCGCTCGACGACACCCGGCCGCAGGCCCGCGTCCAGCTCCGCGACACCCCGGCCGAGCTGCTCGGCGACGACCCCGGCGCGGACGTGCCCGGCGCGCTCGCCGCCACCGGCCGCACCGCCGCGGCACTGCTCGCGGCCGAGGCCGTCGGGGCGGCCTCGGCCGCGCTGGACCGCACCGTGGAGCATGTGAAGGGCCGCGAGCAGTTCGGCCGGCCGATCGGCTCCTTCCAGGCGGTCAAGCACCGTCTCGCCGACCTGTATGTGCGGGTGCAGGCGGCCCGGTCCGCCGCGTACTACGCCGCCTGGGACCCGCGCGAGGGCGTCCTCGCACTCGCCCAGTGCCTGGAGGCGCTGCGGACCGTCACCGGCGAGGCGATCCAGCTGCACGGCGGCATCGGCTTCACCTGGGAGCACGACGCCCACCTGTACTTCAAACGCGCCGCCTCCGACGAACTGCTCTTCGGGCCCGTCCACCGGCTGCGCGCACACGCGGCGGAGGCGGCCGGCCTGCTCGCCCCCGCCGGCCGTGCCGGTTCCGTCGCCCCCGCCGGCGGCTCCCGGAGTGGCCCAGGGCCGGCGCCCGGCTCGCGAGACGCGGCGGAGGTCTGATGCGCACCGGGGTCCGCACGGTCCGGAAGATCTCCTCCACCCGCGTCTTCGCACGCATCGCCCCACATGTCGTCCCCGCCGTGGACCGGGCCGTCCACCGGCTCACCCGGGGCAGAGTGCTGCTCAGTGCGCAGCTGCTGCCGGGGCTGGTGCTGACCGCGCGCGGTGCGAGGACGGGGCTCGCGCGCCGTACGCCGCTCGCGTGCATACCGGAGGAGGCCACCGGCACCTGGGTCCTCGTCGGTTCCAACTTCGGCCGGCCCGGTCATCCGGCCTGGACGGGCAATCTGCTCGCCCACCCGGAGGCGGAGATCAGCTGGCGGGGCGCGGACGTGCCGGTGCGGGCCGAACTGCTCACCGGCGAGGAACGTGCGGCGGCCTGGGAGGCCGCGCTCGCGTTCTGGCCGCCGTACGCGACGTACCAGGCGAGGGTGGAACGCGAGATCCGGCTGTTCCGGCTGGCGCGGCGGACCACCGCCCCGGACTGATCCGATACGGCGGGACGGACGGGCCGCGCGGCCGGCCGGCGCGCGGAAGCCGCGACGGTGTCCGGACGTGCGTGGGGCGCGCGGGCGGCGGATGTGCCGGTGCCGCGTGTGACCGGGGACGGTGTGCCGGTGGTGCGGCGCGCGACGGAGCGCGGGCGCGCCGGAGGCGGGCGGGGCCGGCGGCGAACGTGCCGGTGGGGGTGCGGCGGCGAGTGGACGTGCCGGAGTCGGGCGGGACCGGCGGCGGGTGGACGTGCCGGAGGCGGGGCGCGCGAGGACGGCCGATGCGACGGCGCCGGGGGTACCGGTGCGTACGTGCCGGTGCGGTGCGTTATCGGGGACGAACGGGCGGGTCTGTGACAGGACTTGGCGCGAGCGCACCCGTCATCGTCGGCCCGTCCGCTACTTCGTCGGCTTCCTGCCCGTGATGCCCAGGTGCACCAACAGCGCCAGGTTCGGCCTCAGCTCCGCCTGTTTGACGCCCCAGGTCTGGAAGCCCCTCTGGTGCGAGGCGACCGACGCCAGCATGGCGACCAGCGAACCCGACACCGCCATGGGGCTGACGTCCTTGTCGACCTTGCCCCTCGACTGGAGCTCCTTCACCGCGTCCGCGAGGGAGTTGGTGACCGAGTTGAGGATCTTCATGCGGATCTTGTAGAACCGCTTGTCGCCCTCGGCGGCACCCAGGTCCACCACGCGGAGGATCGCGTCGTGTTTGCGCCAGAAGTCGAGGAATCCCTCGACGAGTTGCTCCGAGGTCTGCCAGGCGGCCTTGCCGACCCAGGAGCGTCCCGCGACGAGCTCCGTCAACGCCGCACCCTCCGTGGCCATTTCCTCCGCGAGCTCGAGGACCGCGCCCTCGACGTCCGGGAAGTACTGGTAGAAGGTCGCGGGCGAGGTCCCCGCTCTCCGGGCCACATCGATGACCTTGACGTCCCGGTACGGCGAGGAGCTGAGCATCTCGCTGAGACAGTCGAGCAGCTTCTGCCGCGTCGCCTGTCCGCGACGGCCGGCGACGCGGCCGTCGACAGTGCGTACTTGTCCTGTCATGCCGTCAGCTTACCGAGGGGTGATCGGCGCGCGATTCGGCCGACTGCAAATGGGGTGCTCCCGCACCGTCCCCCGGGTAGGCCAATAGTGTTATCAACAGCCTGTGGATAATTTCGGTGGACAACTCAACGAACGGTCCGCCTCTGCGTGCGGCGCACGTCACAGTCCGATTGACTGTGAGTGACGTCACATCGTGTGCCGAGGGGTCCGCGCCGGGCACTCCGGATCCGGCACTCCGGATCCGGCACTCCGGATCCGGGACTCCGCACCGGGAACCCGTCCCGCGGGCCCCGCGCCGAGGAAGGGGCCGCACCATGGCCGCATTCACCGAGGGCACCCCGTGCTGGGTGGACGCCCAGCTGCCCGACCTGGAAGCGGGCAAGCGCTTCTACGGCGAACTGTTCGGTTGGACCTACAGCGGGAAAAGCGCAGATCACGGCCCATATCCGCACTACACCGACGCCCTGCGCGACGGAAAGCCCGTCGCCGCCCTCGCCGCCAAGAGCGACGGCCGGATGCCCACCACCTGGGGCGTGTACTTCGCCACCGGCGACGCCACCGACACCGCCCGGAGGATCAGGGACGCCGGTGGCCAGGTGATCACCACCCCCACGCCCGTCGACGGCCTCGGCACCACCGTCCTCGCCGCCGACCCCGCGGGAGCCGTGTTCGGCCTCTGGCAGAAGGGCGAACGCGACGGCTTCGCGCTCCGCGGCGCGCCCGGCTCGTTCTGCTGGACCGAGGTCTACACCCGGGACAAGGACGCCGTCGACGCCTTCTACCAGCGAGTATTCGGATTCCAGGGCACCCCGCTGCCCGATGACGCCGTCGACTACCTGATGTGGTCGCCCGCGGGGACCGAACCCGGCGAGGACACCGCGATCGCCGGCCGCAGCGTCATCACCGAGGCGTTCCCCGTCGAGATGCCCGGCCACTTCCTCGTGTACTTCGCCGTCGACGACACCGACGCCAGCGTCGAACGCGCCACCCGGCTCGGCGGCCGCGTCACCGCACCGCCGTTCGACATCCCCTACGGACGCATGGCCGTCCTCACCGACGACCAGGGAGCCGCCTTCGCCGTCCTGGCCGAACCCGCGCCCGGCCGGACACCCGGACACGCCCCCGAGCAGCAGCCCGAACACCCGGAGGAACCCTCCGGCGCCGACCCGGCCGCTCCTTAGGCGTCGCCCCGGCCGAACCCTCCGGCCTACGGCATCGACCCGGCCGAACGCTAGGCGCCCGACCCGGCCGGACCGGGGCCCGCCCGCACGAACCGGCCCCTGCAGGCCGCACCGCCGAACATCCGGCCGACCCACCCCGCGGGCCCGCCGGCCGACCCCGCGGCGCTGCCTCGCCGAAATCGCCCGCGGCCCCCTGCAGGCGGGCAAAATAGCCCGAGACACCCCGATACCGCCCCGGGTTCGCAACCGTGCCCTCCGGCAGGAACAATCAGGTGGCGACGGGGCCGTACCTACACGGCCCCTACGGGGAGGTGGCAGGCGAAGTGGAGCAGCTGACGCAGCACGACCCGAGGCGGATCGGCCCCTTCGAGGTGCTGGGACGGCTCGGAGCCGGCGGCATGGGGCTGGTCTATCTCGCACGGTCGGCGTCCGGCCGGCGCGTGGCGATCAAGACGGTGCGTACCGAGCTCGCCGAAGACCAGCTGTTCCGCGTCCGCTTCACCCGCGAGGTGGAAGCGGCACGGGCGGTCTCCGGCTTCTACACCGCGGCCGTCGTGGACGCCGATCCACGCGCCGCCGTGCCCTGGCTCGCCACCGCCTACGTGCCCGCCCCCTCCCTCGAGGAAATAGTGAACGAGTGCGGGCCCCTGCCGGCCCAGGCGGTCCGCTGGCTGGCGGCCGGCATCGCCGAAGCCCTCCAGTCCATCCACGGCGCGGGCCTGGTCCACCGCGACCTCAAGCCGTCCAACGTCCTCGTCGTCGAGGACGGCCCCCGTGTGATCGACTTCGGCATCGCCTCGGGTGTCTCCAACACCCGCCTCACCATGACCAACGTCGCCGTCGGCACCCCCGCGTACATGTCGCCGGAACAAGCCCGCGACTCCCGCAGCGTCACCGGTGCCAGCGACGTCTTCTCCCTCGGCTCCACCCTCGTCTTCGCCGCCACCGGACACGCCCCCTTCCACGGCGCCAACCCGGTGGAGACCGTCTTCATGCTCCTGCGCGAAGGCCCCGACCTGGCCGGCCTCCCCGACGAACTGCGCCCCCTCATCGAATCCTGTATGCAGCCGGACGCCGCACGCCGGCCCAGCCCCGAGGACCTCCAGGCGCAGCTCGCCCCCCACCTGTTCGCCTCCGGCGGGGACGACAGCGGAACCGCGTCCGCCTGGCTGCCCGGCCGTGCCGTCTCCCTCATCGAGGAACGCCGCGGCGGACGGCTCCCCGGCACCGGCGCACCCCTCGGCCGGCCCCGCCCCCACACACCCCCCGCGCCCCCCAGACCCGCCCACGCGCCCGCCGCGGCCCGGCACCCCGGCGGACCCGACCCCCGCGACACCGGCCCCCTCCGCCCCCGGCACGCCCCACCGGGTGACCTCGCACCCGTGCGACTGCCCGGCGCGAGAATCCCCATCGGGCCGGGCCCCCGCGCCGCGGCCGACGCCCGCCCCGTCGCCGTCGACGCCGGCCCGGCCACCGGCTGGGTCCGCCCGCCCGGGGGCGAGACCGCCCCCCACGCCGCCACCGCGGCCCCGCCGGTACCCGCTCCCACCACACCCCCGGACAGCGGCCCCACCCGCTGGCGCCCCTGGCGCTTCCGCATGTCCAACGACGTCTGGGGCACCCCCGTCGTCGACGGCGGCCTCGTCTACGTCACCTCCTTCGAGATCCACGCCCTCGACGTCGCCAGCGGCCGCCGCCAGTTCAAGACCCGCGACGTCGCCTGGGCCATGAGCGTCGCCGACGGACGCATCCACGCCTCCGACGGCCCCACCCTCTACACCCTCGACGCCGGCAACGGCGGCGAACGGTGGCGCACCATGACCGACGCCTGGGTCTACTCCGTCGAAGCAGCCCGCGGCACCGTCGTCACCGCCACCCGCGGCGGCGGCGTACAGGGCTGGGAAGCCGCCGGCGGCGAGAAGCTCTGGGAGATCACCGGAGCCCAGACCGACTTCGAAACCCCCGGGGCCGGTCCCGCGCTGCACGACGACACCGTCTACGTGTGCCGGGGCGGCCGCCTCCAGGCCCTCGACGCCCGCACCGGCACCGAACGCTGGTCCTACCCCGTCGGCGACGCCGCCTCCTGCGGCGGCGCACCGGCGCGCGTCACCCAGGCCGCCGACGGCTGCACCTACCTCGCCGCCGGCACCCGGGTCCTGTGCATCGACACCGTCACCGGCCATGTGCGCTGGCACTTCGAAGCCCCGGCCGTCTTCCTCTCCCCGCCCGTACTCGCCCCCGGCCCCGCCGTCACCGGCGGCGGGATCTACCTCGCCGACTACCTCGGCACCGTCTACGCCCTCGACGCCGCCACCGGAAAGGACCGCTGGCGCATCGCCACCGAGGCCCGCCAGTCCGTCGAACCGGTCCTCGTCGCCGACGGCAGCATCCACGTCGGCAGCGGCAGCGCGCTCTACACCCTGGACGCCGTCACCGGCACCCCCAAGTGGCGCTTCGCCGCGGGAGGCGAGGTCACCGGCAGCCCCGTCGTCGCCGACGGCCGGATCCACTTCGGCTCCGCCGACCACGTGCTCTACACCCTCGACGCCGCCGGCGGACAGCTCCGCTGGAAACTCGCCACCGGCGGCGAGATCACCGGCTCGCCCGTCGCCCGCGACGGCGTCGTCTACGCCTGCTCCAAGGACCGCTGCGTGTACGCCCTCGACGCCGCCAAGGGAACCGCCACCGGACGCAGCACCGCACCCCGCTGAACCGGTCCGCCGGACGGCGGCGCGATCCCGCCGGGGGCCCGGCCGCCTGGGCGTTCGCACCGGGACGGTCCGCCGGGAGGGACGCTTCGGAGCGGTCGCGCCGGGACGGTCCGCCGGGGCGGTCCGCTGGGAGGGTCCCGCTGGGAGGGGCGCGCCGGGGCGGACGCGCCGGGAGGGTCCCGCTGGGAGGGGCGCGCCGGGACGGACGCGCCGGGAGGGGCGCGGGCCCTACGGCCCGTGCCAGTCGTCACGGAAAGGATCCCGCCCCGGGCCTGCACCGTACGGGTCGGGCCTCGGCTGACGCGGCCCCGAACCGTACGCCGGAGGCGGCGGGGCGGTCGGCAGCCGCTGCGTGTCGTCCGGCTCCGGCGCCCATGCGTACGGCCCCTCCGCCGGCGGGTACCCGGCCGGACGCTCCGGCGGATACCAGTCCGGGCCGTCCGGCGGGCCGTCGTAGCCCGGCTCCTCGAACCCCACGACCCTCGGCGCCCGCCCCCGCATCACCACCGCGGCCAGCAGCAGCAGGACACCGCCGCCCAGCGCCGCAGCGACGCCCTCACCCAGCCCGGGAATGCCGCCCCCCACCGCCAGATATCCCGTCGCCTGCCCCTGGCGCACCATCCACAGGACGGTGAAGCCCAGAACCACCAGACCCGCCGACGCCACCAGCAACCGCGACCGCAGCATCACCCCGAACAGCGTGACCAGCGCGGCGAACGCGTACGGCAGCACGATCGACGACACGACCTCCGTCTGTGCGTCGGTGATACCGCCGAACAGGTCCTGGATCCGGTAGTCGCGGCCCTGACGGCCGTCGTACCAGGCGCGGAAGGGGCTGCATACGGCGGCCGCCGCTCCGGCGAGAGCCAGGACCGACCCGATGACATTGCGGACCATGGCCGGACTCCTCTCCGCAGCACGACGCTACGCCCGTGGTATCCCGGCCGCGACCCCTGAACCGGCCCCGCCCCGTGCGTCTCCCGGAGAAGACGCGCGGACCACGGTGCACGGCCGCCGCGCGGCCCGTCGCCCTTCATACGGCCGGCCGGCGGCCACCTACTCAGCACCGGCCGCCGGGCGTACCCCCACCCGTGGGCCGGCCACCCCCGAACCGCCCCGGCGCACCCCGAACGCCCGAACGCCCGAAGGCCCGAACGCCCGACGCCCCGACGACCCCTTGAACCCAAGCAGGACCCGGGGGACCCCATGACGCCCCGTGCCCCGCGCGCCTCAGCGCAGCCGGAACCCCGGCCGGCGCGCGGCGAACAGTTCCGCCTGCCGTTCCGGCGGGAGATTCCCCAGCGTCACCAGATGCGGGGCTTGCGCCAGCGCCACCGCACGGACGGCCTCCTTCGCCGACCACACCGCACGGACCGTCCCCTGCACCGCCTCCGTCGGGTGGGAGGCGATCACCTCGGCGCAGCGCACCGCGGCCGGTACCTCCTCGCCGGGCGGGGTCACCTCGCTGACCAGCCCGGTCTCGTACGCCCGGCGGGCCGAGAGCCGCTCAGCCGAGCCCATCAGCGCCGTCCTGGCCACCTCCCCGAACGGCATCCGCATCGCCATGTGCACCGACTCGTACGCGCTGACCATGCCGTAGGTGGTGTGCGGGTCGAAGAAGACGGCGTCCTCGGCCGCGATCAGGAACTCCGCCTCGCCGAGCAGATAGAACGCGCCGCCGCACGCCAGCCCGCGCACGGCCGCGATCACCGGCTTCCACAGGTCGTTCGCCTTCGGCCCGATCCGCAGCAGCGGATCGTCCATCGAGTAGGGCGACGTGGGCTGGGGCACGACGGCGGACCGGTCGACACCGGTGCAGAACGCCTTCCCGCCGGCGCCGGCGATCACCACCGCGCGAACGCCGTCGTCGAACCGGAACCGCCGCCAGACGGCTGCCAGTTCCTCCGCCATGGCGAGGTCGATCGCGTTGTGCCGGGCGGGCCGGTCGAGGGTCACGACGGCGACCCCGGTCCGCCCGTCCCGCTCGGCGCGCACTCCGGACCCGGGCATCAGCGCTCCAGCAGCCAGCGCGGCACGGTCACTCCGCCGCTCGCCGCGGTGAACGCCACCCGTACCGGCGCCCCGACGCTCAGCAGTTCCGGGTCGACCGAGTTCAGCGGGGCGTCCGCGGCGGCCACGACGTTGCCGACCAGCCGGATGCGGGGGGCGTCCGCGAGCTCGACGACGACCGCGTTGTAGGGGGCCTGCTCGGCGTAGCCGGGGAGCAGCGGAGGATGCGGCAGCACATACGACCAGATCCGTCCGCGCCCGCTCATGCGCCGCCAGGTGCTGTCGAACGACCGGCAGTGAGGGCAGCAGGGGCGGGGCGGGAAGCGCAGCTCGTCGCAGGAGGCGCAGGCCTGGATGCGAAGCTGCCCGCGGGCGGCGTACTGCCAGAAGGGCGCCCCGTCTTCGTCGATGACAGGCGTCAGATAGCCGATGTCAGAATCTGTCATCTGTCAGCTCAACTCCTCAGAAGCAACGCCGAAGTCGGGACGCCCTCGCCCGCCGTCACCAGGCAGGTCGATGCTCCCGGTACCTGCGCCGTCGAAACACCGCGCAGCTGCTTCACACCCTCGTTGATCAGGTTGAAACCATGGACGTACGCCTCGCTGAGCCCGCCGCCGGTGTTGAGCGGCAGCCGGCCGCCGATCTCCAGGGCGCCCCCCTCGGTGAACGGCCCGCCCTCCCCGCGCCCGCAGAAGCCGTAGCCCTCCAGTGACAGCGGCACCAGCGGGGTGAACGCGTCGTAGATCTGGGCGACGTCGACGTCCTGCGGCCCGAGGTCGGCGGTCTTCCACAGCCGGCGGGCCGCGGTCCAGGCGGGCCCGGCGAGCGGATCGTCGTTCCAGTAGTTGACCATGCCGTGGTGCTGGGCGGGCAGGCCCTGGGCGACGGAGTGCACGTACACGGGCCGGTGGCGGCAGTCGCGGGCGCGCCCGGCGCCGACGACGACGCAGGCCAGTGCCCCGTCCGTCTCCAGGCAGTTGTCGAAGAGGCACAGGGGTTCGCTGATCCAGCGTGACGTCATGTACGTCTCGCGGGTCAGCGGGCGCTCGTACATGATCGCCGCCGGGTTCTGGTTGGCGCGGTTGCGGCAGGCGAGGGCCACGTTGAAGAGGTGGTCGCGGGTGGCGCCGTACTCGTGCATATAGCGCCGGGTGAGCATGCCGATCTCGTCGGCGGGCCGCAGCAGTCCGAACGGGCGGGTCCACTGCCCCGGGGTGGGCAGCTGTGCGGTGGTGTTCTTCCAGGGGCGCGGCCCGGAGCCGCGCTTGCGGGAGCGCCAGGCGACGCCGACGTTCGCCTGCCCGGTGGCGACGGCCGCGGCGAGGTGGGCGACGGTGGCACAGGAGCCGCCGCCGCCGTAGCCGACCTTGCTGAAGAAGGTGACGTCTCCCGCGCCGATCGCCTTGGCGATCTCCACCTCGTCGGTCTCCTCCATCGTGTAGGAGGCGAAGGCGTCGACCTCGGCGGGATCCAGCCCGGCGTCGTCGAGGGCCGCGAGGATCGCCCGGCAGGCCAGGGTCTTCTCGGATTCGGGGAGGTGCTTCGCGAAGGCGGTCTGACCGATCCCGGCTATCGCGGTCGCGTCCTTCAGGGTCGCCATGCGGGCGAGCGTACCGCTAATCTGACGGGTAGTCAGCTAAGTAGTCAGCTAAGTCGGCTGTGCGGACGCGACGGCGGGAGGTCGGGCTATGCGCGGCGATCTGGAGTGGGGCTCCATCCCGAGGCTGGTACGGAGTGCCGCGGAACGCCACGGCGACCGGGAGGCCGTGGTCGAGGGCCGCACCCGGGTGAGCTACGCCGAGCTGGGCGAACGCGTCGACCGTGCGGCCGCCGCCTGTATCGCCGCGGGCGCGGAGCCGGGAGACCGGGTCGCCGTCTGGGCGCCGAACACCCTCGACTGGATCGTCTCGGCACTGGGCGCGGTGTCGGCCGGCGCGGTGCTCGTGCCCCTCAACACCCGCTTCAAGGGCACGGAGGCCGCCTACGTCCTGGCCCGCTCCCGGGCGAGGCTGCTGTTCGTCACCGGCACGTTCCTGGGCACCTCCTACGTCGCCTCCCTGCGGCGCGCCGAGGCCGAACTCCCGCATCTGGAACAGGTGGTGGTGCTCGCGGACGCCGCGCCCGAGGACTACCGGACATGGCGGGACTTCCTCGCCGGCGGGGACGCGGTGCCGGCGTCCCGGGTGCGTGCCCGGGCGGACGCGGTGGAGCCGTCGGCCCCCTCCGACATCGTCTTCACCTCGGGTACCACCGGCACCCCGAAGGGCGCGGTGATCACCCACGCGCAGACGCTGCGCTGCTATGGGATCTGGGCCGAGCTGGCGGGGCTGCGCGCGGAGGACCGCTATCTGATCGTGAACCCGTTCTTCCACACCTTCGGCTACAAGGCGGGGATCGTCGCGTCGCTGATGACCGGCGCGACGATGGTGCCGCAGCCGGTGTTCAGCGCGGACACGGTGCTGGCGAACATCGCGTCCGAGCGGATCTCCGTCCTGCCGGGCCCGCCCACGCTCCACCAGGCCCTGCTGGACCACCCGGCCCGGGATGCGCACGACCTGTCCGCGCTGCGGCTGGTGGTCACGGGCGCGGCCGTGGTGCCGCTGCGTCTGGTCGAGCGGCTGCGCGAGGAGTTGCGCATCGGGACGGTGCTCACCGCCTACGGGCTGTCGGAGGCGTCCGGCATCGTGACGATGTGCCGCCGCGGCGACGATCCGGCCACGATCGCGGAGACGTCGGGGCGGGCCATTCCGGGCACCGAGGTGCGGGTGCGGGCCGCACCGGGGGAGCCCGGGGAGATCCTGGTGCGCGGCCACAACGTGATGCGGGGGTACTTCGAGGACCCCGTGGGCACGGCGGAGGCGGTCGACGCCGAAGGCTGGCTGCACACGGGCGACGTGGGCGTCCTCGACGCGGCGGGGAACCTGCGGATCACCGACCGGATCAAGGACATGTTCGTCGTGGGCGGCTTCAACGCGTATCCGGCGGAGATCGAGCAGCACCTGGGCCTGCATCCGGACGTCGCGGACGTGGCGGTGGTCGGCGTGCCGGACGGGCGGCTGGGCGAGGTGGGCAAGGCGTACGCGGTGCGCCGGCCGGGTTCCACGCTGACGGCGGACGACCTGATCGCCTGGTCCCGCCGGGAGATGGCCAACTACAAGGTGCCGAGGTCGGTGGAGTTCGTGACGGCGCTGCCCAGGAACGCCAGCGGGAAGGTGCTGAAGACGGAACTGCGGGCGCGCGCCGTGGCGCACGCCCGCTGAACGCACCGCGGCCGCGGCGGCTCCCCCTCCGCGCCGCCGCGGCCGCGCCCCGTCGGGTGCGGTCTCAGGGCCTGGGCGGGGCGGGCAGGTGGTTGTCCATGGTGGTGATGCCGCCGTCCGTCGGTGGGGCGGGCGGACGGTTGTCCAGGGGCGTCAGCGTGCCGTCCTCCGGCGTGGCGGGCATGCCGTCCTTCGGAGGTCCGGGCAGGTGATTGTCCTGGGTGGTGATGCCGCCGTCCTTCGGCGGGGCGGGCAGGTGGTTGTCCAGCGCGACGATCTCTTCGATCTTCTTCTCGGTGCTCATGCGCGTGTGATTCTCCCCGTTGGATGGATCAGGTGCGACACCCGCTCGGCGACTCCCCCGTGGGCCGCCGAACGGGTGTTTCGGACCGCTCACCTTAGTGGTGAGCCCTCGTGGCCTGTGTGCCCCCCGACACGACTGACCGTTGTGGAAGAGACTGCCGTACCGACATAAACGAATGCTGAACGAGCGGGGCCGGGCAGGTCAGGCGGCTGCGGCGGGTGACAGGAGGGCTCGCAGCCGTTCGGCTTCGCGGGAGCCGGTCTGCTCGTGGTGGGCGAGTGCCTCGCGCCAGCAGGCGCGTGCGCGGTCGCTCTGACCCAGGTCGGCGAGAGCTTCTCCGAGAGTGGTGAGGATGCCGGCGCGCATGCGGTCACCGCCCATGTAGCCGCTGGCGAGGGCTTGTTCGGCGTGCTGTGCCGCCTGGGTCGGCCGGCGGACCTTGAGATGGGCCTGGGCGATGCGGAAGTGTGTCGTCCCTTCCCATAGCCGCTGGCGGTCCTGGGTGAAGATGCGGAGGGCCGCCTTGAGCTGTTCCAGGGCCTCGGTGGTGCGGCCGGCTTCGGTGAGGGCGACGCCGAGGGCGTACCGTCCGTTGGCGAGCCGTACGGTGAGTCCGAGTCTGTCGTAGATCGCCACGCCCTGTCGGGCCAGGTCGATGGCCTCGTTGGTGCGTCCGAGGAAGAGGTGGACACGGGAGAGGTTGCACAAAGCGCTTGCCGCGCCGGGGAGGTGGCCGTCGAGGCGGGCCCGTGCTGCCGCGTTGACGAGGTGCTGTTCCGCTTCGTCGTAGCGGCCGGTCGCGGCGGCGGCGATCCCCTGGTCGTTGTCGGCCCAGTAGAGGGGGGCCGGGTCGTGGGCCCGGGTGGCGAGTTCGCGGGCGCTGCGGGCCTCCTCGTCGGCCTGCTCGTACCGCCCGGCGACGAGGTGGACGTTGGTCAGGGCGGTGCGCACGCGTCCCGCGGCGTGGGCGTCGCCCGCGGCACGGGCGGCGTCGCGTGCGGCGAGGGCCGCGGATTCGTACTGCCTGCTGTTGGCGCCGGACTCGGCGAGGTCCTTGGCCGCCCACAGGAGGTCCACCGCCCGGCGCAGCCGGGTGCCGACGAAGGACTGGCGGGCGCATGCCAGCAGGCTGTTGGCCTCGCGGTAGAGCCAGTCGAGGGCCTCGTGCCGGTCGGTGAACGCCAGCCCCTGGTAGACGGTGGAGGCGAGGTGGTCGACGAGGCGGTCGCCGGGGCGTTCGAGGGCGAACACGCGGGCGGTGGTGGCGAGGTAGAAGTCCAGCAGGCGGGAGAGGGCCGCCTCGCGTTCCGCCGGGGGCTGCTCGTCGCGTTCGGCGCAGGCACGCGCGTAGAGGCGGACCAGGTCGTGGAAGCGGTAGCGGCCGGGGGCGGCGGATTCGAGGAGCGAGGTGTCCACGAGGGCTTCGAGGAGGTCCTCGGCGTCGTGTTCGGGGAGTCCGAGGGCGGCCGCGGCGGCGGTGAGGGAGATGTCGGGGCCGTCGGCGAGTCCGAGCAGGCGGAAGGCGCGGGCCTGGGCGGGTTCGAGCTGGCCGTAGCCGAGTTCGAAGGTGGCCTTGACGGCGAGGTCGCCGGCCTGGAGTTCGTCGAGGCGCCGGCGTTCGTCGGCGAGTTTGGCGGCGAGGACGGAGACGGTCCAGGTGCGGCGTGCGGCGAGGCGGGACGCGGCGATGCGGATGGCGAGGGGCAGGAAGCCGCAGGCGGCGACGACGTCGAGGGCCGCTTCGCGTTCGGCGGTGACGCGTTCGTCGCCGACGATGCGGGTGAAGAGCTGAAGGGCTTCGTCGGGTGACATCACGTCGAGGTCGACCAGGTGGGCTCCGGCGAGGTCGACCATGCGGACGCGGCTGGTGACCAGGGCGGCGCAGCCGGCGGTGCCGGGCAGCAGGGGCCGGATCTGTGCGGCGTCGCGGGCGTTGTCGAGGAGGACGAGGACGCGGCGGCCGTCGAGGAGGGAGCGGAAGAGGGCGGCGCGTTCGTCGAGGGTGTCGGGGATGGCGGTGTCGGCGGTGCCGAGGGCGCGGAGGAAGGCGCCGAGGACGGTTTCGGGTTCGGCGGCGCGGGCGCCGGCGCCCTGGAGGTCGACGTAGAGCTGGCCGTCGGGGAAGTGGGGCTTGGCCTCGTGTGCGACGTGGACGGCGAGGGTGGTCTTGCCGACGCCGCCGATGCCGGCGAGGGCGGAGACGGCCATGACGGTGCCTTCGGCGGAGGCGAGGCGGTGGCCGAGTTCGCGGACGAAGGAGGCGCGGCCGGTGAAGTCGGGCACGGTGGCGGGGAGCTGGGCGGGCCGTGCGGGCTGGGGCGCGGTGGGTGCGGCCGGTTCTGCGGGGCGGGCGAGTTCGGTGTCGGCCCGCAGGATGCGCTGCTGGAGGGCGGAGAGTTCGGGGCGGGGGTCGACGCCGAGTTCGTCGGCGAGGAGCCGCCGGGTGTCGGCGTAGACGGCGAGTGCCTCGGCCTGGCGGCCGCTGCGGTAGAGGGCGAGCATGAGGAGTTCGCGCAGGCGCTCGCGCAGGGGGTGGGCGGCGGTGAGGGCGGTGAGTTCGGAGACGGCTTCGGCGTGGCAGCCGAGGTCGAGGTCGAGTTCGAGGCGGGTCTCGAGGAGCTGGAGGCGCCATTCCTCCAGGCGGGTGCGCTCGGTCTCGGCGTAGGGGCCGGGGACGGAGGCGAGGGGTTCGCCGTCCCAGAGGCCGAGGGAGGTGCCGACCAGGGCGCGGGCCTGGCGCCGGTCGCCGCCGGCGCGGGCCTTGTCGGCTTCCGACACGAGGTCCCGGGCGACGCGGAGGTCGAGGGCCTCGGCGGGGATGCGGACGGCGTAGCCGCCGGACTCGCTGATCAGGACGCCGGGTTCGAGGATCTTGCGCAGCCGCGAGGCGTAGGTGCGTACGGCGGCGAGGGCCTGGGAGGGCGGGTCCTCGCCCCAGATGGCGTCGATGAGTTCGGCGGAGGTGGCGGTGCGGCCCTCGCGGAGGAGGAGCGCGGCCAGGAGGGCGCGCTGCTGGGGTGAGCCGGTGGGCAGGGCCTGTCCGCGGTGCCAGGCGCGGACGGGGCCGAGCACGCTGAAGCGGAGCTGCCCGTCGTTGTCCGCCGGGCCCGGAGTCCGCGGCTCCGGAATGTCTGGCTGTGCGGAGGGCTCGTCCTCGCGGTGCATCGCTACCCCCTGCCGGTACCGCCTTCGTCCCGCGTCGTCGCGTTCGTGTCGCGGGTCCGCCCCGGACAGTCTGCCCGGACAGTCTGCCTTGTGGGGGCCTGGTGCGTCAGCAAGGGGTGATGCTCTGCACAGGATCTGCCGGTTCGCCTGCGACGCGTAGCTGACGGTTCGTCAGATCGGCGCTACCGTGGGAGGCATGGAGACCTTCCCGGAGATCATCTCGGTGGACGACCACACGGTGGAGCCCCCCGGCGTCTGGCGGGACCGGCTCCCGTCGAAGTACCGGGACAGCGGCCCCCGCGTCGTCCGTGCGCCGCTGAAGGAAATGACCTTCCTCGGCGGCAGGTTCGCACCCGTCATGGGCGCGCCGGGCGACGAGGGGCCGGTCGGGGACTGGTGGGTGTACGGGGACCTGCACCGTCCGCTGACCCGGCTCGACACCGCCGTCGGCTACGACCGCGACGAGATCAGGCTCGAGGTCATCACGTACGAGCAGATGCGGCCCGGCTCGTACGGAGTGGCGGACCGGCTGGCGGACATGGACGTCAACCACGTCCAGTCCGCGCTGTGCTTCCCCACGTTCCCGCGGTTCTGCGGACAGACGTTCACCGAGGCGAAGGACCGTGAGCTCGGGCTGCTCTGCGTGCGCGCCTACAACGACTGGATGGTGGAGGAGTGGTGCGGGCCCGAGGCGCGTGGCCGGCTGATCCCGCTCACCCTGATCCCGCTGTGGGACGCCGAGCTCGCCGCCGCCGAGGTGCGGCGGAACGCGGCCCGCGGGGTCCGGGCGGTGGCGTTCTCGGAGATACCCCCGCACCTCGGCCTGCCGTCCGTCCACACCGGCGCGTGGGACCCGTTCCTGGCGGCGTGCGACGAGACCGGGACGGTCGTGGCGATGCACATCGGCTCCTCCTCCCGGATGCCGTCGACGTCCGCCGACGCCCCGCCCGCCGTCGGCTCCACCATCACCTTCGCCAACTGCTGCTTCTCGATGGTCGACTGGCTGATGAGCGGCAAGTTCGAGCGCTTCCCGAACCTCCGGGTGATGTACGCCGAAGGCCAGATCGGCTGGATCCCCTACATCCTGGAGCGCGCGGACGTGGTGTGGGAGGAGAACCGCGGCTGGGGCGGCGTCGCGGACAAGGTGCGGCGGCCGCCGTCGGAGCTGTTCGCCGAGCACGTCCACGGCTGCTTCTTCGACGACGCCTTCGGCCTGCGGAACCTGGACGCGATCGGCGTCGGGAACGTCCTGTACGAGACGGACTACCCGCACTCGGACTCCACCTGGCCCAGGTCCCGCGAGGTGGGCGAGGCGCAGATGGGGCACCTGCCCGCCGACGTGGTGGAGCGGATCGTGCGCGGGAACGCGATCGAACTGCTGGGGCTGACGGAGGACGGGCTCTGGGCCGGGCCGTGAGCCGCCCCCGCCGGACGGCCGGCGGTCCTCGCGGCCGGTGTCGTGGACATCCGCCCGTGACCGCCGTCACCATCGGCACATGACGCTCACTCCGGCCGAAGCCGACAAGATCCTCGCCGACAACTTCGCACCCTGGGTGCTCGACCTCGGTCTGACCGTCGTCGAGACGGGCGGGCTGCACGCCGTGCTCCGCCTGCCGTGGACCGGCCGGCTCGCCCGGGAGGGTGGAGCCCTGTCCGGCCAGGCGCTGATGGCGGCGGCCGACACGGCCACCGTGATCGCCGTGTCCGCGGCCCGGGGCGGCTTCGTCCCCATGACGACGGTCCAGCAGTCGACGGCCTTCCAGCGGGCGGTGACCGGCGCGGACGTACTCGTCGACGCCCGGATCTCCAAGCTGGGCAGGCGGATGGCTTTCGCCGACATCACGATGACGGCACACGGCGCCGACGAGCCCGCCGCCCGCGCCTCGACCGTCTACGCGCTGCTCGGCTAGCCGCGGCAGGCAGGGTTTGCCTGACGCGGCACCGGAGCCCCCGGTCGTCCGCCGCGCTCTCCCGCGCCGGGGGCCTGCGCGCGCCCGCGCTCCCCGGGGGCACCGCAGCGTCCCGGGGGCGCGCACCCCGTGCACGCACCCGTGCACGCACCCCTCGCGCCCACGCCCCCCCGCGGCCTCCGGCTGCCCGTGGACGGCCCCCCGCCCCTACAGCCCCGCCCCGGCCGCCCCGAGCGGCGCTCCCGCACACCCCCTTGCCCGATCAGGCCCCAGCCAAGAACATGAAGAACCACTTGACATGACGAACCGTCAGATCAGTTGGCGAAGGGACCGGAACATGGTGGTGTACGGGATGCAGCTCCCGGTTCAGTCGCAGAGCACCGTCTTCGCCGAGTGCTGGGAGGCCGCCGCGGGCCCGGACGATCTGCTGGCGATCGCCCGCACCGCCGACCGGGCCGGCTTCGCCTACATCGCCGTCTGCGACCACGTCGCGATCCCGCAGCGCCTAGCCGGGGCCATGTCCACCGTCTGGTACGACCCCGTCGCCACGCTGTCCTTCCTGGCCGCGGCGACCGAGCGGGTGCGGCTGCTCAGCCATGTCGCGGTCGTCGGGCTGCGCCATCCGCTGGTAACCGCCAAGCAGTACGCGACCCTCGACCACCTGTCCGGTGGGCGGCTGGTCCTCGGGGTCGGCGCGGGGCATGTGCGCGAGGAGTTCGAGGCGCTCGGCGCCGACTTCGCGTCGCGCGGCGCCCTGCTCGACGAGACCATCGACGCGCTCAGGGTGGCGCTCGGACCGGAGGAGTTCCCGAGTTTCGCCGGGAAGCGGTTCGCCTTCGAGGGGCTCGGGCAGAGACCGCGGCCCGTCCAGGCCCGGGTGCCGGTGTGGGTCGGCGGTTCCTCGCCGGCCGCCGTGCGCCGGGCCGCCCTCAAAGGGGACGGCTGGCTGCCGCAGGGCGATCCACGCGACCGTCTGCCCCGGCAGATCGCCCGGCTGCGCACGCTGCGCGAGAAGGCCGGGGTCGAGGACCCGCTCGTGGTGGGGGCGATCACCGAGCCCCTGTACGTCGGCCGCGCCGGCTGGGACACCGGCCGGCGCACGCTGACCGGTGAGCCCGAGGTGCTCGCAGAGTCGCTGCGCGAGTACGGCGCCATGGGCGTGGACCAGATCCAGGTGCGGTTCCGCAGCCGGAGCCGCAGTGAACTCACCGACCAGATGGCGGCCTTCGCCGCCGAGGTGGCTCCGCGACTCGGATGTGAGGGGTAGGGCATGGGGAAGCTGGACGGGCGCGTCATCATCGTCACGGGTGCGGCCCGGGGGCAGGGCGAGGCGGCGGCGCGGCTCTTCGGCGCGGAGGGTGCCCGGGTCGTCCTCGCGGACGTCCTCGACGACCGCGGCGAGGCGGTCGCCGAGGAGGTCGGGGGTCTGTACGTCCATCTCGACGTCGGCGACGAGGACGAGTGGGCCGCCGCCGTCGCGGCCGCCAGGGACGCCTTCGGCCGTGTCGACGGCCTGGTCAACAACGCGGGCATCCTGCGCTTCAACGAACTGGTCAGCACGCCCCTGGAGGAGTTCCAGCAGATCGTCCGAGTCAACCAGGTCGGCGTGTTCCTGGGGATCAAGACCGTCGCGCCGGAGATCGCGGCCGCGGGCGGCGGCACGATCGTCAACACCGCCTCGTACACGGCGCTCACGGGCATGTCGCACGTGGGCGCGTACGCCGCGACCAAGCACGCGATCCTCGGTCTGACCCGGGTGGCCGCCATCGAGCTCGCCGCGCGGCGGATCCGGGTCAACGCGGTGTGCCCGGGCGCGGTGGACACCCCGATGAGCAACCCGGACGGCGCGGACCCGGAGGCGCTGGACGGTCTGTACCGGCGGCTCGTGCCACTCGGGAGGGTCGGGCGGCCGGAGGAGGTCGCGCGGCTGGCGCTGTTCCTGTCCTGCGACGACTCCTCGTACATCTCCGGCCAGCCCTTCGTCGTCGACGGCGGCTGGCTGGCCGGTGTGAACGTCTCCTGGCACCTCATCTGACGCAGTGTCAGATGAGGTGCCGCCGCTCTCTTGACGCCCCGGACGCGCGGTGGAACAGTCGGCCTCAACGAATCTGACGGTGTGTCAGAAAAGCAGGAACGGGACGGTGAACCCCCGTGGAATTCGGCCTCTTTGTTCAGGGTTACGTCGGCAAGCGCGCCGAGACCGACCCGCTCGCCGAGCACCGGGCGCTGATGGAGGAGACCGAGTACGTCATCCAGGCGGACAAGTCCGGCTTCAAGTACGCCTGGGCCTCGGAGCACCACTTCCTCGAGGAGTACTCGCACCTCTCCGCCAACGACGTCTTCCTCGGCTACCTCGCCCACGCCACCGAGCGCATCCATCTCGGCTCGGGCATCTTCAACCCGCTGGCCCAGGTCAACCACCCCGTCAAGGTCGCCGAGAAGGTCGCCATGCTCGACCACCTCAGCGAGGGCCGCCATGAGTTCGGCTCCGGGCGCGGGGCCGGCTCGCACGAGATCCTCGGCTTCCTCCCGGGCATCACCGACATGAACCACACCAAGGAGATATGGGAGGAGACCATCGCCGAGTTCCCCAAGATGTGGCTCCAGGAGGAGTACCAGGGCTTCCGGGGCAAGCACTGGTCCCTGCCCCCGCGCAAGGTGCTGCCCAAGCCCTACGGGAAGTCCCACCCGCCCATGTGGTACGCGGCCGGATCCCCGCCCTCCTACGCCATGGCGGCCCGCAAGGGGCTCGGGGTGCTGGGCTTCAGCGTCCAGAAGGTCTCCGACATGGAGTGGGTACTGGAGCAGTACAAGACCGCGATCCGCGAGGCCGAGCCCATCGGCGACTACGTCAACGACAACGTGATGGTGACCTCCACCGCCGTCTGCGCCCCCACCCACGCGGAGGCGGTGCGCACGGCGGCGGCCGGCGGTCTGCACTACCTGCAGTCACTGGTCTTCCGCTACCACGACACCTTCCCGCGGCCCGAGGGCTTCCCGGTGTGGCCCGAGACCCTGCCGGAGTACGACGAGGAACTCATCGAACTCCTCATCCGGGAGGAGCTGCTGATCTGCGGCGACCCGGACGAGGTGCTGGCGCAGTGCAAGCGGTGGGAGCAGGCGGGCGCGGACCAGTTGTCGTTCGGCCTGCCCATCGGGATCTCCAGGGAGGACACCCTCCGGACGATCCGCCTGGTCGGCGAACACGTCATCCCGAAGATCGACACCGATCCCATCCACCGTACGACGCGCTTCCGCGAGGCCGCGTGACCGGAGACCGAGGCCCGGCCGGCCCTCTCCCCGGCCGGGTCCCGGACCGGGTCCGGCCAGGGCCGGCCAGGGTCCGCGCCGGACCCGGGCGGGCCGGGGCAGGCGCGGGACCGCGGGCGGTGGCATCCCGGGCCGCCTCCCGCATCCGGCCCGGTCGGAGGGTTGCGCGGCCGCGGCCGGCCGCAGCACCCCCGATCGGGCCCCACCCGTTCCCGTACCGCTCCCCGCTCCCTTGACCGTCTCCGTACCCGTACCCGTACCCATTCTCGTCCCCGGTCCGTCCGCTCCCGTCCCCGGTCCGTCCGCTCCTGTCCCCGTCCCCGTCCCGCTCCCTTGACCGTCTCCGTCTCCGTACCCGTACCCGTACTGCTCCGCCCCCGGCGCCCCGCCCGTCCGTCCACCCGGCGCAACCCCCGGCACCCGCACGCGAAGGGACGACCATGCTCGACCACCTCATCACGCGCGCGACGCTCGTCGACGGCACCGGCGCCCCCGCCCGCACCGCCGACGTCGGCATCCGCGACGGCCGCGTCGCCGTCGTCGCCGGACCCGGCACCGTCACCGAGGGTGCCCGTACCACCGAGGACGCGACCGGACTGGTCCTCGCCCCCGGTTTCGTCGACCCGCACACGCACTACGACGCCCAGCTGTTCTGGGACCCGTACGCCACCCCGTCCCTGAACCACGGCGTGACCACGGTCGCCGGCGGCAACTGCGGGTTCACCCTCGCGCCGCTCAACCCCGACCGTCCCGAGGACGCCGACTACACGCGGCGGATGATGTCCAAGGTCGAGGGCATGTCCCTGGTCGCCCTCGAGGAGGGTGCGCCCTGGGACTGGCACACCTTCGGGGAGTACCTGGACGCGCTCGACGGCCGTATCGCCGTCAACGCCGGCTTCATGGTGGGCCACTGCGCCCTGCGCCGGCACGTCATGGGCCCGGCCGCGACCGGCGGCCGGCCCACCGGGGAGCAGCTCCGTCAGATGACCGCGCTCCTGCGGGACGCCATGGACGCCGGTGCCTGGGGACTGTCCACCACCCAGTCGTCCACCCACACCGACGGCGACGGCGACCCGGTCGCCTCCCGGCACGCGGAGCCCGCCGAACTCGTCGCGCTCTCCCGCGCCGTCGGCGAGCACGAGGGCACCCAGCTCGAGGCCATCGTCGCCGGGTGCCTCGACCGGTTCGCCGACGAGGAGATCGACCTGCTCGTCGAGATGAGCGCCGCCGCGGGCCGGCCGCTCAACTGGAACGTGCTCACCGTCGACGCCGCCGTCCCCGAGCGCGTCCCCCGCCAGCTCGTGCCGAGCGAACGGGCCCGCCGGGCCGGTGGCCGGATCGTCGCCCTCACCATGCCCATCCTCACCCCGATGAACATGTCCCTGGGCACCTTCTGCGCCCTCAACCTCATCCCCGGCTGGGGCGCCGTCCTCGGTCTGCCCGTCCCGGAGCGGATCGCCGAGCTCCGCGACCCGGACGTCCGCGCGGAGATGCTGCGCCGCGCCCGGTCACCGGAGGCGGGCGTCTTCCGCAGGCTCGCCGACTTCGACCGGTACGTCATCGGCGACACCTACTCCGCCGCGAACGACGGCCTCACCGGACGTGTCGTGGCCGACATCGCCGCGGAGCGCGGCGAGGGCGCCTTCCAGTGCCTGGTGGAGATCTGCGCCAACGACTCCCTTCGCACGGTCCTGTGGCCGATGCCCGCCGACAACGACCCGGCCAGCTGGGCGCTGCGGGCGGAGACCTGGCGGCACGAGGACGTCCTGCTCGGCGGCTCCGACGCGGGCGCGCACCTGGACCGGATGTGCGGGGCGCCGTACACGACCAGGTTCCTCGGCGACTGCCTGCGCGGCCGGAAGCTCGTGCCGCTGGAGGAGGCGGTGCGGATGCTGACCGACGATCCGGCGCGGCTGTTCGGGCTGCGCGAGCGGGGCCGGGTCGCCGAGGGCCACCACGCGGACCTGGTCCTGTTCGACCCGGAGCGGATCGACGCCGGACCGGCGACCCTCGTCCACGACCTGCCCGGCGAAAGCCCGCGGCTCGACTCGCGCGCGGAGGGAGTGGTGTCCGTGCGGGTCAACGGGGTCGAGGTCATCCGCGAGGACCGGGTGACCGGCGCCCTGCCGGGCCGGGTGCTGCGCTCGGGCCGCGACACCAGGACGGTGAGCACCAAGTGACGCGCCAGCCGGCCACGTCGCGAGGATCCGCCGTGCCTCAGCGGTCCGCCACGCCGAGTCGGTCCACGTCACGCCGGTCCGGGCCCCGGCGGCTTGCCGCACAGCGGCTGTTCATCGGAGGGGAGTGGGTCGAGCCGGACCGCGGCCACTACGAGGTGGTGAACCCGGCCACGGAGGAGGTCGTCGGTCTCGCCCCCGAGGCGAGCCGGGACCAGGTGTACGAGGCGGCCGCGGAGGCGCGGGACGCGTTCGAGGCGTGGTCGCGCACGGCCCCCGAGGAGCGGGCGGCGATCCTGGACCGGGCCGCCGCCGTCATCCGCCGGGAGTTCGAGGCGTACGCGGAACTCGCCCGGGCCGAGACCGGCGCCACCGCCGGTACCGCGCGGGCCATGCAGGTCGGGGTGGGGGTGTCCCGGTTCCGCAGGTATGCCAGGGGCGCGCTGGAGCCGGTCGAGCGGGGCCTGCCGCCGCAGGTCGTCGAGGCCGGGCCGATGGGCCGGGCGGGTGTCTTCGGCGCGCTCGCCGCGCGCCGCCCGGTCGGCGTGGTCACCTGCGTCACCTCGTACAACAACCCCTGGGCGAACCCGGCGGGCAAGGTCGCCCCGGCCCTCGCGATGGGCAACACAGTCGTGGTGAAGCCCGCGCCGCAGGACCCCCTGTCGGTGTACCGGATGGCGGAGGCGCTCGCGGAGGCCGGCGCCCCGCCGGGAGTCGTCAACGTGGTGAGCGGCTCCCGGGCGGAGGTGGGGGAGGCGGCCGTGGACTCGCCCGACGTCGACATGGTCAGCTTCACCGGTTCCACGGCCGTGGGGCAGCGCATCGGAGAGGTGTGCGGGCGGAGCGTGAAGCGGCAGTTGATGGAGCTGGGCGGCAAGGGCGCCGCGCTGGTCTTCGACGACGCCGACCTGGACTCCGCGGTGCTGGGCATCGGTACCACGTTCGCCTTCTACAGCGGCCAGATCTGCACCGCGCCGACCCGGGTGCTGGCCCAGCGCGGGGTGTACGACCGGCTGGTCGAGCGGCTCGGCGCGTTCGCGGCCGGGCTGAAGGTCGGCGACCCGGCGGATCGGGAGACCGTGGTCGGCCCGGTGATCTCCGCCGCCCACCGGGATCGCGTCGAGGCGTACATCGAGCTGGGCAGGAAGGAGGGCGCGCGCCTGGTGACCGGCGGGGAGCGGCCCGGCATGGCGCGCGGCTTCTATGTCGCCCCGGCGCTGCTCGCGGACTGCGGCAACGGCATGCGGGTCGTCCGGGAGGAGATCTTCGGTCCCGTGGTGGTCGTGGTGCCGTTCGACGACGAGGAGGAGGGGGTGGCGCTGGCCAACGACAGCGACTACGGCCTGATCGACTACGTCTGGTCGGGTGACGTGGCCCGGGCGTTCCGGGTCGCGCGGCGGCTGCGGGCGGGCGGGGTCGGCGTCAACACGGTGGGCCGGAACATGGAGGCGCCGTTCGGCGGTTTCAGGAAGAGCGGAGTGGGGCGGGACGTGGGCTCCTACGCGCTGCACGCGTACAGCGAACTGCAGGCGATCGTGTGGCCGGGCGGGTGAGCGGCCCGGTGGGTGAGCGGCGGACGGCCCAGCAGGCGAGCGGCGGGCGAACGGCGGACGGGACGGCAGGCGAACGGGCCGCGGCGGGGGCGGGCCGCGGCTGAGCGGCCCGGCAGGTGAGCGGCCCGGCAGGTGAGCCGGCCGGTTGGGGGAGACGTAGGTCACGGGAAATTTTGGAAACGGGCAAAACGGGCACAGCTGCGGTTTTCGCAATCCGGAACCCGGTATGTGGTGCCTGCGGATTCATGCGGTGTTTGCCGATCTGACCTTTCAATCGGTGGCGTCCTGCGTCCCAGTGCATGACTATCCAAGGTCGCGTATGCGAACCCGCAACCTCCGGATACGGGAACCGCAGCACTTAACGTCCTCCTCATGACTCAGCTGGAGACGCGGCCCCAGGTCGGGGACACGGTACGGGGACGCTCCGAAGGGGGCGTCCGGGCCAAGGGGCTGGAGAAGAACTCCGTCGGCCTCCTCGGCAGTGCCGTCATCGGCATTTCGACGGTCGCCCCCGTGTACTGCCTGACCTCGACCCTCGGCTCCACGGCCGGCGAGGTCGGCCTGCAGATGCCCGCCGTGTTCCTGGCGGGCTTCCTGCCGATGCTGCTCGTCGCCTTCGCCTACCGCGAGCTGAACCGGGTGATGCCGGACTCCGGCACCTCCTTCACCTGGACGGTCAAGGCCTTCGGCCCGCGCGTGGGCTGGATGTGCGGCTGGGGCCTGGTGATCGCGACGATCATCGTGCTCTCCAACCTCGCCGGCGTCGCGACCTCGTACTTCTGGCTGCTCGCGGGTGAGGTCACCGGCAGCGACGCGATCGCGGCCCTCGACGGCAACAAGGCCGTCCACATCCTCACCTGTCTCCTGCTGATCGCCGTCGCCACCGCGATCAGCTACCGCGGCATGACCGCCACCAAGCGCGTGCAGTACGCCCTGGTCGGCCTCCAGCTCGTGGTCCTGGCCGTGTTCGTCACGATGGCCCTGCAGAAGGCCGGGGCGGGCGCCTTCGACACCGGCGTCGACTTCTCCTGGTCCTGGATGAACCCCTTCGCGGTCCAGTCCTTCGCGGCCTTCACCGCCGGCCTGTCCCTGTCGATCTTCATGTACTGGGGCTGGGACGCCTGCCTGTCCACCAACGAGGAGACCACCGGCTCCGACCGGACCCCCGGCCGCGGCGCCCTCATCGCGATGGTCGTCCTCGTCGGCTCGTACCTCGCCACCGGCATCGCCGCCCAGATGGCCGTCGGTTCGGGCGACAAGGGCCTCGGCCTCGCCAACCCGGACACCTCCGACAACGTCTTCGCCGCGCTCGCCGGCCCCGTCATGGGCCCGGTCCTCGGTGTGGCCCTCTTCATCGCCGTGCTCGCCTCGGCCGCGGCGAGCCTCCAGACCACGTTCATCCCGGTCGCCCGCACCGTGCTCGCCATGTCCTCGTACGAGGCCCTGCCCGGGTCCTTCTCCAAGGTCCACCCGCGCTTCAAGGTCCCCGGCCGCGCCACGGTCGTCGCGGGCATCGCGACCGGCGCGTTCTACACCGTGATGACGCTCGTCAGCGAGCACGTCCTGATCGACACGATCTACGCGCTCGGCCTGATGATCTGCTTCTACTACGCGCTGACCGCCTTCGCCTGCGCCTGGTACTTCCGCGCCGAGCTCTTCCGCTCGGGCCGCGACTTCGCCTTCAAGGGCCTCTTCCCGGTCCTCGGCGGCGTGCTGCTCTCGGCGGTGTTCGGCAAGACGCTCTTCGACATGTGGGACCCGGCGTACGGTTCCGGCTCCTCGGTCCTCGGCGTCGGGTCGGTCTTCGTGATCGGCGTCGGCCTGCTGCTCCTCGGTGGAGTGATCATGACGGTGATGCGGCGGCGCAGCCCGGCGTTCTTCCGCGGCGAGGTCCTGACGAAGGACACCCCGTCACTGGTGGTCCAGGACTGACGACCGCGGCACCCGCGAGGGGCCGGGCCCCGGGGGAGCGGGGCCCGCAGTCACGGGGGCGGGGCCCGCAGTCATGGGGGAGCGGGGCCCGGGCTCCGGGGGAGCGGGGCCCGGAGTCACGGCCGCCCGGGCCCGCCCGGAAGCGCCCGCAGCCAGTCGACCAGCAGGCTGCCGACCTCGTCCGGCCGCTCCTGCTGGACCCAGTGGCCGCAGCCGTCCAGGATGTGGCAGGACACCAGGCGGGGAAGCGTGGTCGGGTAGGCCTTGATGGCGTCCGCCATCCACACGGTGGGCCCGTCGTGCTCCCCGCCGATGAACAGCGACGGCTGGGTGATCGACGCCCCGTCCCAGGCCGCGAGATCGGCCCAGTCGCGGTCGATGTTGCGGTAGCGGTTGAGCGGGCCGGTCAGCCCGCCGCGCTCGAACTCGCCCGCGTAGAAGTCCAGGTCCTCCTCGCTCAGCCAGGGGGGCAGCGGGCCGCGCGGGAACCGGTCGCAGAGCCTCCCTCCCGGCGGGACGAAGAAGCGTGGGCCGTCGGCGGACGGCTTCGCGTCGCCCGAGGCCCCGGCGTAGAACCCCGCCAGCCAGGACCTGACGTCCGGCTCGATCTCGGCCTCCGCCCGGCCGGGCTGCTGGAAGTAGTGGATGTAGAACTCGTCCCCACCGCCGCCGCCCGCGAAGGAGTCGGTGGGGCGGGCCGCGCCCCGGGGCGAGTAGGGCACGCTGAGCAGCGCCACGGCGGTGAAGAGATCCGGGCGCAGCAGGGCGGTGTTCGCGGCGATGGGGGAGCCCCAGTCGTGCCCCACGACCACCGCCGACTCGGCGCCGAGGGCCTTCACCACCGCGACGTTGTCGGCGACGTGGCCGAGCATCCCGTACGCCTCCTGCGCGGTGGGCTTGGACGACCGTCCGTAGCCGCGGACGTCGATCGCGACCGCGTGGTAGCCGGCCGCGGCGATCACCGGGAGCTGGTGCCGCCAGGAGTACCAGGACTCGGGG
The DNA here is from genome assembly GCF_003097515.1 of Streptomyces tirandamycinicus. NCBI lineage: Bacteria > Bacillati > Actinomycetota > Actinomycetes > Kitasatosporales > Streptomycetaceae > Streptomyces > Streptomyces tirandamycinicus. Next base: position 2,954,540 of record NZ_CP029188.1, on the reverse strand, counting down.
AACCCGTGGACCATCAGGACCAGCGGCCCGGTGCCCTGCTCCACCAGATGGATGCGCCCGCCCGGCGTGTCCACCATGCGGTGCCGCTGCGGCTGCCCGGACGCGGCGGAAGAGCCGGCGGTTGAGCCGGCGGACGAGCTGACGGACTGCGACATCCTGCCTCCTGGTGTGTCCCCGGGCTCCGGCGAGGTGCCGGACGGCGGCCCCTGCGCAAGATCATCGGTAACACGCGCAAAGCCGTCGGTCACACTCAGGCATACCGCTCGCCCGCGCTCCTCGCATGTGCCGCCGGACGGCCGGGTGAACCCCCGGGAGGTGCCGGGCCGCCGTGCCGCGCGCCCGCGTCGGGCGTCCTGCTTCCGGTGCCCGATGTCCAGCGCGTCCCGATCAGGAGTCCTTGTGCGCCTTGAGCTTGCGCCAGACCGCGCCCAGGGCCTCCATGTCCTCCCGGTCCAGGACGTCGGTGAAGACCGGGGCCAGGCAGGCGCGCCGTGTGGCGTCCGCCTCCTCGAACACCGCGCGCCCCTCCGGGGTGAGCGCGACCTCGACGGACCGGGCGTCCCTGGCCGACGGCGTGCGCGAGACCAGTCCGCGGGCCTGCAGCGCGTCCAGGACGCGGGAGACCTGGCTGCGGCTCAGCATGGTGCTGTTGCCGAGCACGGAGGCGGCGACGGGCTCGTCGCGGCCGGCGAGCCAGAGCATCACCTCGAACCAGGAGACGGGCAGGTCGTGGGCCTTGGTCAGCGCGCGGTCGACGCGCTCGATGAGCACGGTCCCGGCCCAGACCAGGCCGTAGAAGGCGTGGTCCGCCTCGGACATCTCCGCCGGGGTGAGCTTCCTGGTCGCCATGCCTCCGATCATACCGGCTTGCGTGTGTGTGCACGCAATGCTTAAGGTGTGTGCACACACAAAAGCATGTTCCGTGTGCCTCCCCCTTCCCGACCCCAAGGAACCCCCATGTCCTCCACCACCGCCTCCACCTCCACCACCCCCAAGGTCGTCCTGATCACCGGCACCTCCTCCGGCATCGGCCTTGCCGCAGCGGTCGCCGCCGCCCGGGCCGGCTGGCGCACCGTCGCGACCCTCCGCGACCCGCGCCGCGCCGACGCGCTCCGCAAGGCCGCCGCCGAGGCCGGGGTCGAACTCGACATCCGGCAGCTCGACGTCGTCGACGAGGCGTCCGTCGCCGCCGCGGTCGACGGGGTGATCGCCGACCACGGACGGCTCGACGCCGTGATCAACAACGCGGGTGCCGGTCACCTCGGAACCCTGGAGAACGAGACCGTCGCCGACGTCCGCCAGGTCATGGAGGTCAACTTCTTCGGCGTCCTCAACGTCTCCAAGGCCGCCCTCCCCCACCTGCGGGCGGCCGGCGGCCGCCTGATCACCGTCACCAGCGTCGGCGGGGTCGTCGGCCAGCCCTTCAACGAGGCCTACTGCGCCGCGAAGTTCGCCGTCGAGGGCTACATGGAGAGCCTGGCGCCGGTCGCCGCGTCCGTCGGCGTGAGCGTGTCCGTCGTGGAACCGGGCGCCGTGGCGACCGAGTTCGTCAACAACGTCGGCCTCGACCTGACGGCGGAGATCGCGGCGGCGGGCCCGTACGCCCCGGCCCTCGACGCCTATGTCACCCGCACGGTCGCGCAGTTCCTCAACGGCGCCCAGACCCAGGACGAGGCGGCCGCGGCCGTACTGGAGGCGCTGACCGCGGACCGCCCCCCGTTCCGCCTCCAGACCTCCGACTGGGCGCGCGACTTCACCGGCATGAAGCTGAACGACCTCGACGGCTCCGCGGTGCTGGCGACCACGGGCGCCTGGGTGGCCTGAGTCCGCGTCCGGGGCGGGCGGTCGGCACCCGGTCCGGAGCCCGGCGTACGGGGGACGGGAGTCCGGAGCCGGGGGTGCGGAGCCGGGGGTCCGGAGCCGGGAATCCGGAGCCGGGCGTACGGGACGGGGTGAGACCCGGTCGCCGACGGGTCCGGCGTTCGGGGCGGGTGGGACCGTCCCGGCTCCGGCCGGGGAGCACGGTCGTCACCCCGGGTGCCCCAGGAACACCGGGTTCGTGAACGCAGCCAGCGGCCCCGGGAAGCCCGGTACCGGCACGACGGCCGGGTGCCGCACCTCCGCGCGCACGTACGCCGCGTACGCCGCCGTCGTACGCCACTCCACCGTGCCCGTGCCCTCCGCCGGGAGCGTCGCCGTGTGCAGCACCCCCTGGTCGGTGACGATCCGGGCGGTTCGCCCCGGGGCGCCGGTGACCTCCAGACGGACCGTCACCGGGGTGTCCGCGCCGACCCGGAGCCGCTCGCCGATGCCGGCCCGCCGGCCCCGGCCCCCGTACGCGGCGAACGACAGCGACACGGCGGACGATTCGGCGACGTACGAGCGGCCCGCCCGCAGGCCGTCCAGGACCGCCTCGCGCGTCAGGTCGTCGGCGAGGACCACGGTCTGCGGGGCGCCCACCGCGTCCGGGTCCCGGTGCGCGTCGCTGCTGCCCATCGCGGGGGTCCAGCGGCCGCCCGAGCGGACGGAGGCGACCAGGGTGCCGTCCCAGTCCGCCAGGGACACGTCGTCGTCCGGGGTGTACGGCCCGTTCCACACCTCCACCGCGTCCGCCTCGCCGAAGCCGAACTTCCAGCCGCAGCCGATGCAGGTGGCGTGCGGATGGGCGGGCACCACGAGGCCGCCGGCGCGGCGGATCGCCCGGGCGTAGTGGCCGAAACGGTTGTCCCGGGCCCGGTAGCGCCAGTCGACGAACGTCCCCGGGTCGGTACCGACCGCCACCACATGGCCGTTGCGGGTGGTGACCTCCTCGCCGAGGAGCACCAGCAGGTCGTCCCCGGCGGCGTCCGCCCACGCCCCGTGCGCCGCGTGCGTGTTGTGCTCGCTGCTGTTGACGAAGTCCAGCCCGGCCGCGCGGGCCAGCGCCGCGATCTCGCCGGGGGTGCGGCGCCCGTCCGAGTACCAGGAGTGCAAATGGCAGTCGCCCCGGTACCAGGCGCGGCCCCGGCCCTTCGCCCGCTCCGGCGGGTACACCGGCTTCGGCGTCGGCGCGGGCCTGCCGTACCCGAGCGTGACGGTCACGGTGTACGCGAGGCCCTGCGGCGCGATCGTGTACGGGCCGAGCGCGATGTGCCAGGTGCCCGCCCGGACCGGCCCGGGGAGGTAGCCGGGCGTCGCCTCGTCGCCCCGGATGAAGAACTCGCCGCGCGCCCCGCCCGACCAGCCGCGGAAGCCCTCGCCGCCGAGCGCGGTGCCCCGCTCGTCGAAGATCCCGATGTCGAGGGCGTTCCCCTGCGTTCCGGCCGGGACCTGCGGCCTGTCGTAGGTGTACGACACCCGGATCTCGGCCACCCCGCGCGGCACCTCGACCGGCAGGTACACGAAGTCGGGGGAGCCGGGCGGCAGGGTGCCGCGCACGACCTCGGTGGTGTGCCCGTCCGCTGCGTCCGCTGTCTCGGCGAAACTCACGCCGCCCAACGTAAGTGCGGTGGCGGCTCCCGTCACGAACAGCCCGCGCCTGCTGAGGTCCGCGTCGTCCTCGTTGCCCATGCCGTCGGCTCCCGGGGTGGTGAGAGGGGCAGGTGTGGTACGCAGTGGTGGTGCGGTGCGGTGGTACGCAGTGGTGGTACGCAGTGGTGGTACGCAGTGGTGGCGCGGAGTGGTGGTGCGGAGTGGTGGCGCGGTGCTACGGGTGGTGCCGGTGCGTGAGCCCTCCAATCTCGTACCCCGCCGTGAACGCCGCGGCAAGGGGCGGCGATCGGCGGATGACCGGCCCATGGCCCGTGCCCCATGGCCCGTGGCCCTCGGCGGTCCCGCTCCCGTCGGCCGGAGGCCGTTCCCCCTCGGTGCCGTACGCCGCTCCCCGGTGCCGTACGGAGCTTCCGCCGCCCGACCGCCGCCCGCACCGTCCGCCCGCCCTCTCGGAAACCCGCGCCGCAGCGCGTAGCTTGTCCCCGCCAAGCACCCACGGCCGACGAGGCGGAGGAGCCGCTGTGCGGATCTCGACCACGATCTTCCTGACGGACGAGACGATCACCCCGGTACGGCTTGCGCGGGAACTGGAGGAACGCGGCTTCGCGGGGCTGTACCTGCCCGAGCACACCCATATCCCGGCCGAGCGGACCACCCCGTACCCGGCGGGCGGCGACCTGCCGCCGGAGTACGGCCGCACCCTCGACCCGTTCGTCGCCCTCGCGCAGGCCGCGGCGGTCACCGCCACCCTCGGTCTCGGCACCGGCATCACGCTGGTCGCCCAGCACGACCCCATCGCCCTCGCCAAGCAGATCGCCACCCTCGACCACCTCAGCGGCGGCCGGTTCACCCTCGGCGTCGGCTTCGGCTGGAACCGGGAGGAGGCGGCGGACCACGGCGTGGAGTGGTCGACCCGGCGCGACCTCGTCCGCGACCGCATGCACCTGATGCGCGCGCTGTGGGCCGCCGAACCGACCCCGTACCACGGCGACTTCGGCTCGGTCCGCGCCTCCCACGCCCACCCGAAGCCGGCGAGCGGCCCCGCGCCCCGCACCCTCGTCGGCGGCACGGCCGGCCCGGGGCTCTTCTCCCACATCGCCGACTACGCCGACGGCTGGCTGCCGATCGGCGGCCGCGGCCTCACCGAGTCCGTCCCCGCCCTGCGCGCCACCTGGCGGCGGGCGGGCCGCGACCCGGGCGCCCTCCGAATCGTCCCGTACGCGGTCCTCCCCTCGGAGGGCAAGCTCGCCCGCTACGCCGAACTGGGCTGCGAGGAGGTCGTCCTCCAACTCCCGCCGGCGGGGGAGGGGGAGGTGCTGCGGGTGCTGGACGAGTACGGGAAGTACCTGTGACCCGGGCGCCCCACCCGGCGCCGGCGGACTGATCAGGCCAGGGAACTGAGCCGCTCGGCCCCTCGGATGCGGCCGCGCGGCGCCCATCCTCGGAAGCGGGCGGGGTCGCTCCCCGGCCCGGCGGATCATGCTGTCGGGCGCCAGTCGGCCTCGGGCCGTCCGTGCTCCACGAACTCGGCGGGAACCTGCGCACAGGGGGCGTAAACGCTGACGAACAGCGTCGTCGTCGAGTCGTTCCACCGCACGTCGACCTGGTAGCCGTCGGCCGGGTCTTCGAATCGAAAGCCCAGTTGGCGGTAGGTCGCGCCGGTACGGTCGCCTTCGTGGGTGAGCTTCCACCCCTGCTGGACCAGTTGCCGGCGTACGCGCTGCTGCGCCTCGCGGGCGGTGGCTTCGGGGACGTCGGGCACGCTCCAATCGAGACCGAAGCTCCGGACGTCGCTCCGTGCCTCGTCGATGTGGGCGATGCCCCTCAGCCCGCGGTAGTAGCAGGCGCCGGTGACGACTCTGCCAGGGTCCGCGGCGTGCTTCTCCTGCAGGGCGAAGCCGTCGTACACCTCGTCGGCGCGAGCCGTGAGCCGTTGCGCGACCGCGTCGGGGTCGGCCGGGGGATACGGTGCGCCGTTCCATGCGACATTCCATGCGAAGTTCCCCGCCACCACGGCGACGACCAGCAGAGCCACTACCGCGATCCCCGTGACGGCGTACGGGACGGACTTTTCGGGGGTCACGGCTCTCCCCGGTCGGCTCTGGAACATGCTGGTGACCGTAGGCGCCGGTAGGGCGCGCCGCATGAGTAGCCGTACCTGGATCGATCCGTGTGAGAACGCGCGAGGGGGCGAGTGTCCAGTTCTTCGTCGAAGTGCCGAGCATCCCATCGATGCCGAGGGGTGTCTCGTTCGGTGCTCGAGTGATGAGTCCAGCGGCGTTTCCTCCTGGGTGACTGAGCGTTTTCCAACCTCACGCTGATGCGTGGTGAAGGACGACTACTGCCTTCACGACGTTTGTGATGCGGTTGGTGCTGCATCGGAGTTTCCGCAGGAGTCGCCATTCCGGCCAATAACCGCAAGGTGCGGGTGGACAAGTCGATAGAGGACGGATAGACAAGCACGCAAAGCTACTGCCAGACACGGGTGATCTTGGTCGAGAACCCGTCTACCAGGAGCTTCGTCGTTGCGCAGGACAGTCCAACGCCTTCAGCGCTGCCAGCTCTGAAGTGGCTCACTGGCAGGGGAGTCTTGTGGCGGAAGCAGCTTGCTAGCCAGGCGTCCCGTCGCGCTTGCTTCGTCGGGCGAGGTTTCGGGCCTGCCCTTCGTGAATGTTGCTTGCCCACTCCCAGCCGGGTTTGGGAGATACGACCCGTGGGTCGCTGGACACCCGGGCGTCACGTAGGTCCTCCACGTACGCTCGATCCAGTTTGATCCTCGCGCGTACCTCCTCATCTCTGGCGAGGGACCCATGTCCGGGGATGAGGACATCGACGTTGTCCGCTACGCCCTCGAGCAGCCCCAGCCCGACCAGGTAGTCCTCAATCGGGTCAACGGTGTCGTCGAGCATGGGAACGAAGACGTCGGAGAGCATGTCACCGGCGATGAGAACTCGGCGTTCTTCGATCAACAGGGCCGCATGGCCCGGGGCATGCGCCGGATGCTCGATGATCCGCACCTTGGGGCCGTCCCAAAGAAGCTGCGCGGTTTCAGCAGGCAGACCAGTGATCAGGCCGTACAGATCGAGCGGTGTGTCCTCGGCGATTTCCGGCGGCAGCCCCTCAGCGACGCCGGCCCTCCAGTCCGCGTTCGACAACACATCCTGCATGAAGTCCGCGCAGCGGGCTGTGCCGTAACGAGGCGCTTCGCCGAGTTCGGCGTGCCAGAGCACGTGATCCCAATCAGGATGCGTCGAGAACCCCGCCACCACGGGCCGGCCCAGCTCTCGAAGGTCGTTCGCCAGGCAGGTCATTTCGGCACCGGTAATCCCGGCGTCTACGAGTAGCACGCCGTCCCTGCCCTGCACGACAACGGTGTTGTTCTCGAGCAACTCACTCTGGTGGATCAGCACACCCCCGGCGACCTGCTTCAGCATGGGTCCCTCCCCGTTTGATGTCCGCACCCTGCCGGAGGGTCCGGCGCACATCAACACAACCGCACGGGGGCGCGTGATGGCGACTCTGCGGCAAGACCGTCCACGGAGGCTTCTTCAGGGGCCAGCCCGCGTCAGCTGAGGACCCGGAGATGGCACTTCAGGTTGGAAGAGGCTCACTGAATTGCATGATCATCCGGAAGCCGCCCGCATGAAAGATCGAATATCGGATTCAATGTACGGCGACATGTCGCTGAGTGCCGCCAGAACACCCTTGAGTTCCTGTGCGAGATGCGGCGCATGGACCCAGGTGGCTGGATCGACGGTCAATACTGCGGACAGCAGGTCGTCGTCGTAGAATCCGCCGTCTGCCTGTGCGGGGGCGGTGTCGCGGAGGATCTCCAGAGCGAGCGGCAGCAGAAAGGGCAGCCCGACGTCCTGCCCGATCAGCCGACGCAGTTCCTCGACGCCGAGAAGCCCAATCGGGCGAGCCCGAAGAGCGTGAACGGACTTGACGAGATCCGTGGCGTCGGGTGATGGCTCTGGCCATCGCCGACCCTCGAGTTCCTCGAGTGAACGTTGCCTGTCGAAAGAGCTGTTCACGAGTCCCCTTCCGCTGAAGTTCCGTTGGCGCCTTGCGCGTCTGGAATGGGCGCCCGGCCCCACAGCGTGCCGAGCGTGAGCCGTGGTCCGACCCTACGGCTCAGCGGTTGTCGTCCGGCTGTGGGAGACCTCCGCTCCGCACATTCGACAGAATCGCGCCCGTGAGATCGGCGTTGTCCGTGCGGGCGGATACCAAGGTCGCCCCGGCGAGATCGGCGCCGGTGAGGTCGGCGTGGCGGAGATCGGCGCCCACGAGATGTGCCCGACGGAGTGACGTGCCCTGCAGTCTGGCACCCCAGAGTCGGGCGCGAGCGAGCAGGGCGCCGTCGAGTGCGGCATGGGAAAGATCGCAGTGCGTGAAAATCCCCAGCCCGGCCTTGACCCCCCGTAGATCGGCGTTTCGCAGAGACGCCCCGGCGAGATCGGTGCTTGTGAGCATGGCTTCAGAGAGGTTGGCCTCGTTCAGCGTCGAGTCGCGCAGGTCTGCGTAGGCGAGGTACGCGCGTCGAAGGTCGGCGCCTCGGAGGTCTGCCCCTACGAGATGGATGCCTCCCAGGTCGTGTTCGTCGTTCCACGGCGACGCGTCCCTGGCAACGCGGCGCCAGTCGTCACCGCTCTCGAGTGCCGCACGAACGGTGTGAGCCAGCTCGGCACCCCTGGGTGAGTTCCACCTCTCCCTGAGGTGGTCTTCGTGTTGGGGCTGGGCGTTGCTCATCATCGTCCTCTTTCACCGTTCGCGTGGTGTCAGGCTCGATGGCCGATTCGACGGAGGAATCGCGAGCCGATCTGGTCGCCTCTCATGATGGGTGGTCGGCACTGTCGAACCGGCCGCGCGCTGTGGCCCTGCCCGGACGGCCTCGCGTCCTTCCTGACCTCGCGCGGCGCCGGCCTCGGCCCTGGCGTGGTCGAGGTGGTGGCCGACTGCTTCCACCCCCGGATCGCCCTCAGCGACCGCCATCCCATCGTCAAGGCCACCGGGGCCGCGCTCGAGGGGGTGCCCCGCCGTACCTCCGACGCGGCCGATGACTACATCCCCTACCTGCCGGCGCGCGAGGAACTGCCGCCGGAGTCGGCCGACGTCTGGACCGGGTTCCTGGAGCAGCTCACGGCCGAGGAACGCGAGCAGGGCCCCGGGCTCGCGGCGGCGGCACTCGCGGAGTTCACCGGACCCGTCGATGGAGACGAACCGCGTCACGAGCTTGTCGTCACCCACAACTTCCTGATCGACTGGCTCGTCCGGGCCGCCCTCGAAGCGCCGAAGTGGCGGTGGCTGGGCATCAACCACGCCAACGCGGCCCTGACCGTCATTCGCTACGCACCCGGCCGCCCCCCGGCGGTTCTCCTCTTCAACGACACCGGCCACCTCCCCGCCGAGCTCCGCTGGACCGGCTTCCCGCCGGAGCTCCGTGTCTGACGCGCGGAGACGAGACCGGCCGAGCGTCGGCACCGTGAAGGGGGTGTTGACCGAAATGGCCGGGATGACGATGCCCGTCGGGGCGGAACGCGGCGGCAACGGGGTGGACGGCAGCGGCATTCGCCGCTCGCATCGCATGACGACAGGCGTGCCAGGCGTTCAACGAATCCTGCGACACGGCGAGTCGACCATAGGGGGAATCAACCCACCAGAGGCTCAAGAGCCTCCAGCGCCTGCGACGACTGAGCGCGCAACTCCGCCCACTCTGGCGAATCTTCCAATGCATCCGATCTCCAGATCTCTGCACCCGCATTAGCCATCCTGTCGAGGATGTCGTCGATCGGCTGAGTCGCTTCGACTGCGAGCCTTGGAAGTCTTCCTTTCGTTACCTTCCCGCAAACGAGCCGGAATGCGTCATCGAATTCCAGCGCGAGCTCGTCCACGTCGACCTGGAGGGACTGCAGGTGGCTCAATTGGCGTTCTGCGGGCCAGGAGAGACGCTCGAGGGAAGCGCGCAACTGGCGAAGGCCTGCGTCCTGCGGTGCACATTCTGTCATGGGATGACTCCTCTCAGGTCTCCTTCCCGTCCCTTGACGCGCCAGTATGCAGGCGTCCGGCAGCCGGCTTCGCACGCGACCACCGGCACGGGGCTGCAGGCTCGGCCTGGTCGAACCGGCAATGTCGACCGGCCGGCGGTGGACGGACCTTCGGAACCTCGCCCGCGGCGGAGTCCGGATCTCGTGCCCGGGAATCACTCATGAGTTCGCTCCGACTCACGGCGGGGAGTTCTGGCTCGTGAGCGCCGTCGTCTCGTGCAGATGCTCCTCGACCGGACCCAGATCCCGGTCATGAGCCAGGACGATATCGTCCGCGAAGTCGAGGACGCGGATGGTGCCGTTGGGGAACTGAAAGGTGTTGCCGACGGCGTAGTCGTGGCGGCCGCTCCGATAGCGGATCTCCCGCACGGAGAGGATCCGCAGGCCGATGAAACGGGTCATGGGGAAGTCGGGCAGGTCGTCCTCGACCGTGGTGTGGCCGCATTCGCTGATGTCGTAGGGGCCGTGAGGTTCGTCGATCTCCAGGGACAGCCCGTCGTCCCGTGTGTGGAACCGGACGGGGCCGAGGCCGTCCATGTGCAGCCACATATGCAGGAGGGAGGGCTCCGTCTCCTGGTAGTGGTGCCAGGACGTCGTCACCTTCAGCAGGCGTCTGCCGATGAGGTCTTCAGCGTTGACCATTCACCGATGCTGCACGGCGTTCAACCTCTCGGCTCGCGAATTTTGCTTCGGAGCGGAACGCCCATCTGCGGATAGTCCTCCGCTTGGTCACGAGGTCGTTCTTCGGGTTGCTCTTCCACACGATCTCGACCAGGAGGAGCACCGCACGGGATTGAAGGGGTTCCAGGGCCAGGGCAGCCGCGGCCCCCGAACCCTTCCTGACCGGCGACGCTCGCCGTGGCCCCGCCCGGACGGCCTGGGCGCAGCAGGGACAGCCGAAGCGGCGGTCAGTCCCGGGGGCAGACGACCGGCGGAGCCACAGCGATCATCAGGGTCAGTCCTGGGTGAACGACACGAACGAGGCCCAGGAGGTGAGGGCGAACGTGAGCATGGGGCCGTCCGTGTTCTTGGAGTCGCGGACGTGGATGGTGGCGGCACAGGCGGCGACCTCGACGCATGCGCCGCCTTCGCCGTCACTGTGGCTGCTCTTGAACCAGCGCAGTTGCTCGGTGCTCATCGAAGTTCTCCCAGCTTCTTCTCGATCAGGGACAGTGAGTCGCGGGGTGTCAAAGCCTGGGCTCGGATGACTCCATAGCGTTCGGCGAAGACGCGGACCTCCTCATGGTCGGTGATCAGGCGGGAGTGCCCGTAGATCTCCGTGTATGCCACCTGGCGCTGTCCCTTGGGCGTCAGCAGGATGAACGCGCCGCCCACGCTGGGATGTTCCTCGCGATCAGTGGTCATCACCTGGAGTTCGACCGTCCGCAGCCGGCCGATGTGGAGCAACTGCCGCAACTGGTGCGCGTGCACGCCCACCCCACCGATGGGTCGCTGGAGCACGGACTCCTCCACCACGAAGCTGAACGTCGGGGCGGGCCAGCGCTCGAAGATCTGCTGGCGGGCCAGTCGGTCGGCCACACGCTTCTCGATGGTTTGCTCGTCGAGCAGGGGCCGCCGTTGGGTGAAGACGGCCCGCGCGTACTCCTCGGTCTGGAGAAGGCCGGGAACCGCCTGATTGCTGTAGTCGTGCACCGCCAGGGCCTCCGCCTCGGCCTTCGCGTAGTCCCGGAACCAGTCCGGATGCCGCGTCCGAGCCTTCGCCAGCGCCCTCTCCACATCCGGGATCGCCGCCCTCAGCACACCCCGCGCCTCCAGCACCTCGTCCGCGAGCAGCAGGAACGCCGGCTGTGGCGTCCGAACTCCGCGCTCCATGGAGGAGACCAGGGCCTCGCCGCAGTGCGTCGCCGCCCCCAGCTCCCGCTGGCTGAGCCCGGCTGCCTCCCGCAGCACCTTGATCTGCTTGCCGAGTGAGTGGAAGAGCAGCGCCGTCCCGTCCTCCTCGACCGGCCGTTCGGGCCGCTCCTCGCCTCCGGTATCCGCCATACCCCGTACCGCCCTCGCCTGCCGCACTGGTCACGGTCGACGACCCGTACAGCGTCCCGGCCGTACCCGCACGGCTACGCTGCGTCGCGTCGTCACTCCTGGTCAGGGTACTCATGACCGGACACTCTCAGTGACATGAAAGCCGAAACCGCCGCTTCCACGGCCGAGTTCATCCAACGCCTCAGCGCCACCCGCCGAGGCGCCCGCCTCGCCCGGCGCCTGGCCGTGCACCGCCTCGACGGCTGGGGCATCCCTTACGGCAGCGAACTCTCCGACGCCGCCAGTCTGATCGTCGCCGAACTCGCGGCGAACGCGGTCACCCACGGGCGTGTCCCCGGCCGCGACTTCGAGCTGCGCCTGCTGCTCACGGCGACCACCCTCCGCATCGAGGTCTCGGATGCGTGCGCCGAACGACACCCGACCGCCGCCGCGAAACCCCCGTCGGTCGACGCCGAGGCGGGCCGCGGACTTCTTGTCGTTTCCGCGCTCGCCACGGCCTGGGGCTCGGCGGACCGCTCCGTCGGTAAGACGGTCTGGGCCGAGCTGAGCTCGGCTCTGGACGCGGGTGACGCGTCCCCCGGTGTCCGGGGCGAACGTCTGGGCGGACGGTGTGGTGGTGCGCAACTGTCACGCTGATGCAGTCGAAAGCGGACAGGTACTCTTCCGCCCGGTTCGATGCGCGCCTTCGAGGCGCTGACATCCACCCTGTCGGGGATGGGGGCGCGGGGTGGAACCTTGCCGAGTTGGAGGACCACCTTCGAACGGAGGGGAGCAAGGTGTCGATGCTGCAGGATCACCTCGACCTGCGGGCCCTGCGCGAGAAAGTGCAGGCATGCACCCGGGCTGATCTCGAGCCAGTCGCTTTGTTCGTGGGTGCATTGGGCCTTCTGGAGAGCCTCATCAAGAAGGCCATCAAGGGCGGCTCAAAGGCGGCCGACAGTCCGTCTTGCAAGGGATCGGGCGCAGTAGTCGCTGCTCGCCCCGACTTCAACAGCCTCATGTCCGCATGAGGGGAGCGCGTGATGGGGTCAAGAGGATCAAACGGGGCAAAATCACAGGTCCACAAAAGAGAAGCCCAACATGCCGGAATCCATCGGTCGAGGTGGTTTCGAGTGCTGCCGTGAATCGGCTCGTTCGTTCATGGCGGGAGCTGGGCCGCAGGGCTCTGTCATGCTTCCTTCGATCTCGGTAGAGTTTTCCGGATCGATCAGGGGGCGGGGTACTTTGGGTTACATGAACGGTTCAGGAACTATCTCGACCTTCTTCAGCCCGCATATGGATCTAATGCAGTACTTTCGGGAGCAGTTCACATGACCGAGCCTGGCGAGCAGACGCTGAGCGCAGCCTTCACTCGGGTAGCCACTGCGGCAGGCTGGCTGTGGTCGGACGACCCGTGGAGATCGTGTGAGGGGTGGCGCAGCTTAGTCGAGGACTGCCTAGAGGGCTACGAGATGGACTACAGCGAGTACCTGCACGATATCTCTGTCCGGGACCTGCTGGATCTAGCTCTGAACGATGAGGCCACTTGGCACGCAGACGAGTTCGAGGACTTCCTGTCTGCGGTTCGACGCAGCGATGACGTGTTCCGAGAACTGATCGCAAGAGGACCGGTGATTAGGCCCGACGAGCCACGGTGGTGGCGTCGTGCCCTACCACCACACGGCGGTGAGGCGTTCGTCAAGGACGTACAGGAAAGGCTGTCGTCTCCGCTTCCGGCGCACGGTAGGGCGCAAGCCAAAGTGGAAGGTGCTTCCCGCCCCTCGAGGATCGGGAAGGATGGTGTGTGGTAATCAATTCAGGTGGGAAAAATAGAGGGCGTGATGACAAGGCGGTCGTGGGCATCATCAAGGATGCTGAGCCGCGTGCGTGGACTACGTGAGGTCCGAGGCAGTGAATGCGATGTACTCGTACTCCTCCTCGAAGACGACGAGCATCGTCTTCCGATCTGCGGACAGAAGAACGAGATCTCGACCGATTGTACGAAGCAAGGACTCCGCCCAAGTCGGCCTTCTGTAGGAATACTTCAGCCATGGAAAGTGCTGCAATCCGGTCTTGCAGAGCGATTCCTCGCCCAGGCTGCTGCCTCTTTCTATTGACTCAATCCAGTCCCCCAGTTCCATCAGGCTCTCGGTCGTGATCGAGAAATCCGGTTGAGATCCCATTCGCCTGAACCTCGAGAGTGACCTGTCGACCCAGTCGGGAGTTGGGAAGTCATTCACGAACCCTCGGAAAATGTCCATGGGGAGCTCTTGCTCAATTTCTTCTTTTCGTTTCAGTTCCTCCGCGAGGAGTAGTCTTTTCCTCAATTCCTCGTTCACGCTGCGGAATCCTATCGGCCTTTATGGTAGATGTGACGCTTGTTCGCCGACCTGCTGGTATCGTTCTCCTGTTGTATCCGCATTGTTGCCGCCCCTTGGGTTGTCCGGCGTGGAAATGCGGATAGGGGACGTCGGCGTCATTCATCCATCGGAAGCGAGACAATCCAATAGTCATACTCCTCCGCGGTTACGCCGCAAACGTGATGACCGCTATGGGAGCGTGCAATGAATTCGATTCTGTCTTGATCGTCCCTGAGTCGAGAAACGTCCGTCTCGGGGGTCAGCTGGACCTCCACCCAGCCAAGATCGCCGCTGCCAGTTGTCACGACCGTGATGAGGAAGGTTTCATTGTCGGAAAAGATCCCTGCATCGCGCGCCAATTGCCGCCAGTGCGTATTTACATGCTCGGCGGTCCGTTCGCCCCTCAATGGCAACGTCACAGATGGTTCAACCGCGAAATTCGCGATCTTGCGCCAAGCTTCATCAACCGTCACGCCAATGCTGTCCTTGACGAGTCCAATGGGCTTGAGGCGGCTTCCCCGGATCTTGTCCAGTAGAGCCTTCTCTTGAATTTTCACAGCGGATTATCCCCCTTCGAAGAAGAAGTGGTGATCACCTCCGGGCTTGTCGATCGCCCGGTAGCGCTCCATTTTACCGTACCCTTCGGCTGTATTGTCCCAGCCGAAATTCACAAAGTTGCGCGTTTGTTCTTCGGTGGTCTTGCCCTTTGGTCCGCCAGCATGGAAATGCGGCCCAGCCGGATCGTGCGTGTGCTCGACTACTACGCGAGAGCCTTTTTCTGTTTCAAATTGACGGAAGTGGCCCCAGTGGGTTTCGTCTTTGGCGTAAACGTGCCCCGGCATATTTCTCATCCGTATGTCGCCCGTGACGACCCATTGTTCATCAGGAACGGTTCCGTATGGCACGCCGGCGGATTCGAAAGCGGCTCGTTCGGCATCCCCACGACTTTCGAAGGGGTTGGAATGCTCCCCCTTCGGTGGGCACGGCGTGAGCCCCAAAGGGTCGGCCCAGGTGAAGGGGTTGTGAATGTAGCTAGCGGGGTTGGGTGCCGCATTGAGCCCCAAAGGGTCCGCCGACAGGTACCGCGCCGTCTCCGGGTCGTAGTGCCGGTGGAAGTTGTAGTGCAGCCCCGTCTCCGGGTCGAAGTACTGCCCCGGGAAGCGCAGCGGTGTGTATGCCGTGCTCGACGTCGTCCACGCCGTCGTCCCCCACAGCGTGCTCCGTGTGCGCCAGGCGATCTCGCCCGACTCGTCGACGAGTTCGCTCGGGGTGCCCACCAGGTCCGTGACGATGGCGAAGAAGCGCTCGTCGACCGCCTCCTGGGGGAGTCGGGAGGTGCCTGGGTCCTGCGATGTGCCCGCCGGGAGGATGCGTTCGGTCTGGGTGAGCGGGTGGAGGCCGTCGTGGTCCCAGGTCAGGGAGACCGGGTGGGGCAGGTCCGCGGACTCGGTGGTCTGTTCGCAGAGGGTCGCGCCGTCCCAGGTGAAGGTGACCTGTTCGAGCACGGTCTCGCCGTCGCCGGCGAGGCGCTGCTTGGCGATGCGGCGCCCCAGCGCGTCGTAGCGGTAGCGCCACACCGTGCCGTCGGGTGTGGTGACCGAGGTGAGCCGGTCCTCGGCGTCCCATGTGTAGTGCCAGGTGTCCGGCTTGCGTGACAGGCGGGTCTTGCGGCGGAGCACGATGCGGCCCTGGGCGTCGTGCTCGTAGCGGACGCCGCCGGCGCGGGTGATGCGGGTGCCCGTGTAGGCGCGGGGGCCGGTGGCCTCGTGGCCCGGGTGGGTGGCGGGCCAGGACGCGTCGGTCTGGTTGCCCGCCGCGTCGTAGGCGTACCGCTCGGTCCAGTTCGCGGCGTGGACGGCGGTGACGCGGCCTTCGGCGTCCAGGTCGAACGTCCGCGTACCGGAGAGCCGGTCGTCGACGCCGACGAGGTAGCCGTCCACGCGGTAGGTGTAGCCGCGCCGCTGGAGGCTGCCGCCCGCGGCCGTGACGTGCTGCTCCGTGAGCCGGCCCAGTAGGTCGAAGGCGTGGTGGAGCGTGACCGTCCCGCCGATGTGGCGGGCGAGTTCCCGGCCTGCGGGGTCGCGGTCGAAGCCGATGGTCCGTCCGGAGGTGGTCAGCTCGGTGCGGCGGCCGGCCGCGTCGTAGGACCAGGTGCTGACCGCCCCGGTGGGCGTCGTCCTTCCGGTCCGCCTGCCCGCCGCGTCGTGGGAGAACGTCGTCTCGCGGCCGTTGACCGACTCCGTCCGGAGGCGGCCGTACCGGTCGCGCAGCCGCTTCAGTGTCGCGTCCGGGTTCGCCGCCACCGCGAGTTCGTCGAAGACGTCGTACTCGTAGGTGGTGACGGAGCCGTCGGCGTCCTTGCGTACGACCTGGCCGAGCGCGTTGTGTTCGAGCCGCACACGCTGGCCGAGGCCGTTCTCCCGGGACACCAGGCGGCCGGCCGCGTCGTACGCGTAGGTGAGGGTGCGGCCGTCGAAGTCCGTCTCCGATATCGGCAGGCCGGTCGGGTCGTACGCGTAGTCCCAGGTCAGCCCCTGAGGGTTGGTCACCCGGGTGAGTCGCAGATTGCAGTCGTGGGTGAACTCGTACCGCACCCCGTCCGGCCCGGTCCGGGCCGCCAGCAGGTCGAAGTCCGTGTACTCGTAGGTGGTGACGCCGCCCATGGCGTCGGTGTGGCTGGTGCAGTTGCCCTCGCCGTCGTACGTCCAGGACCGCACGCCGCCGTCCGCCTCGACGCGCCGCGCGAGCTTCCCCTCGACCGTCCACTCCAGGCGGGTGACCGCGCCGAGTGGGTCGGTGACGGTGACCGGCCGGCCGAAGGCGTCCCGTTCGCAGCGTGTCGTGGCGCCCAGCGGGTCGGTGATCTCCAGCGGCAGCCCCGCCCGGTCGCAGCGCACGCGCGTGGTGTGTCCGAGTGTGTCGGTGACCGACGTCGGGTGGCCGGCCCGGTCGTAGGTGATGCGCGTGGTGGCACCCGAGGCGTCGGTCGCGGAGGTGTGGTTGCCGCGCTCGTCGTACGTACGGCGCACCACCGTTCCGTCTGCGCCGCGTACCCGCACCGGAAGGCCCAGGCCGTCGTACTCGGCCGACAGCACCCGGCCGTCGGGCCGCCGCACGGTCACCGGGCGCCCGCCCTCGTCGTACGTGGTGGCGGTGGTGTGGCCGAGCGGGTCGGTGGTGGCCAGCAGCCGGTTGAACGGGTCGTACGCGAAGCGGGTGACACCGCCGTTCGCGTCGATCTCGGCGACGACCTGCTGCCGCTCGTTGATCAGGTAGCGCTTGGTGTGGCCGAGGCCGTCGGTCATCGAGGTGGTGCGCAGGCCGCTGTCCGGGTCGGTGCCGTCCCAGGTGAAGCGGGACTCGACATGGCCGTTGGTGCCGGACTGGTACACGCACCGGTCGAGGTCGTCGTAGACGTAGTCGTAGTGGCCACCGTTGGTGTCGGTCCACGACGTCATGCGGCCGAGGCCGTCGTAGCCGAACCGCACCGGCCGGCCGGTGGAGTTGACGACCTCCGTCAGATGCCCGTCCGTGTAGCCGTACCGCAGGATCTCCTGGTCCGAGCCGTCCGGGGCGGCGCCCGCGAGGTGCAGGGCGGTCACCCTGCCGTCCGTGGTGGTGATCTTCAGGTGGTAGCCGCCGTGGTGGACGATCGACGTCGGGGCGCCGGACTCGTCGTGGTCGAAGGCGATCCAGCGGCCGTTGCGGTCGTCGATCCGGGCCAGTAGCGCCAGTTCGTCGGTGTGGTGGGTGAAGTGCCACACCCGGCCGGTGCCGGGGTCGGTGACCGTGTAGCCGTCGCCGGTACGGTCCAGCGGCCAGCGCCTGCCGTGCGTGGGCAGCACCGGGACGCCCGGGGCGGGATGCGGATAGGCGAGCAGACTGCCTTCGTCGCAGGCGAGGACCACGCCCTCGGAGTCGATCTCCAGTCGCTGGTCGACGGTGCTGGACCAGGTCGGCCCGAACCAGCGGCCCGCCCGGTACGACGAGTCGAAGGTGCGCCGGAACATCAGCGGCAGCGAGCCCGGGAGGGCGATGTCCGTCTGCGGCAGCAGCACCCGGCCGTTCGCGACGTCGACCGGGTCGCCGTCGCACCGGGTCTCGCCGCACTGCTTGCCCTTGCCGTCGGGATCCCCGCGCTGCCCGTCGCGGGCCTTGGACGGGGTGTCGGGGGCGGCCTTCGCCCCGGCCCTGAGCCCGCCCCGGACCAGACCGGCGCCCTTGGTGCCGACGATCTCCGGGATGAGCCGCCCGATGAACTCGGACGGATCGCCCTTCGCCGCGTCCCAGGCGTTCTTCAGCGCGCGGTCGGGGTTGGCGGCGGTGGAGACGAGCCCGGCCAGGGTCATGTTGAGACCCTTGTAGTACTCGGCCGGGTGGGTCAGGTTGTACGCGTCGATCGGGTTGACCGAACGGACGAAGTTGATCAGGCCCGCCGTCCCCTTGACGGCACCTCCGGCCAGGTGGGTCACCTCCACGCTCTGGCCGAGGACGTAGTCCGTCAGCTCCAGCCTGGCCTTCCCGAGGCCCGTGGGCTCCTTCGGGGCATGGGCCATGGCCGCCGTGACCGCCGTCTTCGCGGTGTCCGCGGCCTCGTTCCGGTGCCGGCGGGCCTCGTTCAGGACCTCCCGCGCCCGCTCCCGCTTGGCCCTGCCCGGGTCGGTGAACGGGCCGGGCCTCGGCGGCGGGCTGTCGCTGTTCCGGGCGGCGTTGTAGGCGTCGACCCTCTTGTTGTACGCGTCGACCGCCGCCCTGGACTCCGCTTCGCCCTCCTTGTGCAGGGCGATGGCCTCCCGCGCCCTGCCCTGGGCGCCGGTGACCGCCTTCGCGTAGGTCTCCAGGGCCTTGGCGGCGGCCTCGAAGGCGTCGGCGGCGTGCAGCCAGTCGGTCGGCAGCGTCTGGAACTTCGCGCGGAAGGTGTCCGCCGCCTCGCCCTTCCAGTGGGCGGAGTCGAGCCTCTTCATCCCGTCGCCGACGAGATCGAACGCCCGCTGGAAGTCGCGGAGGTTCTTCACCGTCGACGCGATCGCCTCCGGGTTGCCGTGGATGAGCTCCTCGGCCTGCTCGGTCTGCCCGAGCTGCTGCTCGCCCACCTCGGCGCCGAGCGACGAGGCGGTCTCGTCGCCCCAGTCCTCGACGCTGTCCGCCCAGCCGTCCGCACCGACCTTCTCCAGGCCGTCGCCGATCCGGTCGGTCGTCCAGTCGATTCCCTCGCCGACCTTCTCCTTGGCCTTGTCGATGCCGTTGTCGACGAGGTCGATGCCCCGGTCGAGGGCCTTGCCCAGATCGCCCAGGTCCGCCATCAGCCGCGCTCCCCCCAACGCGGCTCCTCGGCCTGCGTGATCGTCTCCTGCGACGGGTCCAGCGTCTCGCGCAGGCGGGCGTCCGCCGCCTCACGCGCCTCCGGGTCGATGAGTCCCTGCCGCTCGAACGCGTCCATCTGCGCGTCCGCCACGTCGTAGCCCGTGTTCCGCCAGGTCTGCCCGACCTCCCGGTGGGCCTCGGAGAACGACTCCGCGCTCCAGTCGGGGTCGTCGGTGGCGGACTGGGTGCTGATCTCGTTCCAGCTCATGCCCTTGACCTCGTCCTCGCCGAGGTGCGGGTTGCCGTTCAGCGAGTTGACGCCGATCTTGATCGAGTCCTTGACGTACTGCTCCTGTTCGGCGAACGAACCCGCCGACAGGCCCACGGCCTGTGCGAACCCGTTGCCCTTCAGCGTCAGCGCCCGGACGCCCCACTCCCACCGGTCGCAGAAGGTGCCGAACGCGTCGGCGAGACCGCCGTGGCCGAGTTCCAGCCCCGACAGGGAGAGGTCCGAGAAGCCGCGCCCCGTGGTCGCCTCGCCGATCATGCCGAGGTCCTTGAGCTCGGCATGGGCGAGGTCGATGCCCTGCGCGATGGCGGCGAGCGCCGCGGGCGGCGCCTTGAGATCAGGACTCTCCGCGCTCATTCCGTCCCCCTCGTCTCCCCGAGATCCACTGCCGCCGTGTCGGGCACGATGCCCCTGACCGGCGGGAACAACATGCCGTCGGCGCTGCCCGCGTCCAGGGCCACTCCGCCCGGTCCGGGCAGCGCGGGCACCATCACGTCCAGCAGACGGGCGCCGAGGACCCTCCGGTACCTCCACTCCCGGCGGGTCTCGCCCCGCGCGGCGGCGAAGCGGGCCAGGGCCTGCTCGTGGGAGAACGCGCAGATCCAGCGGACGCCGTTCCGGTCGGCGGTCCACAGGCTGTCGTGCTCGTCGAACGGCACCAGCACGGCGGTACGCCGGAATTCCCCGAGCAACCGCGCAAACTCCCGGCGGGCCGATTCCGGTCCACCGTCCGCGGGCGCGCCCGCCGCTGCCGGTATGCCCGCCGTGCGCGAATCCGGGGGCTCCGATGGCTCTGGTGTCTCCGATGGCTCTGGTCGCTCCGGTACTCCGGGTGCTCCAGGTATTCGCGCTATTGGGGGTGTGTGCGGTGTTCGGGGTGTCCGCGACGGCACCTGCGTTTCCGGCGCATCGAGCACTTCGATCACTTCGAGCACTTTGGGCACTTTGGGCGGTTGGGTCGTTCGGCGTGATTCGGGCGCGTCGGGGTCGGCGGGTGCGCGGGTCGGCGGTTCGGATGGCGCCCCGCTGGCCGACTCCGCCGGCCGGGTCGAGTCCGCCGGCTTCGCCGACTCGGTCAACTCGGTCAACTCGGCCAATCTCGACGTTCGCTCGGGCTTCGCACCGCTGTCCCCGTTGTCGCTCACCCGGGAATGCTGGCATGGGCTCGTTCCCGATCGCAACGCGTAATTCCCGTACGACTCGCAGTGTTTCGGGCCTTCCGGGAACCTCTGTGCGTGCGGTCGAACCCGCCGAGGGCCAGGTTCGGCCGCGCAGCGCCTCACGGGCCCCGCCGGGGGCGCCTCCCCGGCCCTCGTATCCCGGCCGTTTTCGGCGCATACGCCCGTACCCCCCGTTCCGCTGTCGGACCGCGCTCGTATGCTCGCTGCATGACGGATCACCAGGGCGGAGACCGGGCCGGAGACCAGGCGGGGCGTCCGGCCGCCAACGCCATGCGCCGTGCTCTCAGGCGGGCCCGGGACGGTGTCGCGCTCGACGCCGGCGAGGCCGCCGTGCTGCTGCAGGCGCGCGGCGCGGACCTGGAGGACCTGTGCGCGTCCGCGGCACGGGTGCGGGACGCCGGTCTGGAGGCCGCGGGGCGTCCCGGGGTCATCACGTACTCGAAGAGCGTCTTCATCCCGCTCACGCGACTGTGCCGGGACAAGTGCCACTACTGCACCTTCGCCACCGTGCCCGGCAAGCTCCGCCGGGCCGGCCTGGGGCCGTTCATGTCGCCCGACGAGGTGCTGGACATCGCGCGGCGCGGGGCGGAGCTGGGCTGCAAGGAAGCGCTCATCACCCTCGGCGACAAGCCGGAGGACCGCTGGCCCGAGGCGCGCGAGTGGCTCGAGGCGGAGGGGTACGACGACACCATCGCCTATGTACGGGCCATGGCGATCCGCGTCCTGGAGGAGACCGGGCTGCTGCCCCACCTCAACCCCGGCGTGCTGACCTGGACGGACTTCCAGCGGCTCAAGCCCGTCGCGCCCTCCATGGGCATGATGCTGGAGACCACCGCCACCCGGCTCTGGTCCGAGCCCGGCGGCCCGCACCACGGATCGCCCGACAAGGAGCCGGCGGTGCGGCTGCGGGTGCTGGAGGACGCCGGGCGCAGCTCCGTCCCGTTCACCAGCGGGCTGCTCATCGGGATCGGTGAGACGTACGAGGAGCGCGCGGACTCGCTGTTCGCGCTGCGCCGGGTCTCCCGCGCCTACCACGGCATCCAGGAACTGATCATCCAGAACTTCCGCGCCAAGCCCGACACGGCCATGCGCGGCATGCCGGACGCCGAGCTGGACGACCTGGTCGCCACCATCGCCGTCGCCCGGCACGTCATGGGCCCCTCCGGCTGCCTCCAGGCGCCGCCGAACCTGGTGGACGAGGAGTACGGCCGGCTCATCGCCGCCGGTATCGACGACTGGGGCGGGGTGTCCCCGCTGACACCCGACCACGTCAACCCC
Organism: Streptomyces tirandamycinicus; assembly: GCF_003097515.1. Taxonomy (NCBI): domain Bacteria; kingdom Bacillati; phylum Actinomycetota; class Actinomycetes; order Kitasatosporales; family Streptomycetaceae; genus Streptomyces; species Streptomyces tirandamycinicus. The sequence goes on along the minus strand of NZ_CP029188.1, from coordinate 2,932,630 downwards.
GAGCGCCCCTGGCCCCAGATCGACGTGCTCGCCGAGCGGTCGGCGGCCGCCGGCTTCCGGCTGCGGGAGCGGCTCGCCGTGTACCCGGAGTTCGTCCGGCGCGGCGAACCCTGGCTGGACCCCCGGCTGCTGCCGCACGTACGGGCCCTGGCCGATCCCGGCACCGGTCTCGCGGACGAGGAGGCGACGCCCGCGGGCCTGCCCTGGCAGGAGCCGGACGAGGGCTTCACCGCGAGCGGACGGACCGATCTGCACCGCACGATCGACACCGACGGGCGGAGCTCGGACCGCCGCGAGGACTTCGACGAGGTGTACGGGGACTGGGGAGCGCTGCGCGAGGCGGCGGCGCCCGGCATGGTGCCGTCGCGGATCGACACCGACGTGCGGCAGGCCCTGGCCACGGCCGCGGACGACCCGGTGAGGCTCACCGACGGCGAGGCCCTCGCCCTGCTGCACGCCGACGGGCCCGCGCTGGACGCGCTCTGCTCGATCGCCGATGACCTGCGCCGTGACGTCGTGGGCGACGACGTCACGTACATCGTCACCCGCAACATCAACTTCACCAACGTCTGCTACACCGGCTGCCGCTTCTGCGCGTTCGCCCAGCGCCGTACCGACGCCGACGCCTACACCCTGTCGCTGGACCAGGTCGCCGACCGGGCCCAGCAGGCGTGGGACGTCGGTGCCGTGGAGGTGTGCATGCAGGGCGGTATCCATCCCGACCTGCCCGGCACCGCGTACTTCGACATCGCCCGCGCCGTGAAGCAGCGCGTGCCCGGCATGCATGTGCACGCGTTCTCCCCGATGGAGATCGTCAACGGCGCGACGCGCACGGGTCTGTCCATCCGCGAGTGGCTGACCGCCGCCAAGGAGGCGGGGCTGGACTCCATCCCCGGTACGGCCGCGGAGATCCTCGACGACGAGGTCCGTTGGGTGCTGACCAAGGGCAAACTCCCCACCGCCACCTGGATCGAGGTCGTCACCACCGCCCACGAACTGGGCATCCGGTCCTCGTCCACGATGATGTACGGCCATGTGGACCAGCCCCGGCACTGGCTGGGCCACTTCCGCACGCTGTCCCGCATCCAGCGGGAGACGGGCGGTTTCACCGAGTTCGTGACGCTGCCCTTCATCCACACCAACGCGCCCGTCTACCTGGCCGGCATCGCCCGGCCCGGGCCCACGGCCAGGGACAACCGGGCCGTCACGGCGATGGCCCGGCTGCTGCTCCACCCGCACATCCCCAACATCCAGACCAGCTGGGTGAAGCTCGGGACGGACGGAGCCGCGCAGATGCTGCGTTCCGGCGCGAACGACCTCGGCGGCACCCTGATGGAGGAGACCATCTCCCGGATGGCCGGGTCGAGTTACGGCTCGTACCGGTCGATCCGCGATCTGACCGCCATCGCCGAGGCCGCCGGACGCCCGTCCCGGCCCCGTACGACGCTGTACGGCGAGGTTCCGGCGGAGCGGCGACGCACCGCGGCGGACTCCGACGGCCACCTCCCGGAGCTGCTGCCGGTGCTGCCCCAGGGCTGAGCGTCCGTGACGGCGTCCGCGAACGGGCTCGTGACGGTGCCTGCTGAGGGCAGGGACGCGGGGCCGGCTCGTGACGGTGCCCGCGGAAGGCGGGCGAGCAGGGGCGGCCCGTGACGGCGCTTGTCGAGGGCCGCCTCGCGGGACCGGCGCGTGAGGGTGCCTGCGGAGAACGGGCTCGTGACGGCGCCTGTGAAGTGCGGGCGCCCTGACGGTGCCTGCCGGAGAGCGGGCGCGCGACGATGCCCGCGAACGGGTCCGCGGAGACGCCGGGGAAGGAGCTCGCGGGACGCCCGCGAAGGGCCGGCCGGTGCCGTGACGCCTGCGAGGACCGGTGTCGCGATGCCCGGGAGGGGCCGTCACGGCGCCGCCCGCGAAGGGGCCCCAGGGGGTGGAAAGGGTGCCTCGCCTCAGGGCCGTCGGGCCACGCGCGTGGGCCGTGGCCGGACCGGGACCGAGGCCGGCCGCCGCATTCCGCTTCACTGGTCGTCGAGGCCGGATTCCGCCCATGAAGCGATCCGTCACGGTCGATTAAAGTGCTGCGCACGAGAAGGGAGGGAGCCGCGTGACAACCGGAGCCGCAGCCGTCTGGGGACGTGCCGAGCAGCAGGACTTCCGCTCCCGGGTGCGCGGCTGCCTGCTCGGCGGGGCAGTCGGCGACGCCCTCGGCGCCGGGGTGGCAACGCTGTCGCTGGACGACATCCGCGCCGCCCACGGCCCCGACGGGGTCGCCGACCTCGCCCCCGCGTACGGCCGCCGCGGCGCCGTCACCGCAGCCACCCAGCTGACCCTCTTCACGGTCGACGGCCTCATACGCGCCCAGGTCCGTCGCGACACCGGCGCCTGGCACCCGCCGACCGACGTGCACCGCGCCCATCTTCGCTGGGCGGCCACGCAGCGGGACTGGGGCCCCGACGAGCGCCGCAAGGACAACGGCTGGCTCGCCCGCGAGGAATGGCTCTACACCCGCCGCGATCCGGCTCCCGCCTGCCTCACCGGTCTCGCCGACGAGACCCTCGGCACCATCGACAGGCCCAAGAACCCCACCGCCCGGGACGCCGGCGCGCTCGTCCGCTCCGCGCCCTTCGGACTGCTCGTGGGCTGGGAACCCCATCTCGTCTGCCAGCTTGCCGTGGAGTGCGCCGCACAGACCCACGGACACCCCACGGCATATCTCTCGGCCGGTGCGTTCGCGGTGATCGTGCACGGGCTGGCCCGCGGTGAGACCGTCGACGGGTCCGTCCAGCGGGCGCTGTCCCTCCTCACGCCCAGGCCGGGCCACCAGCCCGTGAGCGACGCGCTCAAACAGGCCCTGGGAGCCGTACGCCAGGGCATCCCGAGCCCCACCCGTATCGACGCCCTCGGCGACCCCGAGAACGCGGAGGACGCCCTGGCCGTCGCCGTCTACTGCACCCTGGTCAGCGAGGACGTCCGGCACGGGCTCCGTCTCGCGGTCAACCACGACGGCGCCTCACACACCACCGGCACCCTCTGTGGCGCCCTCCTCGGCGCGCTTCACGGCGAGACGGCTCTCCCGCCCGCCTGGCTGGCGGAACTCGAGGGGCGTTCCACCATTCTCGAACTCGCCGACGACTTCGCCATGGAGATGACCCAGGGGCCCGCGCTCCACGGCCCCGCCGTCTCGGCCCCCGGCTGGCTCCAGCGCTACCCGCGCGGCTGACGGCGGTCGGCTCCTGGCGCCACGGCGCCCCCCGATGGTGCCGGGTCTCGACCCGCGCTGTGCAACTGCTGCGCTGTCCGGGAGAAGTCGGCGTTGGCGCAGTCGGTCACCGCAGGCTGCTGAACCACCACCTATTGGATCACCCAAGGGCTTGCAGGAAGCAACACTCTGATTCACCGCAAGGACCCCAAGGGGGCGTTTCGACGACCACGTTCGCTGGACGGTCGGGACCGGCAAGCGACTCGATCGCGGTGGCCGCGTCCACCACGCCCGCCCTCTTGTCGCCGCGTCCCAGGACGATTAGGTGACCCTCTACCGGGACGGTGCCGAGGGTCGTGCGACTACCCTGCGCTCCACTATCCGTTACGTATGCCTGACCGTGGAGGTGACAGATGCGGAGAGTCCGCAGCGGCGGGCGGAGCCACGGGAATGGCTGCGGTCGCGGGAACTGGCGAAGCGACTCTCGCCGGAGGACGACGCCGCCGCCTCCCCTGCGGCGATGGCGACCATGTTCCGGCCCACGCCTCTGCCACGGGTCGGGGCGATGTGCAGGGCACGCAACCACCTGACAGTGATCGCAGTCCCACCTATTGTGGTCGTTCGGACCTGTTTCTGACAGGCGGACGGTTGGGCAAGGGGGACTTGCGTGGAAGCGGAGATGATGGATCTCGCGCGCACCGCCGGCACTGCAGTGGTGACACTTATGGCCACTGATGCGTGGGAGAGAACTCGGGAGGGAGTCGTCGCGCTGTGGCGGCGGGTCAGCCCCTCGCGCGCAGAGGGCGTGGAGGGGGAACTGGAAGCCGCTCGGGACGATCTCCTGCTCGCGCGGGAGAACGGCGACACGCTGGTCGAGCGGGAACTGTGCGAGGAGTGGGCGGGCCGCCTTCGCCGTCTTCTTCGCGACCGGCCGGACGTTGCGGTGGAGCTTCGCCGGATTCTCGCGGACCTTTACCCGGATGAGCAGGTCCAGACGAGGAGCGTTCAGATGAGGGCCGAAGCGTCAGGGAGCGGACGCGTCTATCAAGCCGGCCGCGACCAGCACATTACAGAGAGGTGACCGAGCCGCCACGCGCGCAGTGCGCGGTAAACGGCCGTGCGTCAGGTCAGGGGCGCGTGTATCAGACGACGGGCGACCAGCACATCACGGAACACCATCACTACTACGGGGCCGGCGAGGCCGAATCGCTTTCGGGCTCGTCAGTACCGCGCAGCATCGTTCACGCCGCTACGGACGGGCTGCGAAATGGGCTGGTCGCACCCGATTCCGTGCGGTTGCCGCTCGTCGGAAGGATGCCGCGCCACCTCCGGGATCGTAAGGCCCTCATGGCAGGACTACTTGAGGCTGCTGGTGGCCACGGAGGGATCCACGTGCTTCACGGGACGGGGGGATGCGGTAAGACTGCAGTCGCACAGGCGCTGTTCCATGCGGTGACAAGTCATCTCGACACTGTCGGTCTCTGGGTCAGCGCATCAGAGCGAGCCACGTTGAGGGCGGGCATGCTGGCCGTGGCCGCAGATCGAGGTGCGCAGGCCGTGGAATTGGCTGCGGCCTACGCGGGCCAGCGTGCGGCAGCAGATCTCGTCTGGCACTACCTGGACAGCTCGCCGCAGAGGTGGGTTCTCGTGTTGGACAACGCGGACGATCCCGCAGTGCTGGAAGAGGGTGGGTGGCTGCGGGCCAGTCGCCAGGGGACCGTCGTCGTCACCACGAGACAGGGTACGTCGCCGGTATGGCAGGGGGCGCGGTTGCACCGGGTAGGCACTCTCCCGGTGGACGACGCCGCACTCATCCTTCGTGATCTCGCACCCGACTCCGGCACATTCGAAGAGGCTCGTTCCATGGCTCAGCGGCTGGACTGCCTACCTTTGGCTCTGACGCTGGCAGGGTCGTTCCTGTCTCGGCAACTCTTGGAGAGCTGGTCCATGAGTGACTACCAACGCCATCTTGAGGACGAGTCCACGGAATTGATTGACCGGGGGGCGGATTCCGAAAGGGATGCGAGGCACTTGGTCGGTAGGACGTGGCAGATCTCTCTCGACAGGCTGGAGAGGGCCGGAGTGCCTGAATCGGTCACGCTCATGCGATTGCTGTCGTGCTTCAGTCCAGACCCGCTGCCCCTGGCGTTACTCCATCCACGGAAACTGGCCGCGACCGATCTGGGTCATGCCGCCCCCTCTCTGCAGGGGCACCGGGTGGAGGTCGCCCTGCGAGGCCTCCTGGACCATTCCCTGATCGCGCTCGTGGACATCGAGCGGGGTGGCGCCGGGGTTAGGTGCGTCAGGGCTCACGGGGTACTGCTGGACAGCATCGCCGCCTCGGTACCGGACGACCAGAGGGTACTCCTCACGACGTCGGCGCTTCGCCTTCTTGCCGAGGAATTCCCCGAGACACTCCGTGAGGCTCGGGTGGCCGGTGGAGTTGGGTGGCTGGCGCCTCACGTGGTGAGTCTGCTCCGTCGGGTTCCTGCTTCGGAGGTTGCCCTGCAAGCGGTCGAGCTGGCCGTTCGATTGGCTGGCCTGACGTTCGAGATGGGCGACTATCACGCGTCATCCTCGATGGCCCGTTCTGCAGCCGAGGTAGGCCAGCGGCAGTTGGGTGTGGACCATCGAGTGACGTTGAGGGCTCGTCATCGGTTGGCCCTTGCGCTGTTCCGGCTGGGTCGATTCGAGGAATCCGAGAGATTGCACCGGAATGTTCTCGAGGCTCGGGTTCGCCTTCTTGGCCTGGAGCACGGTGAAACGCTGGCGAGTTTGCAGGACATTCACGAGCCGCTTGGTCAGTTGGGAAGGCTCGAGGATTGCGTGACGTCGCTTCGGGAGACGGAAGCGATCCGAACGAGGATTCTGGGCCCCGATCACCCTGACACTCTGCATGTGCGTGCCCTTCTGGTCGAGTATCTGGCGCATCCTGAAACGAAGGAAGAGTTCGACGAATTCGCGCCCGCTGCGGTCGCGACGTGTGAGGAGCGCCTGGGGGCGGAATCCTTCACAACGGTGACGGCTCGCCACAATTACGCGTACGGACTCTACGCCTTCGGTCGATGGGAGCAAGCGGAGGCAGCGGCTCGTAAGGCGGTATCAGACCGCGAGCGGATCCACGGTGCGGAGCACTACCTCACCCTTTCGGCGACTGTCCTCCTGAGCTGGATTCTGGAGAAGCGCGGGCGCAGTGATGAGGCCATCATCCTTGCGCGACGCGTCGTCGAAGGGCAGGAGAAAGTGCTTGGTGTTGAGCATCCGTACGTGCTGGCCAATCGGGCAGGCCTCGCTGCCTCTCTCGCCGCGAGCGGCCCTGTCGCGGAGGCGGCCGCCCTGGCTGCCCGGAATCTCCCGCTGTGTGAGCGGGTTCTTGGTCACAGTGATCCTGTGACCATCAGGACTCGCGCCGTTGTGAACGACCTGGGCGGGACCGGGGCAGAAGGCAGCCCCCTCGGCCAGGACGGCGGGCCGGTCGAGAGGGCTTGACTGCAGGTTCTGCAGAGACGTGGTCGGCCAGGGTTGCCAGTCAGCCCTTGCGGCTGATCCCGGTGATGAACGCCGACCACGTCTCCGCGGTGAAGCCCAGCGGCGGGCGGTGGTGCGCCTTCGAATCGCGCACGGCAACCAAGCTCTGGTCTTTCAACTTGATCTCCACGCAGTCGCCGTTGACGGCGGAGTACGAGGACTTGGTCCATTCCGTCAGGGACGCAGCTTGCCGGATGTGCATAGTGACTCCGATGGTTGTGCCAGGTGTGCGGGTGCCTCGAGCCGCTGTCCCCAACGGCCCCGAGATCGAAGCTACGCCGCAGCATCCCCTGGGGTGCGGTGCGTTCACCCATCCGGATGGCATTTTTACTCGAAGTCTATTCAGCCTGAGCTCATGAGTGTACGGTGCCTGCCCTCCCGGTCAGCCTCCGTAGGTCTCCGCTACCTGGTGGATGAATTCCATCGACTGCTCGGCGCTGAGCGCCTTGGCCCGAAGGTGTTCGTACATGACTGTGTAGCTTTGTACGTCATTTGGCTTCTCGAGGTAGAGGTCGCTGGTCACGCCCTCGAGGTAGACGACGCTGGCGTCCATGGCATCCTGGAACTCCAGGATGACGAACTTTCCGTACATGCCAGGATGAGCCCCCACGGAATAGGGCAGGACCTGCAACGTCACATGCGGCTGCATGCTCAGCTCCGCGAGATGCTTGAGTTGGTCTGCCATGATCCGGTCATTGCCGACTACGCGGCGCAGCAGAGCCTCGTCGATGACAGCCCAGAACCGGAGTGGGTTGTCGGGATCCGTGAGGCGGTCCTGTCGCTTGAGCCGGATCTGAATGCGTTTGTCGATCTCGCTCTGAGTGGCTTCGGGCCACATCCCCTCGATGACCGCATGGGCGTAATCGCGTGTCTGGAGCAGGCCCGGCACGATCAGCGATTCGTAGACCCGGAGGCTGGCCGCGTCCGTCTCCAGGCCGATGTAGACGCTGTAGGGGATGTCGCCGAAGGCGTGCCACCAGCCCTGCTGGCGGGAGTCCTTGGCCATCTGCATCAGTGAGTCGACGACGCGGTGGTCCTCGACCTCGTACACTCCGCAGAGGTCGCGCACATCACGCTGGCTGATCGACCGCCGGCCGTTCTCCAGTCGGCTGATCTTCGACTGGGAGACGAGCAGGCGATCCGCCACCTCCTCCGCGGTCATGCCCTTGAGCTCGCGGAGGCGGCGCAGCTCCTGGCCCAAACGGCGGCGCCTGACGGTGGGGTTGACGTTGGACGCCACGGGAACTGCACCTCCGGCTGCGGACTGCTTTAGCGGTCCTGTTGCTGTGCGTATCTACGTCTCAGCAGACTGCCACCAAAGGTGGTGCCCGCGCTGGAAAACGACGACACGCGCGCACAATGCGGGGGACAAAGCCTCCGGCCGCCCGCGGGGCGAAAGAGCGACGTCGACATCTGCGCGGAGATTGCGGTGCATTGCGGTACGTTGCGGTGTATCAGGACCATTTGTCCCGGATTGTACGGCGTTGCGCGGATAGGCCGAGGACTCGCCCGACGACTGGCGAAGCTGGTTCCGGCTCGCCGTCGCCTACCACGGCGCACGCTGAATGCCCATGGGTGGCGGGCGGCTTCGCGGGAACGGGTGCGCGTGAGGTCTCGGGTTGACGGTGCGATCGCACGCCACAGCAAGGGCGCGGGGCAGTCGTATGTACGACTGCCCCGCGCCCTCTGCGGCTCCCGTACCGGGCTCGGGGCGACATCGGCGGCCGGGGATCTCCCGGCCGGCACGCGAGCGAGTGCCCGCGTCCACGGCCGCGGGCACCCCACGCGAATCCGTGTCGGTGCGTGCCCGCGCCTGCTTGTGCCTGTCAGTGCCCGTCCGCGTCAGTGCGCGTCAGCGCGCCAGGCCCGTACCCGTACCTGGCGCCCTAGTGGGCGGCGGCGCGGGCCATGCCGCCCCGGCGGGCCGGCATCTGTACGGCCGGTTGCCTGCCGGGGGCTGCCGACCCACGGCGCGGCTGCGCGGCCACACCGTTCTGAACGTCCATCACGGCGTGGGCCACGAGTCCGCCCATGGGGTCGTGCCTGATGAGATCCCGGAGGCGGGAGCGGGAGGACCGCCCCTCGTTGCCGGGATACAGGTGCTTGCCCAGGCCGACCGCGTGCGCCAGAGCGGCGAGCGCAGCCGTCCTCGGGTCCGGCGGTACGCCGGTGCGGATCGCGCTGTCCAGCCGGGACCTGATCTCCCGGCTGATCGCCGTGTCCGTCGCCTGGTAGCGAGTCGTCGGCAGCACCCCGCACATCTGTCCCGCCACGGCATGGACCATGCCGCACCTTTCCAGATGTGAAAGGTAGGTCTGGCGCAACCCCAGCCGGGGCCCGCCGATCCAGTGGACCGCCCGGACCGGACTGCCGCGCCTGCGCAGCAGCTCCAGTGCGGAGTCCAGGGTCGGATCTCCTGTCGGCCGTGGCATCACCACGGCGATACGATCCCCGTCTGGGGCTATCCGTCCTGCCAGGGCCAGCTCCACTAGCTGTGCTCCGGCCAGGCCGAGGTCGAGCGACTGCGGCTGCGCTGTGGTACCCGTGGCCGGGTCCAGAGCGAGCAGCAGAAGCTCCTCCGGAAGTGTTCTGCGGCTCCTGCCCATCCATGCCTCCCCGCGTGGATGAATGACAGGGTGACGCCTCTCACATTGGTCTGTCGAGAGCGCCTGGGTGCTTCGTACGGGAACCGGCAGGTATGTCGTTCTCGTCTAGCACGGGGCCAAGGGGCTCACACAGGACACTGGCAGAAGGTTCGGACAGTGGTGCGGGTGGTACCAGCGTCACGGCGGGTTCAGGTTTGAGGCACGGAGGAGGCACGGTGGCGGGCGAGTCCCCCGACAAGTCGGAGCAGCAGAAGTCGTCGGGGGAGACGACTCCGGGCGAACGTGATCCGCGGCTTGCCGTGGCCCGTTCGGCGGGGGCGCCCACCCAAGGACGTGCCGACCAGCCCACGGCGGTGTTCAGGACGCTGCCGTCGGAGCCGTCGGAGCCGTCGGATCGGTCGGAGTCGTCTCGGCCGGTGTCCTCGGGCACGGACGGGGACAGGGACAGGGACAGGCGAACGGACAGGGACAGGGACAGGGACAGGGACGGGGGCGGGGACGGCGACACGGACGGGGACGCATCCGGGTCCGTGTCGGGTTCCGGCGCCGAGACGGGCTCCGTCGCCTCCGAGGGCCGGCCCTCCGCCGACGACGACGAGCGTGCGCCGGATGACGGCGACCGCCTCCGCGAAGCCGTGACCGCATGGCTCTCCGGCGCGGACGAGGGAGCACAGGACTCCGCGAACGAGACCGCGGAGGCGGAGGCCGGCGACGGCGGGGCCACCGACGAGGGCACTCCTGAAGTCGCCCGCAGCGCACCCGAGGCGGCCGGCGAGGGCGGCAAGAAGCCCACGGCGCCCGCACCCCGCAGGTCGGTCGACGGCGAACCGTCGGCCGGTTCGGACGCGGACGCCGGCGACCCGAGCGACCCGAGCGACCCGAGCGGCCGGGGAGGCCGGGGCGAGGGCGGAGACGAGAATGGTTCCGGGGACGGCGCCGGGGCCAGGACGCCCCGCTGGGCCGCGTCCCGGACGGCCGAGAGGAACGCCGCCGCAGCCTCGGACGCTGCCGCGGAGGGCCCGGCCGACACCGCCCGCGTCGCCGGGGCTGTCGCATCGGCGGGTGCGGCCAGGGCCGGTGAAGGTGAAGAGGGCGACGACGCCGCGGACCGGCCGCCGGTTGCCCGCAAGGCTCCGCCCCGGCCTGCCGTGGACCAGCCGACCACCGCGCTGAAGGTCCCCCCGACACCCGTGGCACCGAGGCAGTCCGCCGAGCCCTCCACGGCTGCCGCGCGGTCGGGTTCCGAGCGCACGGGTTCCGAGAGTGCGGGATCGGAGCGGGAGGCCGAGCGCACCACGGCGCTCAGGGTCACCGCACCCCCGGGCGGGCCGGTGAAGCCCGAGCGGAAGCCCGCCGCGAAGCCGGTGGCGGAACCCGAGGACCGTCCCGGCCCCGCGGGCGCCACCGGTTCCGCGGGCCCGTCCGGCGGGGCGGGAGCGTCCGGGGCCGCCCCGGCCACCGGGGCGGCGTCCGCGTCCACCTCCAAGGCCGTGCCCGAGCCCGCGTCCGCCCCCGAGCCCCCGTCCGGGTCCGCGTCCGGGTCCGCGTCCGGGGCCAAGGCCGCCTCGGCGCCGACCTCCGAGTCCACCTCCGAGCCTGCTTCCGGCCGCACCTCCGGCGGTGCCCCCGAAGGTGCCTCGGAGTCCGCCGCCGAGCGGACCAGCACGTTCGTGCCGCTGCGGCGCGACGACGTACGGCCCGCCGCCTCCGCCCCGAAGCCCGCCGCCTCCGCCGCGAAGCCGGCCCCGCCCGCCGCGAAGCCGGCCGTGCCCGGCGGGTACGCCGCCCCCTCGCCCTCGTCGCTCACCGAGCCCGAGCGCACGCGGCAGCAGCCCCTGCCGCCCAAGCCGCCGCTCGATCTGCTGGCCGAGCTGACCAACACCCCGCCGCCCCCGCAGACTCCGGTCCGCACTCTTCTGCGGCGGGTCAGGATCTGGACGCCCCTGGTCGTGCTGCTCCTGATCGTCTTCGCAGTCGTACAGACCCTGCGTCCGCTCCCGGAGCCCACGCTCTCGCTGACGGCCGAGCCGGCGTACGCCTTCGAGGGCGCCGCCCCGCAGCTGCCCTGGCCCGCCAAGGGCCAGGCGTACATGGCCGCGTCCGGACTCGGCACGCTCGGTTCCTCCGGCGAGCAGAAGCCCGTGCCGATCGCGAGCGTGACCAAGGCGATGACGGCGTACGTGATCCTCAAGAACCACCCGCTCAAGCCGGGCGAGGCGGGGCCCATGATCGAGATCGACGCCAAGGGGGAGTCGGACGGACAGCTCGACAAGACGGACAACGAGTCGACGCTCAACACCGTCAAGAAGGGCGACAAGATCAGCCTGAGGGACGCCCTGGCGGCGATCATGATTCCGTCCGCAAACAACATCGCACGTCAGCTGGCTCGCTGGGACTCCGGCTCGGAGAAGGCGTTCGTCGAGAAGATGAACGCCGCCGCCGAGGAACTCGGCATGAAGAACACGACGTACACGGACCCGTCCGGGCTTGACGCGACGACGGTCAGCACGGCCGAGGACCAGGTCAAGCTGGGGCTGAAGCTGGTCGAGATCAAGGCCCTGATGGACATCACCAAGCTGCCGGAGTGGACGGACCCGTCGGGCAAGACATGGCGGAACTACAACGAACTGCCGCCCTACAACGGCGCCCTCGGCATCAAGACCGGCAGCACCACCAAGGCGGGCGGCAATCTCCTCTTCGCCGCCCACAAGATGGTCGGTGACACGGACCAGCTGATCGTCGGCGCCGTGCTCGCGCAGTACGACACCCCGATCCTCGGCACCGCGATCAACGCGAGCAAGGAGCTGATGCTCGCGACCCAGGACGCCCTGAAGAACGCGACGATCGTCAAGAAGGGCCAGGTCGTCGGCGTGGTCGAGGACGGCCTGGGTGGTTCGGTCCCGGTCGTGGCCACCAAGGACGTGCGGGCGGTCGGCTGGTCCGGTCTCACGGTGAAGCTGGAACTGACGAACGGTGACAAGGTCCTGCCGCACGAGGCCCCGCCCGGCACGGTCGTCGGTTCGCTGACCGTCGGCGAGGGCGCGAGCCAGGTCGCCGTGCCGGTGGCCCTCCAGCAGGAGCTCGCGGAGCCCGGGTTCGGCGCCAGGCTGACCCGCCTGGGCTGACATCGGGCGGCCGGACGGGGCACGGACCTCCGTGCCCCCGTCCGCCGCACCAGCACCGTGCTAGCGTCCCCGGATCGCGGCGTCCCCGGTACGGGGCAACTCGCGAAGCCGGGACGGCGTCCCCGAGCATGGGAAGCGACCACGGGAGCCGCATTGACCACCGTCGAGCCCACCCGCGCGGACGAGAGCAGCGCCGCGAGGGGGCCACGAGCCGCGAAGGACCCGCGAATAGGGGAGGATTCCGGATCCCCCGAGTCCGTCGCGTGCCCTGCCGCCCCCGGGTGCCCCGTGTCCCCCGGCGCCGTCGTGTCCCTCGCGTCCGCCGCGGTCCCGGTGTCGCGTGAGGCCACTGGGCTCTCGGGGGTACCGGGAACACCGGGGATCCCAGCGCCCCATGGGCCTGCCGATTCCTCCGAGATCCCCTCGGCCCTTGGGTCCGTCGGTTCTTGCGAGGCTCCACCGGTCCGTGGGCCTGCCGGTTCTTGCGAGGCCCCACCGGCCCTTAGGTCCGCCGGTTCTTGCGAGGCTCCATCGGTCCGTGGGCCTGCCGGTTCTTCGGAGGCGTCCGCGCCTCATGGTCCGGTCGGGCCCGAGGCTCCCTCGTCCCGCCGGATTCCCACCGCTCCCGGGTCGACGGTCTCGCGCGCCTCGCGGGTCACCGCCTGGCGGACCACTGCCTCGCGTGTCATCGCCTCGCGGGTCAGTGCCGCACGCTTCGCCGTCCGAAGGTTCGCCGGCGCGTCGGCGCGCCGTCCCGTCCTGGCGGCGACCGCGTTGGCGGCCTTCCTGCACCTCGGGTGGTTCTTCCTCTTCGCCAACAGCGGCGGTGACATCGCCGCGCAGGACGCCTGGGCCGAGTTCGTCGGCCGCCACCCCGACTCCGCGTACAACCTCGCCTGGTACGGCGGCATGCACCCGGTCTCGTACAGCGTGGTGTCCCCGTACCTGATGTCCCTCCTCGGCGTGCGCACGACGATGATGGTCGTCGGGACCCTCTCCACCGCGCTGACCGCGCTGATCCTGACCCGGGTGAGGGCGGTCCGGAACCCGCTGGCCTGCGCACTGGCGGGAGTGTTCGCGTTCTTCTGCAACGCGCTGTCGGGGCGGGTCACGTTCGGCCTGGGCATGGTGTTCGCCATCGGCGCGGTCGCGGCGGTGTTCTGCTGGCCGTACCGCTGGCGGCGGAAACGGTGGGCGAAGGCCGCGGTCGCCGCACCGCTGGCCGGACTCGCGACCGCGTCGAGCCCGGTCGCCGGGCTGTTCCTCGGAGTCGTCGCCGCGGCGCTGTTCCTGAACAAGCGCCGTCCGGGCGCCTACGCACTGGGGATCGCCCCGGTGGCGGTCGTGGTCCTGTCGGCGTGGCTGTTCCCGTTCTCCGGCACGCAGCCCATGTCGCTCGGGTCGACGTCGCTGCCGTTCCTCTTCGGGGTGCTGGTCCTGGTCCTCGTACCGCCGGACTGGCGCACCGTCCGGACCGCCGCCGGGGTGTACTCCGCCGGTACGCTGCTGACCTTCCTGGTGGACTCGCAGATCGGCTCGAACGTCTCGCGGCTCGCGATGCTGTTCGCGGGGGTGGTGCTGCTGGCGGCGCTGCCGTACGCCGTGCCGCGCTCACGCAGGTGGTACGCGGTCGTCCTGGCCTTCGCCGGGCTCAACGCGTGGATCGGCTTCAAGAGCGTCGACGACATCGTGCGCACCGCTCCGGCCGCCTCCTGGACGAGGGAACTCGCGCCACTGGTGAACGAACTGCAGGAGGTCGGCGCCGAGAAGGGCCGCGTGGAGGTCGTCCCGGCGAGCAGCCACCGCGAGGCGTCGGCACTGGCGCCGTACGTCAACCTGGCGCGCGGCTGGAACCGGCAGGCGGACATGGAGCGCAATCCCCTCTTCTACGACGACACGCTCGACGCCGTGAACTACCGCGAGTGGCTCCACCGCTGGGCCGTCCACTACGTGGTGCTGCCGACGGGCGAGCCGGACTCGGGCGCCCGGCAGGAGGCGGAGCTGGTCGAGCGCGGCCAGCCCTATCTGAAGCCGGTGTGGTCGGACGCGAACTGGCGGCTCTTCGCCGTCCGCGAGCCCACACCGCTCGCGGACCCGCCGGCGACGGTGGACCGGGCGGGCGCCGGTGAGCTGCGCATCCATGTGCGTGAGGCGGGCCGGGTACTGATCCGGGTTCCGTACTCGCCGTGGCTGGGACTCGTGGACGACCAGGGCCGGAGCGTGGAGCAGCCGCAGGAGACCCAGGCCTCGAAGCTCCGGGAGGACGACGAGCCGAAGGAGTTCGTCAACGTCGCCGGCTGCCTGATGAAGGCGGAGGAGGACACGGCGGGGGACGAGTGGACCGAGCTCCTCGCCCCGCGCCCGGGTGTCTACCGACTGGCGGCGCCCTATCAGCTTCCGCGCGGTACGCCCTGCCCGGAAGAGCTGACCGGGAGGAGCTGACCGGGAGGAGCTGAACGGGCGTGGTGCGCCGGGCCGGCCGGGGAGCGGGACATGGATCGCGGGGGTTCCGGCCCCGTGACGCACGAGGTTCCTGCATAGTTTGCTGGTATGGCGTGCGAACGGTGCGGCAGTGAAAGGCACACGCCTCTGCCCGGTATGAGTTGTCCCGACTGCGGATACGTGGTCCGGGACGAGCGGCGTTCCGGTCCGTCCTGGGTCGCCCGCGAGACGGTCACCGGCCGCATCTCGCTGCTCTCCCGCTTCCGCAAGGGTCTGCTGGCGGCGGGAACCGTGGTGGTGCTGGGCTGCTTCATCGCCGCCGCGGCACTCCTCACCGGCTCCGACGACGACGCCGGAGACGAAGCCCAGGCCGCCGAGACCGACCCCCCGGGACGCGGCATCCCGACGCGGGTGGGCCCGACGGAGCTGCCCGGCGGCGGGCAGTTCGAGGAGTGGGCGGGACCGGGGTGCACGACCGGCGGGTACCGGGAGGTGGGCCGGTTCGAGAACGGCGACGCCGCCTGGTACACGGTTCGCGAGGGCGGCCGCAGCAACCCCGACTGCGACGGCAGCTTCACCGCCGTGCCCATGTCGGGCAGCGCGGCCAAGGACACGCGCGGCACCGCGATCTGGAGCTGGGAGCTGGACGACGACTACCGGACGTGCGCGCTCGCGGTGTTCGTCCCCGGGACGAACCGCGCCTCGGACGCCGCCGGAGACCCCACGTTCTACCGTGTCCTGGCCGACCCGGACGATGTGCGGTCCGGCTACACGGGCTTCGGTGTCCGACAGACCGTCCACCGTGGCGAGCTGGTGTCCGTCAGGAGCTATCCGGTCAAGGGCGACAAGGTCTTCGCGGTGCAACTCCTCGACCGCGGGCGGGACTGGGGCAGCGCGGAGCGCATCGGGGCGCACCATGCGGCAGCGCAGATGAAGCTGACCTGCGGGGCGGCGTAGAACGGGCGCCACGTGGCCGGTACGGCCGCAGCCCGACCCCTGAGGCCGGGCACCGGGGTGGCTGCCGTGGGCCGGTTCGTCCCGCCGGGGCGGTTGCCGTGGGCCGGTCCGTCCCGCCGGGGCGGTTGCCCTGGGCTGGTCCATCGCACCGCGACGGCTGCCGTGGGCCGGTTCATCGCACCGAACCGGCCGACCGGGGCCAGGTCCGCACCACCCGTACGGCCGTCCGGCCAGGCGCGGGCGCACGGATCGCGCCCCGGACCCCCGATGCGTGTGGGCCATTCGATGCGTTCGGTGCCGCCTTGAACGAGATGCGTGGCCGTCGGGGTTACTGTGGCGGCCGCTGTTGTTGTGATCAACGGGGCGCCCCGCCCGCCTCCGGCTCGCGGGGCGACCCGCCACGACCGGACAGGTGCGCCCATGCGTCTCGCATCCCCCCGCTCCCGCCTCCTCCGGGCCGCCGCAGCGGCGTGCGTGCTGTCGGCGCCGCTCGCTCCGGCCGCCGCCGCGGGAACACCCGCCGACGGAGGCGACCGTCACCGGGCCGGTGAGGTCATCACCGTGACGACCGCCGAGGTCGGCGACCCCGGCAACCCCCCGGTGAGCGTCGTCCCCTTCACCGACGCCGTCTACCCCGACTGCGCCGCCGCCCCCGTGGCCCCGAGCGGGTGTCTCACGGTCGGCGGTGTCGGCTACCCGTACGAGATCGGCAAGCTCGAGGTCACCGTCGCCCAGTGGGTGGCGTTCCTGAACACCGCCGACCCCGACGGACGCGACCGCCGCGGCCTCTACGACGAGAACGAGAGCGGCGAGACGTGGCCCAAGTACGGTCAGATCGAGTTCGCCGAGGACGCCCGCCGGGGCCGCCACTACTCGCTCGCCCACCCGGAGTGGGCCGACAAGCCCTACGGCTTCGCGGACTTCCTCGACGCGGCCCGCTTCGTCAACTCCCTCGTCAACGGACGTGTCCTCGCCAAGGACACCAGCACCGAGGGCGGCTTCACCTACCACTCCTACAAGGTGCGGCTCTCACCGCGGACCGAGCGCGGGATGTACGACCTCGACCGCCCGGACACCACCCGCACCGAGGCCTCCGGCTTCGTCGTACCGAGCCAGAACGAGTGGATCAAGGCGGCCTACTACGACCCGAGCGGCGGCGGAACGTACTCGTACTGGAAGTACCCCACCAACGCCGGGGTCTTCGGCGACGGCGTCGCGACCGCCCCCAGCCCCACCGTCCTCGATCCCACGACCGGCGACGTCACCAACGCGTCGACCCAGCCGCTCGCCTCGTACCACCCCTCCGGTGGCACGGCACCCACCTGGTGCCCGGGCCAGGTGCCGCCGAACGAGTGTGCCACCGTCAACCCGTTCGGTCTGGACCCCGCGACCTACGCCGCCCTCTACCAGGGCAGCCTCAGCACCGGCGGCCAGGCCCTCAGCACCTCCCCGTGGGGGACCCTCGACCAGGGCGGCAACGCGGTCGAGTGGACCGACACCATCACCCCGCCGCCTACCGGCCAGGACTTCGGCCGGGTCTGGCGGCGGCTGCACGGTGGCGTGTCGAACGCGCCGGCCTACCAGCTGTGGCCCTCCGCGGTCGGACTCCAGCCGCAGGACAACTTCTTCTACCGGCACACCTATCCGTGGCTGGGCTTCCGGATCGGCGTCATCGGGGATGTGGCACCGAAGTGACGGGCCCCGCGGTGAGAGGTTGGACCCAGGACAGCGGGAGACGACGGAATGAGCACCCTTGAGCTGACCGTTCAGGCGACCATCGCGATGATCCTGCTGGTCGATCCCTTCATCCGAGGCCTCTTCTTCCGTGTGCTGACCGACAACGAGCCGGAGCGGCGGCGGGAGTACGTCGGCCGCATCATGGTGGTCATCGCGATCACCCTGGGCGGCGCAGCCCTGGTCGGCAGGCCGGTGCTCGACCTGGTCGGCATCGACCTGTCCGCGTTCGGTTTCGCCGGTGGTCTGGTGCTCCTGCTGATGGGGTTCGAGATGCTCTTCGGCGGCGAGCCGACCCGCGCGCAGGGCGGCGCCGCGGCGCACGAGGAGCCGGCGCCGAGATCGGCCGAGGACTCGATCGTGGTGCCCTACGCCATCCCCTTCATGGCCGGCCCCGGAGCCATCACCACGGTCATCGGCATCGCCTCGACGGGGCAGGGCTGGTCGGGCACGGTCGCCGCGCTCATCGCCGTCGCCATCACCGTGGCCCTGATCCCGGTGGGGCACCTGCTCCTGGTCAACCGCATGAGGATGTCGGCGCAGACCATCGCCATCGTCACACGGTTCGGCGGACTGTTCGTCGCCACGATCGGCATTCAGCTCATGCTCAACGCGATCAGGACGTACTTCGGCCTCGGCTGAGCCTCTGGGGCCCTCAGCTGTCGGCCTCGTCTGCTGCCTCGTCCGGGGCTTCCTCCGGAGCGTCGTCCGGGGCCTCGTCCGGGGCTTCGTCCGGGGCTTCGTCCGGGGCCTTGCTCACGGGTCAGCTCCTGCGGGACGCGATCTCCTCGGTGAGCTGGGGGACGACCTGGAAGAGGTCGCCGACGACACCGTAGTCGGCGAGTTCGAAGATGGGTGCCTCGCCGTCCTTGTTGACGGCGACGATGGTCCTGGAGGTCTGCATGCCGGCGCGGTGCTGGATGGCACCGGAGATCCCGGCGGCGATGTAGAGCTGCGGGGAGACGCTCTTGCCGGTCTGGCCGACCTGGCTGGTGTGCGGGTACCAGCCCGCGTCCACGGCGGCGCGGGAGGCGCCGACGGCGGCGCCGAGGGAGTCGGCGAGGGCCTCGATCAGGGCGAAGTTCCCCGCGTCGCCGAGGCCCCGGCCGCCGGAGACCACGATCGCCGCCTCGGTCAGCTCGGGGCGGCCGGTGGACTCGCGCGGAGTCCGGGAGACGATCCGGGTGCCCCTGGACGCCTCGCCGACGGTGACGGCGAGCTGCTCGACGGTCCCCACGGCCGGGGCGGCCTCGGGCGCGGCCGAGTTGGGCTTGACGGTGATGACGGGAACGCCCCGGGTGACGCGGGACCGGGTGGTGAACTCCGCGGCGAACACCGACTGGGTGGCCACCGGGCCGTGCTCCCCGGCCTCCACGTCGACGGCGTCGGTGATGAGGCCGGAGCCGATGCGGACCGCGAGCCGCGCGGCCAGCTCCTTGCCGTCGGCGGAGGACGGCACCAGCACGGCGGCCGGGGAGGCGGTGTCGACGGCGGCCCGCAGCGCGTCGACCCTGGGGACCAGGAAGTGGTCGGCGAACTCGGGCAGATCGGCGGCGAGGACCCGCACCGCGCCGTACTCGGCCAGTACGGGGGCGGCGGTGCCGACTCCGGGGCCGAGGAAGACGGCGACCGGCTCGCCGAGGCGCCGGGCGAGGGTCAGCAGCTCCAGGGTCGGCTTCCGGACGGTGCCGTTCACATGATCGACGTAGACGAGGACTTCAGCCATGGGATTGCTCTCCTGCGGGTGCGGGGCGGTGGATCGGGGCCGGGCCTGCCACAACGGTGGGCCGGGACCCGGGTCCGGGGCGGCGGTTGATCGGGGCCGCGGCGGTGGGCCGAAGCCCGGGACCGGGGCCGGAGCCGGATCGCCGCGGCGGTTGATCGGGCCGGGGCCGCGCGGTGGGCCGGGGCGAGGCGAGGCGGAGCGGAGCGGGGCCGTGGGGGCGGTAACGAGGGACGTCTCAGACGAACTTCTGTCCGGCCAGGAACTCGGCCAGCTTCCTGCCGCCGTCTCCCTCGTCCTCGACGATCGTGCCGGCGGTGCGGACGGGGCGCTCGGTGGCCTCGTCGACCGCCGTCCACGCGCCCCGGAGGCCGACCTCCTCCGCCTCGATGCCCAGATCGGACAGGGTGAGCACGGCCATCGGCTTCTTCTTCGCGGCCATGATGCCCTTGAAGGAGGGGTAGCGGGCCTCGCCGGACAGGTCGGTGACGGAGACGACGGCCGGCAGCGCCGTCTCGAGCAGCTCCGTGGCGGTGTCGCCCTCACGGCGGCCGGTGATCCTGCCGTCCTCGACGCGGACCTCGGAGAGCAGGGTGGCCTGGGGGACGCCCAGACGCTCGGCCAGCATCGCCGGGAGCACCCCCATCCCGCCGTCGGTGGAGGCCATTCCGCACACCACGAGGTCGTAGCCGATGTGCTCGGCGGCCCTGGCCAGCACGAGGGAGGTGCCGAGCGCGTCGGTGCCGTGCAGGTCGTCGTCCTCGATGTGCACCGCCTTGTCCGCTCCCATGGACAGCGCCTTGCGCAGGGCGTCCCGGGCGTCCTCGGGCCCCATGGTGAGTACGGTGATCTCCGTCCCGTCCCCTCCGCCCGTGCCGCCGCCGCCTCCACTCGTGCCGACTCCGGTGCTTCCGGCGCCGCCGGTGCCCCCGGTGCTCCCGGTGTCCCCGGTGTTCTCGGCGATCCGCAGGGCCTGCTCGACGGCGTGCTCGTCGAGTTCGGACAGCAGGCCGTCGACCCCCTCCCGGTCGGTGGTCAGCTCTTCGGTGAAGCCCCGGTCGCCCGTCGCGTCGGGCACGTACTTGACACAGACGACTATCCGCAGACTCATGCCGTGTCTCCTTCGTGTTCGTGTGTGGGTTCGGTGGTTCCGCTGCGCGGAGGTGGCGAGGTGGCGCCGAGCGCCACCGGGTCCGGTCCCGGCTCGGTGAGCGGGAGTCCGAGGTGCACGCGCTCGGTGACCCAGCGGGTGGGCCGGTAGCGGGGGTCGCCCGTGCTGCGGTGGAGCCCCGCCTGGAGGGCGAGCATCCGCGCGGCACCGATCCGGTCGCCCCAGGCCAGGGGCCCGGCCGGGTATCCCAGGCCCGCGGTGACGGCCGTGTCCACCGCCGCGGGGGTCGCGATGGAGCGCTCGGCGATGGCGGCCGCCACCGAGACGATGGACGCGAGCAGCCGCTGGGCCACCGAGCCGGCCGTGTCCCGGACGACCGAGACGGCGCGGTGCCCGTCCGTGCCGTCGGGGCGTGCCGGGGCGGCCCTGGCGAGAACGGCCCGCGCGTCACGGACGGCGGCCGGATCGGTGGCCGGGGTGAAGGCGAGCACCCGGCGGCCGGTGGGCAGCGCCAGCGGGTCGACCCCGAGGGTGCGGGACGCGGGCAGCCCGGCGGCGGCGATCCGCTCCGCCACGGTCGTGCCCCAGGTGGGTACCAGCACCACGGCCCGCCCGGTGAGGTCGCGGCCGCTCTCCAGGGCGGCTCCGTCCTCGCGGAGGGCGCGGCGCAGCGCCTCGGCGTCCGGGCCCCGCCCGGCCACTCGTACGGGGCGTCCGGGGTCTCCGGTGATCGGCGGCTCGGGCGGGGTCGCGTCCGCGTCGGCGGTGTGGTCGTAGAAGCCGCGGCCGGTCTTGCGGCCGTGCAGGCCCGCGGCCACGCGGTTGGGGGTGAGGTAGGACGGCCGGAGCCGGTCCGAGTGCCTGAAGCCCCGCCACACGGTGTCGATGACGGTGTCGGTGACATCGAGTCCGGTGAGGTCCATCAGCTCGAACGGACCCATGCGCAGCCCCAGGACGTCGCGGGCGATGCGGTCGATCCCGGCCGGGTCGGACACGGACTCCTCGAGCAGGGCGAGCGCCTCCGTGACGAGTCCGCGGCCCGCGTGGTTGACGAGGAAGCCGGGGGTGTCGGCGACCACCGCCGCCGAGTGGCCGGTGGCCTGGACGAGTTCGACGAGTGCGGGCGGGATGTCGGGCCGGGTCAGGATCCCGGGCACCACCTCGACGATCCTCATCAGCGGTACCGGGTTGAAGAAGTGCAGACCGACCAGCCGGGTCGGGTCCTTCAGCCCCGCCGCGACACGGGTCACCGGGAGGGACGAGGTGTTGGTCGCGAGGACCGTCCGGGCGGGCAGGACGTCCTCCAGCCGCCGGAACAGCTCCGTCTTGGTGGCGAGGTCCTCGCGTACCGCCTCGATGACGAGTTCGACCTCGTCGCCCGGCGCGAAGGCGTCGTCCAGTGGCAGCAGGCGCTCCGAGGCGGCCCGGGACGCCTCGGGAGTCAGCCGCCCCTTGGCCGCGGACCGGTCGAGCATCCGCCGTACGAAGCCGAGGGCGTCGCCGACCGCCTCCTGCCGGGCGTCGCCGAGCTCCACGGTGTGACCGGCGGTCGCCGCCCACTGGGCGATCCCGCGTCCCATGACGCCGGCGCCGACGATCCTGATGCGCACGTGAGACCTCGTTTCTGCGTCCTGCCCCGTCCTGCCGTCGCGGCCCGCGCGGTGGCGGGGCACGTGGGGTGGGGGGTGTTCCCGGCGGCGGGTGCGGCCGTCCGGTGCCGGCCGATGGTGACCGGTGGCGAGTGGTGGCGAGTGATGGTGCCCGGCGCCGGTCGGTGCGACCGATGGTGACCGGCGATGCCCGGTGCGGGCCGATGGTGACCGGCGATGCCCGGTGCCGGTCGGTGGCGACTGGTGGCGCCCCCTCGGTCCGGTCCGGCGAGCCGCCCGGGGAGGAGGTGGCTCACACCGTGCCAACAGCC
The DNA here is from genome assembly GCF_003097515.1 of Streptomyces tirandamycinicus. Classification (NCBI taxonomy): domain Bacteria; kingdom Bacillati; phylum Actinomycetota; class Actinomycetes; order Kitasatosporales; family Streptomycetaceae; genus Streptomyces; species Streptomyces tirandamycinicus. Next base: position 2,910,287 of record NZ_CP029188.1, on the reverse strand, counting down.
ATTGAGCACTGTCCAATACCGAATTAGGCTCACATTGATATGCCAAGAGGATCAGTCGCCGGGTTCGGCCCGGGGCCGAACCCGGACAGGGCTGGGGGGACGACATGGAGTTGCGCCATCTGACGGCGTTCCTCGCGGTCGCCGAGGAACTGCACTTCGGCCGCGCCGCCAGACGGCTGCAGATGGCGCAGCCGCCGCTCAGCCAGCAGATCCGCCAGCTGGAGAAGGAGCTGGGGGTCCAGCTCTTCGAGCGCAACACCCGCTCGGTACGGCTCACCAGCGCCGGCCAGGCCTTCCTGCGCCCGGTACGGACCGTGCTGGAGGACGTCGGCATCGCCGTCCGGGTGGCCAGAGCGGCCGGACGGGGCGAGTACGGGCGGGTCACCGTCGGCTTCGCCGGGGCCTCCAGCCATGAGGCCCTGCCCCGGCTGACCAGGGCGGTGAGGGCGGCCCACCCGGGCATCGAACTGGTCCTGGAGGGCCAGACGTACGCCAACGCGGCGCTGACCCGGGTCGTGGAGGGCAAGCTGGACGTGGGCTTCGTGCGGCTGCCGGTGACGCACCCGGGGCTGGAGACCCGAGTGATCTACGAGGAGGAACTCCTCTGCGCCCTGCCGTCGGACCACCGGCTGACGCAGCGCACGCGCATCCCGGTGGAAGCCCTGGCCGAGGAGCCGTTCGTGGGGTTCCCCGCCAACGCGGGCTCCTCCCTGCGCGACCTCATGGCGGCCACCTGCGAGAGAGCCGGGTTCACCCCGCGGATGACGCAGGAGGCGCCCGACTCGCACACCATCCTGGCCCTGGTCGCCGCGGGGGTGGGAGTGACGCTGACGCTCACCTCCTGCCAGCACATCCAGCAGACGGGCCTGGTCTACCGGCCGCTGGCGGGCGATCCGATCAGGCTCCGGGCGGCCCTCGCCTGGCGCAGGGACAACCCCTCCGCCGCGCTGCGTGCCGTACTGGCCGTGGCCGAGACCGCGCTGCCGACGCCCGTGCTGAGCCCCTCAGCGTCCTCAGCGTCCTCCGGGCTCGGCGGGCCCTCCGAGCCCTGAGGGCACTGAGGGCACTGAGACGTATCAGGTCTCAATGCCGTAGCGATTGAGTATTGGACCTTCTCGGCGGGTGGTGCGAGGGTCGGCGGGACACCAACCCGCGGCGAAAGGACAAGGGATGTCCGCCGATCCCGCCCCCATCGTCATCTGCGAACCCCTGCGCACACCGATCGGCCGGTTCGGCGGGGCGCTGGCGTCCCAGCGGCCCGCCGCGCTGGCCGCGCATGTGATCTCGCAGGTCGTGGCCCGCAGCGGAGTCGACCCCGGGCGGATCGACGAGGTGATCCTCGGCCACGCCTACCCGACCTCCGACGCGCCCGCGATCGGGCGGGTCGCCGCCCTCGACGCCGGTCTGCCGGAGTCCGTCACGGGCACCCAGGTCGACCGCCGCTGCGGCTCCGGACTCCAGGCCGTGCTGGACGCGGCCATGCAGATCCGCAGTGGCTTCAGCGAGGTCGTGGTCGCCGGGGGCGTCGAGGTCATGAGCGCCGCCCCGTTCTACACCCACGAGGGGCGCCGGGGCATCACCTCGCCCGGACTGCTGCTGCACGACGCGCTGGCACGCGGGCGGGTCACCGCGGGCGGCGTCCACCACCCCGTGCCCGGCGGCATGGTGGAGACCGCCGAGAACCTGCGGCGCGAGTTCACCATCAGCAGGGCGGACCAGGACGCCCTCGCCCTGAGGTCCCAGCAGCGTGCCGCACGTGCCGCGGCGGCCGGGCTGTTCGACGACGAGATCGTTCCCGTCACCGTGACCGGCCGGAAGGGGGAGAGCGTCGTCGCCGCCGACGAGCATCCGCGCCCGGACACCACGGCGGAGCAACTCGCGGCGCTCCGACCCGTCATGCTGGACTCCGACCCGGAGGCCACGGTCACCGCCGGGAACGCCAGCGGCCAGAACGACGGGGCCGCCGCCTGCCTGGTGACCGACCTGGCGACGGCCGAGCGGCTCGGGCTGACCCCCGTGCTCCGGCTGGTGTCCTTCGCCCGCGCGGGCGTCGCCCCCGCGAGGATGGGCCTCGGCCCCGTGCCGGCCACCCGGACCGCGCTCGAACGGGCCGGCCTGGCGCTGTCCGACATGGATCTCATCGAGCTCAACGAGGCGTTCGCCGCCCAGGTGCTGGCCTGCACACGGGCGCTCGACCTGAGCGACGCCGACCACGAGCGGATCAACGTCAACGGCTCCGGGATCTCGCTCGGGCATCCCCTCGGCGCGACGGGTGCGCGCATCCTCGCCCATCTGGCAGGGGAGATGCACCGGCGACAGGCCCGCTACGGGCTGGAGGCCATGTGCATCGGCGGCGGTCAGGGACTGGCCGCGGTCTTCGAACGGGTGGCCTCCTGACACCGGACCGCCGACGCGATTGTGACCGCGACCGCGACCGCGACCGCGACTGCGGCCGCGCCCGTGACCGCGACCACGACCGCGCCCGTCGGCCTGGCCTCAGGCCCGCCATCACGACAACCACGAAGTGAAGGAGCCCCGTGCACCGTCCGCACCCCACGAGAAGGCGCCCCCAGACATGGCACTGACCGTCCACGGTATGGCGGAGATCGCCCAGCTCGCCGGCCGCGACCTGGGACGCTCCCGATGGCGCGAGGTCACCCAGGAATTGGTGGACGCCTTCGCCGACGTCTCCGGCGACTACCAGTGGATCCACACGGACACCGAGCGTGCCGCCCGCGGTCCGTACGGCCGCACCATCGCCCACGGCTACATGATCCTGAGCTGGGGCGTTCCCCTCTTCTCCGAACTCCTCCGGGTCTCCGGGGTGGGGATGGCGCTCAACTACGGCACGGACCGGGTCCGCTTCCCGGCGCCGGTGCCCGTCGGCAGCCGGGTGCGCCTGCACGCCGAGGTCTCCGGCATACGGCAGGTCAGCCGGGGCGGCATCGCGATGACACGGGCCTTCACCTTCGAACTGGAGGGCTCGGAGAAGCCGGCGTGCGTCGCCCAGTCGCTCACCCACTTCTATCCCGCTACCTGAGCCGGTCCATGTGCTGATGTGAGCCGGGGTCATCCGGTGAGGTGAGCCGGTCCGTCCGGTGATCCGATGCGGACGGGGCCGGTCGCCTCGCGGGCCGCCCGCGCCGGCTGACCGGCGGTTCCGGCCCCGGCCGTACCGGGGAAGCCGCCGGGCCGCCGGAGGCCGGCTCACGCTCCGCCGGGCCGTCGTGGGCGTGCCCATGACCCGGCGCGGCCGGGTGCGCTCACCGACATCCCGCGTGCGCGTATCCGCGTACCCCCACACCCCGCGCCCCCCCACCCCCCGCCCCCTTGCCCTGACAGCCCCGTTGCCCGGGCCCTTCGGGGCCGACGTCATCGCGGGCGCGCCGCGGGCATCCGCCGCGCCCCGCGAGGCCCTCGAACGGAGGCCGCACGCGCGCCCCCACGCGGCCGGAGGCGGAGCCTCCCGTACGTTCCCTCCGGGCCCGTGCCCGCCCGTGCCGTACCCGGCCCGTGCCCTACCCGGCCCGCGGGACCTGCCGGTAACACCGCGCACCGCGCACCGCGCACCGCGCGCCACGCACCGGAGGCGGACCCCCTCCCCCCGGCGTTCCCCGCCGCCCCCCGTGCCGTACCCGCGAGCCCGCCGGTCGTACATCGTCCCGTGACCGAACTGTGGCCGAAGACAGCCGTCCGGAAAAGTGCCGCATGTCTTGTGATTCACCCCCCACCCCTTCTACTGTGCGTCCGCATGGTGATTGTGACTTTCGAATATTGGAAGTATTCGATCCTCAGAGACGAGGAGGTGCCATGAAGGAATCTCTCGGACGCCGCACACTGCTGCACGGCTTCGGGCTGGGAGCAGCGGGACTGATGCTCGCCGCATGCACGGACGCGAAGCGCCCGGAGCGGGCCGCGGCCGTCACTCGGACGTCCACCCCGGGCCGCACGGCCCCGGGGCCCCGCACTCCGGGGCCCGTCGCCACCGGCGGACGGGTCGTCACCGGCTGGAGCGAGGAGGCCCAGTCGTACGACCCGGCCGTCGGCTACGACCTGCACGCCTGGGAGGTGTCGACCAGCGTGCTGTTCACCCCGTTGTTCCAGTTCGACGGCCAGTCGGGAGGCCCGGCACCCAGCGCGGCGGCCTGCCTGCCGCAGGTCTCCGAGGACGGCCGCGTCTACACGATCCACCTCCGGCCGGGCGTGCGGTTCCACCACGGCCGCGCCGTGACGGCCGACGACTACATCGCCACCTGGACCCGGGTGCTGGACCCCGAGCTGGCCTCGTGGGCGGCCAGCTACCTCTTCTCCATCGAAGGCGCCGTCGAGGTCAACGCGGGGAAGCGCAAGTCCGTTTCCGGCCTCAGGCGCATCGACGACCACACCCTGGAGGTGCGGCTGCTCGCCCCGGACATCACGTTCGCCGGTGTGCTGTGCCAGCCCTTCACGGCCGCGCTGCCGATGGAGGAGATACGCAGGCTGGGCAAGGACTTCGGCCGCAGGCCGGTCGGCACCGGGCCTTTCGTGATCACTTCGTACGACCGCCGCCGCCAGCGCGCGGTGTTCCGGCGCAATCCCCACTACCTCTGGAAGGGCACGCCGTTCATCGAGCGGCTGGAGTACCGGTGGGGCATCGCGCAGGCGATGCAGCTGCGCCAGCTGATGAGCGGAGAGCTCGACGTCCTGGGGGAGGGCGCCCCCGTGGCCCTCGGCCCGCAGATCAACTCCCAACCGGATCTGCGCGAACGGTACGTGGTGCCCATCCCGCTGCAGGGCACGTCCTGGATCGGCCTCGACACCGGGCACCGGCACCTGCGCGACCGGCGCGTACGGCAGGCCCTGAACCACGCCACCGACACCGAGGTGCTGGGCAGGCTCACCTACGGCAGCCAGGAGCCCTCGTCGCTGCCCTTCCCCAAGCACCTGCCGGACTTCCCGCGGACCGCCCGCCCGTACCGCAGGGACATCGACAGGGCCAGGAGCCTGCTCGCCGAGGCCGGTGCCACCGACCTGCGGCTGCGGTTCGCCCACGACGGCTCCGCCCCGTGGGAGCGGCTCAGCCAGGTGGTGCAGCAGCAGTGGCGGGAGGCCGGGGTGGAGGTCACCATCGACCCGATGTCCAAGTCCGCCCTGGACCAGGCCATGGCCGGCGGGCAGTGCGACATCTTCCCCCGGCACTGGTACATGATCAACCCCAATGCCCTCGACCTGGCCGGCAACTGCTTCGCCTCGGACGGGTCGAGCAACTACGGCGGTTACGCCAACAAGGCCGTGGACGCCCTGCTGGCCGAGGCGCGCCGCAGCCGGACGCTGACCGACTGCAACAGGCTCCTGGCCCAGGCGGAGCAGCTGCTCTCCGAGGACCCCCCGGGTGTCTTCTTCTCCTCCCTCAACTTCCTCGCCGCCCGCAATCCGCGCGTCCGCAACTACCACATGCGGGGCGAGACGGGGTCCTACTACGACCGTCTGTGGGTGAGCCCATGACCGCTTCCCTCCTGCCGCAGCGTCCCGCGGCAGCCTCCGCCCAGAGTTCCTCCGCCCAGAGTCCCACCGCGCAGTGTCCCCCCGCCCGGCGCCTGAGGCGGGCCCGCGCGGTCGTCGCCGCGGGCCTGGGGGTCCTCGCGGCCCTCGTGGCCCTCGCCCTGGCGGCGCCGCTGTTCGGCGATCCGCTGAACATCGACCGGGACGGCATCAGCGAACTCGGCCTGCCGCGCGGCGCCGGGGAACACGGCTACCTCCTCGGGACCGACGTCCTGGGACGGGATCTGCTGGCCCGGACGGCCTACGGACTGCGCACCACGCTGGAGTTCACCGTGCTGGCGAACGTCTGCTCCGTCGGGCTCGGCACCTTGGTCGGCCTGACGGCGGGGTTCTACCGCGGGGTGACCGAGCAGGTCCTGATGCGGACCGTCGACGTCTTCCTGTCCGTCCCCACCGTCATCTCCGGACTGGCCCTGGCCAGCGTGGTCGGCCGCAGCGTCGGCGGCATCGTCGTCGTGGTCGCCGCCCTCTACTGGGCCTGGACGGCCCGCCTCGTACACGGCGAGACGCTGCGGCTGCGCGGCCGGCCGTTCGTCGAGGCGGCGCTGGTGCACGGCGTACGGCCGCGCACGGTCATGGCCCGCCACATCCTGCCCAACATCCGCACCCTGCTGCTCAACATCGCCGCCCTGAACGGCGCGGCCGTCGTGGTCATCGGCTCCGGCCTCTCCTACCTGGGGGCGGGCGTCGTACCCCCCCACCCCGAGCTCGGAAGCCTGCTCAACGAAGGCGCCCAGGCATTGGAGTTCGCCCCGCGCCTCCTTCTCGTCCCGCTCACCCTGGTCGTGGCCCTGGTGCTGTCCTTCGTCCTCGTCAGCGAGGGCGTGAGCCGCATGGTCCCGGAATCGGAGAGGCGCTCATGGCTGAACATCTGAAGACCGGACACCCCGAGTCCGCGCCGCCGCCCGGGGAGGCATCCGAGGCCGTGTCCCCCAAGGCCGTCCCCCCGGCCACCGCGTCCCCGGCGACGGTGTCCCCCAAGTCAGGGCGCTCCGGAGCGGCCTGGTGGGGGACGGCGCGCCAGGTGGGGCTGCGGCTGCTGCTCGGCGCGGTGACCATCGCGGTCGTCGTCACCGCCACCTTCGCCCTGCTGTACGTCGTGCCCGGCGACCCCGCCCGCGGTATCGCCGGCCCCCGCGCCACGCCCGAGCTGCTGGAGCGCATCCGGGAGCAGCTGCACCTGACCGCGCCCCTGTGGGAGCAGTACTGGGAGTACGTCAAGGGGGTGTTCACCGGTGACCTCGGCGAGTCCTACCAGCGGGGCACCTCCGTCGCCACGCTCATCGGCGACCGGCTCCCCTCGACCCTGCTGCTGTGCGCCGCCGCGCTGTTCGTGGAGATCCTGCTCGGCGCCGCCCTCGGTACCTGGGAGGCGCTGCGCGGACGGCGCCTGCTGCCCGTGCTGATGACCAACATCGCGCTGCTGGCGGTCCCCGCCTTCGCCCTGGGCTACCTGTTCCTGCTGGCCTTCGGGTACGGGCTCGGCATCGCCCCGGTGAGCAACGGGGCGGACGCCGCCCACCTGGTGCTGCCGGCGATCGTGCTGGGGCTGACGGGAGTGCCGTACTACGCGAGCGTGGTGCGCGACGGGATGGCCGCGACGCTGGCCTCCCCCCATGTGCGCACCGCCGTCGCCAAGGGGCTGTCGCGGCCCGCCGTGCTGCGCCGGCACGTGCTGCGCTGCACGCTGTCGCCGGTGCTCACCATGGCCGGCATGGACGTCGCGATCTTCGTGTCCAACGTCGTCTTCGTGGAGACCATCTTCGGCTGGCCCGGCATCGGGCGGCTGCAGGTCACGGCGTTCGCCGACCAGGACCGGCCGGTGCTGATGGGAACGGTGGTCGTCGCGGCGGTCCTCGTCGTCCTCGGCAATCTGCTCGCCGACACGCTGCGCTCGGTCGTCGACCCCCGATCCCGTCAGGAGCTGACGACATGAACCAGCCCGCAGAGACCGGCCCGGCCCCGCTCGTGGACCAGCCCGTGGCGGCCGGTCCGGCCCGGCTCGATGTGAACGAGCCCGCGGGGTCCGGCCCGGCCCGGCTCGGCGTGAACGAGCCCCCGGGGAGCGGCCCGACGCGGCTCGGAGTAGGGGTGCGGGTGGAGAACCTCACCGTCGCCTACGGCGAGCGGACCGCGCTGCACGGCGTCAGCCTCGAAGTCCCCGCGGGCGGCGTCCTCGCCCTGGTGGGCGAGTCCGGCTCGGGCAAGTCCACCCTGGCCCACGCCGCGTCCCGGCTGCTGCCGCCGGGCGCACGCGTCACCGGCGGCTCGGTCCACGTCGGCGACGTCGACATGGCCGCGCTCGGCGGCGCGGAGCTGCGCAGGGCGCGCGGCCGCCGGGTTGCCTATCTGCCGCAGGACGCGCTCGCCGCGCTGAACCCGGTGATGACGGCGGGCCGGCAGATCGCCGAGGTGTTCCGGATCGCCGAGGGCCTCGGCCGCCGGGACGCCCGGGCACGGGCCGTGGAGATGCTGGGCCGCGTCGGCATCCGCGACCCCGAGCGGACCGCCGGCCGCTACCCGCACGAGCTGTCCGGCGGGATGCGGCAGCGTGTGATGATCGCCATCGCCCTGGCGCACCGGCCGCAGTTGCTCATCGCGGACGAACCCACCACCGCGCTCGACGTGACGGTCCAGGCCGAGGTGCTGGCCCTGGTCGCCGAACTGCGGCGGGAGTTCGGCATCACGGTCGTCTGGATCACCCACGACCTGTCGGTCACCGCGGAGATCGCCGACACCGTGGCCGTGCTCTACGGCGGGAGGCTGGTGGAACACGCCTCCGCGGCGGAGCTGTTCGCCGACGCGCGCCACCCCTACACGCGCGCACTCGTCGACACCTACCGCGACGCCTACGCGGGCGCGCCCCACACCCGGTACGTCTCCATCCCCGGCGCCCGATCCGACCGTTCCGGGGGCCCCGGCTGCCCCTTCGAGCCGCGCTGTCCCCAGGCGGCCGACAGGTGCCGCACCGAGGCACCCCCGGTGCGCGCCGCCGCGGGCGACCCGGTGCCCGACGGCTCGCCGTCCCACCTTCTCGCCTGCTGGGAGGCCCACTGATGTCCACTCAGGTCCGTACCCCGATCGTCGAGTTGGACGCCGTCAGCAAACGCTTCGGCACCCATCAGGCACTGCACGAGGTCAGCCTCACCGTCGCGTCCGGCAGCACCGTCGGGGTGGTGGGCGAGTCCGGCAGCGGCAAGAGCACACTGGCCCGGATCGTCGCGGGGCTGGAACGGCCCGACAGCGGCATGGTGCTGGTCGGTGGGAAGCCGCTGCCCCGCCGCGGCCGGAGGCTGCGCGAGGCCCGCCGCGGGATCGGGTTCGTCTTCCAGGACCCCTACGCCTCACTGGACCCGCGCTTCACCGTCGAGCAGATCGTCGGCGAGCCGCTGCGCGCCCACGGCCTGTGGCGTGAGGGCGGCCGGGAGCGGGTCCTCGAGCTGCTGGACGCGGTGGGCATGGGGGGCGTCTCCCCGGACGGCTACCCGGGGGAGTTCTCCGGCGGTCAGCGGCAGCGGCTGTGTGTGGCCCGAGCGCTGGCGGCCCGCCCCGACCTGGTGATCTGCGACGAGCCGACCTCGGCGCTGGACGTGTCGGTGCAGGCCCAGATCCTCAACCTGCTCCAGGACCTGCAGGACTCGCTCCAGGTCAGCTATCTGTTCATCACCCACGACCTCAACGTGGTGCGGCGGATCGCGGACGAGGTCGTCGTCGTCCGGGACGGCCGGGTCAGGGAGCACGGATCGGCCCGCCGGGTCATCGGTGAACCGCGGGACCCGTACACCCGGGCGCTCCTCGACGCCATGCCGGGCCGGGCGCTGCTGGACGCGGGCCGGAGCGGCGGTTCGGCGGCGGACGGGCCCGTTCCGGCGCCCAGCGCCTCCCCGGCGGAGCGGCCGGTGGGGAAGCCCGCGGGGACGCCGACGGGGCGGTCCGCGGGCACGCCCACGGGGACGCCGACGGGGCGGTCCGCGGGCACGCCCACGGGGACGCCCACGGGGCAGTCCGCGGGCACGCCCACGGGGACGCCCACGGGGCAGTCCGCGGGCACGCCCACGGGGCGGTCCGCGGAGAAGTCGACGGGAACTGCCGCGCTCTGAGCCTTGACCCCCGCGAGCCGGGATCCCTAACCTGGTTCCACACAATGAAATAACTTTCATTTAATGGAAGTTATGGAGGAGGATTCCCATGGAAGGGATCGCCGCCCAGGCGCACGCCTTCGCCTCCCGCCTCGCGGGGGAGCTGCAGCACGAGGCCCACAACCGCTTCCAGGGCATGCCGTCCGACGCCGACTCCCGGCGCGCCTACGAGGAGTACGGCCGGGCCGGATTCATCGGCCTGCACTGGTCGGCCGAGTTCGGCGGGCGCGGCCTGCACCCGCTGGACACCGACGCCGTGGAGGAGGCGTTCGGCTACCACTGGCTGCCGCTGTCCAGCTATCTGCTGTCGGTCAAGACCATCGGCAACGCCCTGCGCCGGTTCGCCCCGCCCGCGCTGGCCGAGCGGCTGCTCACCCAGGTCGCCCGGGGCGAACTGCGCTTCTGCCAGGGCTTCTCGGAGCCGGAGGCGGGGTCCGACCTCGCCTCCCTGCGCACCCGGGCCGTCAGGAGGGACGGCAGGTTCGTCGTCTCCGGCCGCAAGATCTGGACCTCCAGCGCCGAGTACGCCGACTGGTGCTACCTCGCGGTGCGCACCGACCCCGACCTCCCCCGCCACAAGGGCGTCTCCGTCCTGGTGTGCCCCATGGACACCCCCGGCATCGAGGTCATCACCCATGACACCCTCGGCGGCGGCACGCTCGGCGAACTCGTCCTCGACGACGTCGAGATACCCGAGGAGAACCTCATCGGCGAGCTCCACGGAGGCTGGCGGGTGCTGATGGGCACCCTCGACTACGAGCGCGTCACCAGCGAGAAGGTCGGCATCGCCCGCCGCGTACTGGACGACCTCGAGCCGTACGCCGAAACCCCCGCCCAGCGCCTGGAACTGCTCCGGCTGCGCGGCCGGACGGACGCCGCCGCCGAAATCGGCTCCCGGGCCACCCTCCTGCTCGCCGACGGCGAGGACGCCAGCGCGGCCTCCTCCATGGCCAAGCTCTCCATCGCCTACCTGCTGCAGGGCATCGCGCACAGCGCGGCGGACCTGCTCGGCCCGCACGTGTTCGTCGAGGACGGACCGGACGCCGTCGCGGACGGCCGTATCGCTGCCTTCCACCGGGCCACGGTCGCCACCACCATCGCCGGCGGCGCCTCCGACATCCAGCGCCGCGTCATCGCCCGCAGGGGGCTGGCATGCGCCTAGCCGAACGCCCCCTCGCAGGCGTCCGCGTCCTCGACTACGCCCAGTACGTGGCCGGCCCCTTCGCCACCATGCTGCTCGGCGACCTCGGCGCCGACGTCGTCAAGGTGGAGCCCCCCACGGGCGACGCCTGGCGCCACTACAACCCGCACGCCCCCGGCGAGAGCACCTGGTTCTACGCGCTCAACCGGGGCAAGCGCTCCGTCACCCTGGACCTGAAGACGGAGGAGGGCCGGGCGGCGTCCGCACGGCTCATCGCCGGAGCGGACGCGGTCGTGCACAACATGCCGCCCGAGCGGGCCGCCCGCTTCGGCCTCGACCGCGAGAGCGTACGCGCCGCCAACCCCCGGGCGGTCTGGAACTGCGTCACCGCCTTCGGCACCGAGGGCCCCGACGCCGGCCGGCTCGGCTACGACATCATCGCCCAGGCGCTGTCCGGACTCCTGATGGCCGACGCCCGCCCCGAGGACGCCGTACCCCGGCGGTCCGGGGGGATCGCCATGGCCGATCTGACCGCCGGGCTGCTCACCTGCATCAGCGTGCTGGCCGGAGTGGCCGGGCGGGAGCGCGGGCGGCAGGCACCGGGAGTGGAGGTCTCCCTCCTCGGCGCCGCCCTGGCGGTCCAGGTCCAGCGCTTCGTCCGGATCGGCGACTCGGGGGAGGCCGCGGACAGCGGCCCGCTGACCGCGGCCGAACTCGACCGCACGGCCCGGACCACCGCGGGCGCCGACCGGCTGGAGCCGTACTACCGCTGCTACCGCACCGCCGACTCCTTCCTCGCGCTCGCCTGCCTCAACACCGCCCAGCGCCGCCGGCTGCTCGGGATCCTGGGACTGGACGACCCCTGGGTCGCCGACCCACAGGCGGCGCCGGCGGACGAGGCCGAACGCGCGGCCCGGGCGGCGCTGGTCGACCGCTTCGCCGCGGTCTTCGCCACCCGGCCGCTGGACCACTGGCTGTCCGTGCTCGCCAAGCACGACATCCCCTCGGGCGACGTACGCCTCCTCGGCCGGCTCTTCGACGACCGCCAGGTGACCGTCAACGGTCTGGTGCAGACCGTGCGGCAGCCCGGGGTCGGCCCGGTGCAGCTGCTCGGCAACGTCTTCAAGATCGACGGAACCGCCGCTCCCGCGGCCCGGCCCGCCCCTCGCCTCGGGGAGCACTCGGCCGAACTCCTCGGCGAACTCCACGGGCAGCCCACCGGCGAACCCACCGACCGTCCCACCGGGGAACCCAGCGGGACGCCGGGGCCGACCGGCACACCGGGGCCGACCGCGTCCCCCGGTACGCCCGCGCCCGCCGCGTCCCCCGGTACGCCCGCGCCCTCCGCGCCCGCCGCGTCCCCCGGTACGCCCGCGACCTCCACCCGCGCCGGGCACTCCCCGGCCCCCGGAGTCCGCCAACTCCGCCACACCGCAGAAAGGAACGGGGCATGACCACCACGCTCACGAAGGAGGCCGACGCCTTCGCCGTCACCCTCCGGCAGGTCATCGCCGACCACCCCGTGCCGGACGTCTGGCGCCCCGGCAGCCCGTCGGACGACCGCACCCCCGCCCTCGACGCCGCCCTGGCCTCCGTCGGCTGGGCCGAACTGCTCGAAGACCCCGACGCCTCCGCCTTCATCGGCCCGGCGGCCGTCGAACTCGGCCGCGGCCTGGCCCCGCTGAGCGAGGTGGACCGGCTCCTCGGCGGGTCCCCGCTGCACCAGGGCCTCGCCCGCTACCCGGGCGAGCGGGTCATCGCACGGACCCCGGAGGGGCCGCGCGAGCACCGGGTGCTCGGCGCCCAGCCGGTCCCCTACGGCGACTGCCTCGCCGTCCACGCCGTGCAGACCGAGCCGACGGGTGCCGCCGTGCACCCCGACGCCGAGTCCGCCTGGCTGCGCGCCCAGACCGGATACCTGGCCGGGCTCGCCAGCGGCGCGCTGGACCTCGCGGTCGACCACGTCAAGCAGCGCGCCGCCTTCGGCACCACCCTGTCCGGCCTGGAGGGCGTCCAGTTCCGCCTCGCCGACGCCGCCACCGCGGTCGAGGGGCTGCGCCGCCTCGTCACCCGCGAGGACTGCGGACCCGCCGCCCTCGCCCACGCGGGCCAGGCCGCGGAGACCGTCGTCGCCCAGTGCCACCAGGTGGTCGGCGCCATCGGATTCACCCTGGAGTTCCCCCTGCACCGCTACTCCCGGCGCGCCCGTGTGCTCGCCGCCTGGAACGACGCCTGGCTCGAAGGAGCACTGACGTGAGTACGTACGTGGTCACCGGCGGAAGCGCCGGCATCGGACTCGCCATCGCCCGCCGCCTCGGCCGGGACGGGCACGAGGTCGTCCTGGCCGCCCGCGACCCCGAGCGCCTCGCGGCCGCGGCCGAGTCGCTGCGCGCCGAGCACACCGTCGTCCGCACGGCCGCACTGGACGTCCGCGACCCCGACGCGGTCACCGCGCTGTTCGAGGAACTGCCCGCGGTCGACGGCCTGGTCAACAACGCGGCAGGCAACTTCGCCTGCCCCACCGTCGACCTGTCGCCCGGCGGCTTCAAGGCCGTGGTGGAGATCTCCCTCTACGGCTGCTTCCACGCCTCCCAGGCCCTGGCCCGCCGGCTGATCAAGGAGGGCAGGCCCGGCGCGATCGTCAACATCGTCGCCACCTACGCCTGGACCGGCGCCCCCGGCGTCGCCCACTCCGCGGCGGCCAAGGGCGGCATGCTGGCCTTCACCAAGTCGGTCGCCCGCGAATGGGGACCGTACGGCATCCGGGTCAACGCCCTCGCCCCCGGCTTCGTGCCGACCGAGTCCGCCACCGCCAACATCCTCTCCGACGACGAGGCCCGGCAGCGGATGCTGGACATGATCCCGCTCGGCCGCTTCGCGGAGGCCGACGAGATAGCCGACGCCACCGCCCACCTGCTGGGTGCCCCGTACACCACCGGCACCGTGCTGACCGTCGACGGAGGCCGCTCCCTCGGCGTGTCCATGCACGCACGCGCGGACACCCCGCGGCCGGCGCAGGCGGGAACGGGGGGCCGGTGATGCGCGACCCACGCCACCCCGCGCTCTACCTCGGCGGCCGGTGGAGCGACCGCGCCGCCCGGCTCCCCGTCGACGACCCGGCCACCGGCGAGGTCATCGGCTCGGTCCCTGCCGCCGGGACCGACGACGTGGACGCGGCGGTCGGCACGGCACGCGCGGCGTTCGATCGCTGGGCCGCCACCGACCCGGCCGAACGCGCCGCGGTACTGGACCGGTTCGCCGACGCGATGACCGCCCGCGAGACGGAACTCGCCCACACCGTCACCGCCGAGATGGGGGCACCCCGCGACTTCTCGCTGCGGGTCCAGGTGCGGCTCGCGGTCGACGTCCTGCGCGCCCAGGCGGCGCTGGCCCGCACCTTCCCCTTCGAGGAGGCGATCCCGGACGGGCCGCCGGCCCGCGTCGTCCGCGAGGCCGCGGGCGTCGTCGCCGCCATCACCCCCTGGAACTACCCCCTCTACCAGATCGCGGCCAAGGTGGGCCCGGCGCTCGCCGCCGGCTGCCCGGTCGTGCTCAAGCCCAGCGGCGTCGCCCCGCTCAACGCCTTCCTGTTCGCCGCCTGCGCCGACGACGCCGGACTGCCCCCGGGGCTGCTCAGCGTGGTCTCCGGCACCGGACGCGTCGTCGGCGAGGCCCTGGCCGCCCACCCGGGCGTCGACATGGTCTCGTTCACCGGGTCGACCGGCGCGGGACAGCACGTCATGCGTACCGCCGCGGGCACCGTCAAGCGGGTGGCCCTGGAACTGGGCGGCAAGTCGGCCGCCGTCGCCCTGCCCGACGCCGACCTCGCGGCGGCGGTCGAGGCCACGGTCGCCGCCGCCTTCGCCAACACCGGGCAGACCTGCACCGCGCTCACCCGGCTCCTCGTCCCCGCGGCCCGCTACGACGAGGCGGTGGCCGCCGCCGTACGGGCGGGCGGGCGGTACACCGTCGGCGACCCCGCACAGCCCGGCACCCACCTGGGCCCCTGCGCCTCGGCCGCCCAGCGCGACACCGTCGCCGACTACATCCGGCTGGGCGTCAAGGAGGGCGCCCGGGTCGTCGTCGGCGGGCCCGAGGCCCCGGACGGCATCCCCGCCGGACTGGCCGGCGGCCACTGGGTCCGGCCGACCGTCCTCGCCGACGCCGAACCCGGGATGCGGGTGGTCCGCGAGGAGATCTTCGGCCCGGTGCTCTGCCTGCTCCGCTACGAGGACGAGGAGACGGCGCTGCGGCTGGCGAACGACTCCGACTTCGGCCTCTCCGGAGCCGTCTGGTCGGCCGACCCGGACCGGGCGACCGCCTTCGCCCGCCGGATGCGCACCGGCCGGGTCGAGATCAACGGCGGCGCCTTCAACCTCAACGCCCCCACCGGCGGCTACAAGCAGTCCGGACTCGGCCGGGAACTGGGCCGCTGGGGGCTGGAGGAGTTCTGCGAGACCAAGACCCTGCAAGGAGTGCGGTGAACGAGCCCCTGACCGTTGATCTGCTGGTCGTCGGAGCCGGACCGGCCGGACTCTTCGCCACCTTCTGCGCCGGGTTCCGCGGCCTGTCCGTCGCCGTCATGGACGCCCTGCCCGAACTCGGCGGCCAGGTCGGCGCGATGTACCCGGAGAAGGCCATCCTCGACATCGCCGGCCTGCCCGCCGTCACCGGCCGCGACCTGGTGGAGGGACTGACCGCACAGGCCATGACCGCCCGCCCGCACCTGCTGCTCGGCCACACCGCGCAGACCCTGGCGTACGAGGACGGCACCCCGGTCGTCACCAGCGACCAGGGGTTGACCGTGCGCGCCGCGGCGGTCCTGGTCACCGGGGGCATCGGCGCCTTCACCCCCCGGCCGCTGCCCGGCTGCACCGGCTACGAGGGCCGCGGGCTGTCGTACTTCGTCACCGACCTCGACGACCTCACCGACCGGGACGTGCTGGTGGTGGGTGGCGGCGACAGCGCCTTCGACTGGGCCCTCGCCGCCGCCGGGCGGGCCCGCTCGGTGACACTCGCCCACCGGCGAGACACCTTCCGCGCGCACCGGGCGACGGTCGACAAGGTCCTCGCCTCCGAGGTGCAGGTGTGCACCCGCACCCAGGTCGCCGCCCTCCACTGCGGCCCGGACGGCCACATCGAGTCCGCCGAGCTCAACGGCCCGGACGGCACCCGGCGGATCAAGGCCCAGCGGGTGGTCGCCGCCCTCGGCTTCACCGCCAACCTCGGACCGCTGGAGTCCTGGGGCATGGCACTCGACGGCCGCCACATCGCCGTCGACAGCCATATGGCGACCAGCCTGCCGCGGGTCTTCGCCGCCGGCGACATCACCGCGTACCCCGGCAAGGTCCGGCTGATCGCCGTCGGCTTCGGCGAGGCCGCCACCGCAGTCAACAACGCGGCGACCGTCCTCGACCCGGGGAGCGACCTCTTCCCCGGCCACTCGACCGACCGCCACGGAACCACCACCCGAGAGGAGGGGGACTCATGACCCATGTGATCACCGACGCGTGCGTCGACGAGAAGGACGCCAGCTGCATGGAGGAGTGCCCGGTCGACTGCATCTACGAAGGGGGCAGCAGGATGTACATCCACCCCGGCGAGTGCATCGACTGCGGCCTGTGCGCCGAGGTCTGCCCCAACGGGGCGGCCGTGGCGCTGCGTCTGCTGGACCCGGCCGCCGCCGCGGTCCACGGACCGGCCAACGACGCCTTCTTCACCCAGGTGCTGCCCGGCCGCCAGGCGCCCCTCGGCTCCCCGGGCGGCGCCTCCCGACTCGGCCCGCTCGACGTCGACCCCAGCTGAGGAGAACCGCGATGACCATCCACCACCCGACGACCATCGACGCGGAGGCCTGCGCCGCCGCCCTGGACCGCGGCGAGACCCTGCCCTGGAGCTGGTACGCCGACCCCGCGATCACCGCCCTGGAGCAGGAGCGGATCTTCCGGTCGAGCTGGCAATACGTCGGCCGCACCGACCAGGTCGCCCAGCCGGGCCAGTTCTTCACCTGCGAGGTGGGCGGCGTCCCCATCGTCGTCACCCGCGACCGGTCCGGCGGGCTCAACGCACTGGTGAACGTCTGTCGGCACCGCGGCGCCCAGGTGGTCCGCGAGGACTGCGGCACCCGCAAGAGCCTGCAGTGCTTCTACCACGCCTGGACGTACGGCCTGGACGGCTCGCTGCGCGGGGTGCCGCGCGGCGACCGCGAGGCGGACTTCGACACCTCGCAGCTGGGGCTGCGCCGAGCGTCGGT
The DNA here is from genome assembly GCF_003097515.1 of Streptomyces tirandamycinicus. Taxonomy (NCBI): domain Bacteria; kingdom Bacillati; phylum Actinomycetota; class Actinomycetes; order Kitasatosporales; family Streptomycetaceae; genus Streptomyces; species Streptomyces tirandamycinicus. The sequence goes on along the minus strand of NZ_CP029188.1, from coordinate 2,893,213 downwards.
GGACACCTGGGGCCCGTTCGTCTTCGTCCACCTCGACCCGGACCCCGCCCCGCTCACCGAGACGCTGGGCGAGCTGCCCGAACTCCTCGCCGCCGGCGGCATCGACCTGGAGCGGATGCGCTTCCACCACCGCGTGTACTACACCATCGAGGCCAACTGGAAGATCGCCGTCGAGAACTACCTGGAGTGCTACCACTGCCCGGTGGCGCACCCGGGACTCGCCGACGTCCTCGACGTCAGCCCCGACGCCTACGAGTTGGAGGTGCGGCCCACCTTCGCCACCCACCACGGCATCGTGCGGGACATCCCCCGGGAGGCCGGCTACCCCGTCCAGGGCCCCGTCGTCGAGGGCCAGTACCACCTCGTCTGGCCGAGCCTGAAGGTCAACGTCAACCCCGGGCAGCCGAACCTCTCCTTCGGCCCGGTGTACCCGGCGGGCCCGGAGCGCACGACCGGATACCTCGACTACTTCTTCGGCGAGGAGGTCGACGAGGCGTGGATCAAGGCTATGCTCGCCTTCGACGACCAGGTGGGGGCCGAGGACACCGATCTGGTGGAGTCCGTACAGCGCGGGGCCTCGTCCGGTGGGGTGGAGCGCGGCCGGCTCCTCCTCGGTTCGGAGCACACCATCTCGGCCTTCCAGCGCTTCGTCCTGGGCCGACTTCGGGAGGACTGAGAGATCAGCGAGTCACGTGATGCGGGATCGCGGACCCTCTCCCGGGGGCTCGCGATTCTGCGGCTCTTCGACGACGAACATCCCGAACTCACCCAGAGCGAGATAGCGGAATCCCTCGACCTGCCCCTGCCCACCGTGCACCGGCTGTGCGCGACCCTCGTCGCCGAGGGCTTCCTGGCCCGCCCCGCGGGCACCCGCAGACTCCGGCTGGGCCCGCAGATCGTCCGGATGGTCGGCCCGCTGATCGAGGGCATGGGCATGTCCGAGGCGGCACGCGCGATCCTGCGCAGACTGGCGGAGCAGACCGGGGAGACCGCGAACCTGGCCACCCTGGTCGGGAACGAGGTCGTCTACCTCGACTCCGCCCCCGGCCGCCATCTGCTCAGCCCGCGGGCCGAGCCGGGGCTGCGGGTGCCCGCGCACTGCACCGCGCTGGGCAAGTGCCTGCTCGCCCAACTGCCGGACGAGGAGGTGCTGAAGCTCGTCGGCAAGGGGCCCTACGAGCGGCTGACGGACGCCACCCACACCACCTGGCCGCAGCTGGGCAAGGCCCTGGGCGAAGTCCGCGAGGACGGCATCTCGCGATCGTTCGAGGAGTACGAGGTGGGGCTGGTGTCCTTCGCGGTGGCCCTGCCCGCGGCACCGGACGGCACCCTGTTCGGCATCAGCGTCTCGCTGCCGACGTCCCGGGCGGGGCAGCAGAGCGAGATCGAGCAGCGACTGCGTGCGGCCACCGCGGTGCTGCGCCGCCGCTGACACCCCGGGCCGGCGGCCGCTGCCCCCGGCCGGCGGCGGGGCTTGCCGGTCGCGGGTCGCTCTGGTCGCGGGTCGCTCCGGTTGCGGGTCGTTGCGGTCGCGGGTCGTTGCGGGTCGTTGCGGTCGCGGTCCGTCGCGGCTGCGGTCCGTTGCGCGCAGGGGGCGTTCCAGTCGCCGTCCATTGCGGCCGGGGCGTGGCGGTCAGATGGCGTTGCGGTCAGGGGGTCGTTGCGGTCACGCGGGCCGGGGCACGATGTTCAGCGCGCGGTAGTCGTACCCGTCCTGTGGGAAACCGGGAGCTTCCCACTGGAGATCCACCAACTGCCCCGGTGACAGCGTGCGGAAGCCCGCCATCTGGATGTGGGAGTAGTGGCCCCAGCACCCGCCGGGAGTCTCGTCGGAATCAAGGACACCCCACCCTTCCTCGTCGCGCCACTCACGGACCGTCGCGATCACCATGGGCGTACCCTACGGGCCCGTCGGCGGGTTGCCGCCCCGGCGGCAGGACGCCGCAGGACCGGCCTGCTTCTCCGGCGGGCTGCCGGCACCCGAACGGCACTGCCGCGGCGGGAACCGGGCGGCATCGTCCCGGTCCCGGACACCGGCGCGTACTGCTTTCTCGACGCCGTTCCACCGAGACGCCCGCCCGAACCGGCCGATGCGTCCCCTGTCTCGTGACCATGGAGGCTCTGTCTCGCGACCACGGAGGCCCTGCCTCGCGCCCGCGGAGGGTCCTCTTGTCCAGGGGGTTGCGCGGGCCGTCGGTGTCGCGCGCATCGCCCGCGAGCGCTGGTCGTGTGCTGCGGATGTTCGTGGCCGGTCCGACGCGGGCGTATGACGGGACGCGTCCTTCTGCGATGATGTCCGCGACAAAGGCGACGGCGGAACGAGGAAGCCGGTGTGAATCCGGCGCGGTCCCGCCACTGTGATCGGCGAGCGGATCCCGAACAGACCACTGCCCGTGCGCGGGTGGGAAGGCCGGGACGAGCACTGACCCGAGAGCCAGGAGACTCACGCGGTCGCCTCCTCGATACGACTGGGGCGGATCTCCCCGGAGAGGAGGGCTCGTCGTGATGCCCATGGAGGCGTCGCGCGACGGTTCGGTGCCGTGCCGGGTCGTGGTGTGCCGGGACTGCTGCTGCGGCAGCCCCAAGGTGTCCGGCGTCGATCACGGTGAGCAGACCGCGCGTCTCGCCGAGGACGCCCCGGTCCGGATCACCGACTGTCTCGACGTGTGCGACCAGGCGAACGTGATCGTGGTGCAGCCGTCGTCCGAGGGACGCGCCGCCGGCGGCCGGCCGGTCTGGTTCGGCCTCGTCAACGACCCCGCCGCGACCGAGGACATCGCCGCCTGGGTACGGGCGGGCGGGCCGGGCGTCGCCGCGCTCACGGACATCCTCGACCTGTACGCCTTCACCCCGCCGCGGCGTGCCCGGGCCACGCCGCTCCGTGACACGGGCTGACCCGGCGGCCCCTCAAGCCCCCCGGTCCCTCCGGCCACCTCGCATGACCGGCTGACTTCCCGTGCGCCTTCCGCGACCCGGCACGCCGTCCCGACTCCCGCCGACCCTCCGCGACCCGACCCGACCTGCCTTCCCCGACCCGACCTGCCTTCCCGAACCCCACGCGCCTTCCCGAACCCGACCCGCTTTCCCGAATCCGGCCGTCCTCCGGAGCACTATCCGGACCGTTCCGGTTCCAACCCGCGGTGAGAGGACCCACCAGATGATGCGCAAGCGCCCGATATTCCTGCTGCCGGCCGTGGCCGCAGCGGCCCTGCTGCTCTCCGGTTGCGGTGGCACCGCCGCCCGCGACGACGCCGCGCGGGCGGAGCCCGCCGCCGAGGGCTTCCCGGTCACGGTGTCCAACTGCGGTGTGAAGACGACCTATCAGCGGCCGCCGCAGCGCGCGGTGTCGCTCAACCAGCACGCGACCGAGGTCATGCTGGCGCTGGGACTGCAGAAGTCGATGGTCGGCACGGCCTACCTCGACGACAAGATCCTCCCCCGGTACCAGGGCGCCTACGACGGGATCAAGGTGCTGGCGAAGGAGTACCCCTCCTTCGAGACGCTGCTGACCGCCGAACCGGACTTCGCCTACGGCGGTTTCGCCAGCACCTTCGACGAGAAGGAGGGCCGCAGCCGCGAAGCCCTGTCCAAGGCCGGGATCAACTCCTACCTCAACATCGAGGAGTGCCCGAGAGGGCCTGTGACGATGGCCACGATGGACCAGGAGATCCGGAACGTGGCCAGGATCTTCGGTGTGCCGGAACGAGCCGATCAGGAGCTGAAGAAGCTCCACGGCACGCTGGACGAGGTCGAGGGCAAGCTCGCCGGAGTCACCCCGGCCAAGATCTTCGTGTACGACAGCGGCGACAAGACCGCCTTCACCGCCGGAGGGGCGGGCGTCGGCAACGAGATGATCAAACAGGCGGGTGGGGTGAACCTCTTCGCCGACCTGGACAAGTCGTTCGGTGACGTGTCGTTCGAGCAGGTGGCCGAGCGCATGCCCGAGGTCGTCGTCATCTACGACTACGGCAACCAGCCCGTCGAGGACAAGAAGAAGTTCCTGCTGGCGAACCCGGCGCTGAAGGACGTACCCGCCATCAAGAACAAGCGGTTCGCGGTACTCCCGCTTTCGTCCACGGTGCTCGGCGTCCGGGTGCCGTCCGGCGTGGAGTCCCTGGCCCGCCAGCTGCACCCGGAACGCTTCAAGTGACCGGCACGACCGGCACAGCCGGCACAGCCGGCACAACCGGCACGACCGGCACGAGCGGCACGACCGGCACGAGCGGCGCGACCGGTACGACCGGCACGACGGTGGCGAAGCACGCGGGCACCGGAGCGGAGACGGGAGTCCGCAGAGCGGTCGGCGAGGAGGCCACACTCCCAGGCCGCAAGCGGATGCCCTACCCCCTCGTTCTCCTGCTGCTGGGCGCGCTGGTGGTGGTCTCGGCCACCTTCGGGATCGCGGCCGGATCCATCGCCGTCCCCGCCGACCAGGTCTGGGGCATCCTGCTGCACCGGGTGCACCCGGCACTGGCCGACCCGTCCTGGACACCGGTCCGCGAGACGATCGTCGTCGACGTGCGGCTGCCCCGGGTGCTGCTGGCCGGCGTCGTCGGCGCGGGCCTCGCGGTGTCCGGAATGGCCCTGCAGGCGCTGGTGCGCAACCCCCTCGCGGACCCGATGCTGCTCGGGGTCTCGTCGGGGGCCTCGGTCGGCGCCGTGCTGGTCGTCGTCTGCAACCTCACCCTGTTCGGGCTGTTCTCCCTGCCGGTGGCGGCGTTCCTCGGCGCTCTCGCCGCCCTGGTCGCCGTCTACTTCCTGGCCCGGTCCGGCGGCCGGATGACCACCGTACGGCTGGTGCTGGCGGGCGTGGCGACGGCCGAAGTGCTGTCCGCGCTGGCCGGCTTCCTGATCGTCACCTCCGACGACCCGCACAAGACCCAGTCGGCGCTGCGCTGGATGCTCGGCGGACTGGCCGGCACCACCTGGACGGTGGTGTGGATCCCCGTCGCCGCCGTCCTTCTCGGCACCGCCGTCCTGCTCGGCGTCACCCGTCCGCTCAACCTCCTGCTCGCGGGGGAGGAGGCCGCCGTCGCGCTCGGCCTGGACGTGCACCGCTTCCGCGCCGCGCTGTTCACACTGGTGGCCCTCATGATCGGCACCATCGTCGCCGTCAGCGGCCAGATCGGATTCGTCGGCCTGATCATGCCGCACGTCGTACGGCTGCTCGTCGGCGCCGACCACCGCCGCGCGCTGCCCGCCGCAGCGCTGCTCGGCGCGGCCTTCCTCATCGCCGCCGACCTCGCCGCACGCACCGTCATGACCCCCGAGGAGATCCCCGTGGGCATCCTCACCGCCCTGGTCGGCGGACCCTTCTTCTTGTGGCTCATGCGACGGAGGACGGCATGACACACACGACAGCAGCCACAGCAGCCACAGCAGCCACAACAGCCACGACAGACGCAGCAGACGCCGCGATGACGGCGACAGCGGCACCCGGCACCCTGGCCGTGCAGGACGTCTCGGTCCTCGTCGAAGGACGGGCACTGGTGGACCAGGCCTCCCTCCACGTGGCCCCCGGCGAGGTGGTAGGGCTCGTCGGCCCCAACGGCGCAGGCAAGTCCACCCTGCTGCGCACGGTCTACCGAGCCCTGCGCCCCACCTCGGGACGGGTGCTCCTCGACGGCCAGGACGTCCGGCGGCTGCCCGGCAAGAGCCTGGCACGCCGACTCGCCGCCGTACTCCAGGAGTCCGCCGCCGACTTCGAGCTCTCGGTGTACGACGTCGTGGCCATGGGCCGCACCCCGCACAAGCGCCCCTTCGACGCGGACGACGCCGACGACCGCGCCGTCATCACCGCCGCCCTGGACCAACTCGACGCCGCCCACCTCGCCCAGGCCCCCTTCACCCGCCTGTCGGGCGGCGAGAAGCAGCGCGTGCTCATCGCCCGCGCACTCGCCCAGCGCGCGGGAACGATGGTGCTGGACGAGCCGACCAACCACCTTGACCTGCGCCACCAACTCGACACCCTGCGCCTGGTCCGCCGGCTCGGCGTGACCGCCGTGGTGGCCCTCCACGACCTCAACCTGGCCGCCGCGTTCTGCGACCGGATCTGCGTGATGGACGACGGCCGCGTGGTGACCACCGGGACACCCGCCGACGTCCTCACCACCGAACTGCTCGCCGACGTCTACCGCGTCGACGCCGAGGTGACCGAGCACCCCCGAACCGGCGTCCCACACATCACCCTGCTGGCCGACGGCGATCCCTTCGGAAAGGGGTGATGCACCAGGCCTCGCCGTCCGATGACGGGCCTGTCGCCGTGCCGCCGCACGCACCGCCGCCGGGAGCACTTCGGAACCGGATCGGAAGCGGTCGACGGGTACCGGCGGAAGCGGCCGGCATGGTCTCGTGAACGGCGGTGAGGCCGGGCGCGGCGGCGCGTGGCCCGGACAGCGTGGATGCCGCGAAGGGGGAGCTGGGAGATGCGGAGCAGCCCGCCGGTCCGGGGGACACGTCCGAGACCACGTCCGGCCTCGCCTTCGCCGTCAGTCCGCCGCGCCATGCCCGAGTACAAGGTCCTGGAAGCGCTGCTCCACCGGGGTCAAATCCGTCCGGGCCAGCTCCTGGGGCCGGATGACGAGCCGGAGTTCGGGGGTCAGGGCGGGGTAGCGACGGCAGGCGTCGATGAACGAGTCCACGATCAGGGCGACCAGCTGGCCCCGGTCCAGATCCGTGACGCGGGCCAGCCCGGAACCGATCAGTGGGACCGCGACCGGCTTGAACAGACCGTGAACCGCCACCGAGGCCCACAGATTCTCCAGACTCAGCCGCAGATCGCGGTCGCTGGACCTGGCCACCAGATCGTTGCCGAGCTGCGAATAGGCGATGGCGAACACCCGGCGGCCGTCGACCGGCAGCACCACGGTGGTGCCCACCGGATAGCGCACCCGCCGGCCCAGCGGCTTGGACCGTGCGCTCTCGGTGCCCACCGCCTTCGTCTTGCGCAGCCCCGCCCGCAGCTTGTCGTCCAGCAGGCGCCGTCGCCCGTCGAACAGCCGGTCGACGAGCTGGCTCTGCACGCTCTCACGGCTGATCACGAGATCCTCTTCGGTCTCGGTGTCGAAGGTGTCGGAGAACCCGACGACCAGGTTGCAGTCGGCCTGATCGAACAAGTCGCCCCGCAACAACACCACATCGGCCCGCTGGCCCGGCAACGGCACCCGGTGCCGCAGCAGTTCCGCCCCGTGCCGGGCGCGGAGCTCCGCGCGGAGGGTGTCGAGGACACGCGCGGCCTCGGCGTCGTCGGGGTGGTCGTAGGCGATCAGTTCGGCGACCGGCAGGGCGAGTTCGGGGCGCCCCAGGTCCGTCTGCACACGGACCAGTTCACGCCGGGCCGTCTCCTGAAGAGCGGTCAGGCGGCGTACGAACGGAGCCGCGAACCCTTCTCCGCTCACCTCGGCCAGCGGCCGGCCGCGCACCAGGGACAGCGCCTCGGCCAGCCGGTGTGCGGCGGTCGCCGGCGGCGCGAGCAGGGCGTCGCTGACGATCGCGGTGAACCGTGCGCTGTCCAGTTCCTCGGGCCGCAGCACCAGACGGTAGGCGGTCTCCGGACCCTGGACGGTGACCTGCTGCTCGGTGCGCAGGATGTTCGTACCGGCGCCGTCCTGGCCGGGTGCCAGGGCACGCCGCAGCTCCAGGACCCGCTTCTGGACCTCGTTGCGGTTGCGCTGGTCCAGATGGCGGGGCTCGTCCGCGAGACCCCATACGTCGCGCCGCAGTTGCCGCACCGGGACCGCGTCGCCTCCGGCGGCCACCAGCCGGACCAGCAGCCGTACGGTCAGCGGTGTCAGCCGGACCGGAACCCCGTCGACCTCGAGCTGAACCGGGCCCAGGACCTTCACTCGGACACGTGCTGCCGCACCGGCCATCCCCGTCGCCCCCCGGTGGTCGTACATCACTCTGCGTCAGGCATTGGTGACCGGAAGATTATCACCAGACCCCGGGGTAACCGTGAGTTCGGGTGATTCCGGGGGTCCGGACCCGATGGGCCCGATAAGATCCCCCGGCTTCTCCCGGCCGGACCCCGACTCACGCCCCGACTCACGCCCCGGCCCGCGTTCCCGGCGGCGGCCGTCCCGCCGCCGCCCCCCTCTCTCAGCGTCTTTCTTGTCGCGGCTGTGGCGGTTGCCGCGGTTGCCGCGCGGCACGCGGCGCGCCCGGCAGGTCTTCGTACGCGACACGATGGTGGCGTTCGGCGGGCTGTCCGCCGTGCTGCAGGTCGTGGGTCCGTTCGTGCCGCACATCGGTTCCGGCGCGGCCGTCGGGCTGTCGGTGGGGGCGTGCCTGGGCTGGGGGCTGCTGCGGGCCCGTCCGGCGGCCCGGGTGCAGCAGGTGTTCCGGCGGCCCGACATGACGGTGGTCGTCGAGGCGGGTGACCTGTTCGACCAGTCGGGCCATCTCGTCGTCGGGTTCTGCGACACCTTCGACACGCTGTCGGCCGACGGCCGGGTCATCCACGGCGACAGCCTGCAGGCGCAACTGCTGGACCGCGGATACGGTGGCGACGTGTCCCGTCTGGACGCGGAGCTGAGCGCGGCGCTCGCCTCGGCCGAGCCCGTCGCGCGCGAGGAGCGTGCCGACAAGCCGCTCGGCAAGCTCGACCGCTACCCGATCGGCACGGTGGCGGTACTGGGCGCCCGGCCGCGGCTGGTGTTCGGCGTGGCCTACAGCCGGATCGGGAACGACTACGTGGCGGCCTCCGGCGTGGAGGACCTGTGGCGGGGCCTCGGCGGGCTGTGGGACGCGCTGCGCGCGCACGCCCAACTGGACCGGGTGGCCATGCCGCTGGCCGGTTCCGGGCTGGCGCGGCTCGGCTACCTCGACCGGGACAGCCTGCTCCGGCTGATCCTGATGTCGTTCGTGGCCCGCTCCCGGGAGAGCGCGATCTGCCGTGAACTGCGTGTGGTGATACGGCCCGAGGAACTGGAGAGCGTCAACATGCGCGAGCTGGCGGCGTTCCTGGACGCTCTGGCGTGGGACCCGGACCGGTAGCGCGGTAGCGCGGGAGCCCGGGGACCGGTAGCCCACCGACCGGACGGGCGGCGCGGGCGCGCGGGTCCCCGGCTGCCGCGGGTGAGCGGTCCTCCGGGCGGTGCGGGCGCGCGGCCCTCCGGCTGTCGCGGGGCCTCGGCCGGGCTGCCGCGGGGCCTCCGCCGGCGCCGCACGAGGGGGCGGAACCCGGCGTCCCGCCCCCTCGCACCGCCCGTCAGGCCAGTCGGCGGTAAGCCGCCAGATTCCTGAAGTACGAGATGTCGCGCCAGTCCGGCCGGGTGTCGTCGAGGTCGCACTCGGCCCCCTTGAGCCGTTCGACGATCTTCGAGACGGCGGCCTCGGAGCCGTCGAAGTGGACCACGTTGCGGCCCGCGAGGTCCGCGGCGGGCCGCACCTGGCCGACCTGCACGATGATCGTCCGCTCCGGGTAGGCCATCAGGGCCATGCCGAGTTCGATCAGCACGTTCTGACGGGGCTGGCCGGTCAGCCTGTTCTCGTAGGGCGGCTCGTTGAAACCCTGCAGGTGCGGATGGAGCATGGCGACGTCGTCGGGGGTGAGCAGCACGAGCGCCGCCTGCGCCTGCGACAGCGCCTTCTCGATGACCTCGCCGAGGAACGGCGCGGTGCCCCCGGTGGCCCGGACCAGCCGCTCCCACTCCAGCGGGCGCAGGTCGAGCCGGCGCAGCAGGCCGAACATCGCCGTGCGGACCTCCTCGTCGCGGCCGTGCACGACGAAGACGCTGCGGCTGCGGCCGTAGTCCGCGCGCGCCTGGGCCGCCTGTGCCGCCTCCTGCTCGGCGGACGGCCGCTGCTGCTGCGGGGCGTTGTGGACGTGGTACCCGAAGCCGCTGTTCGTGCCGCCGAACACGTTCTGGTTGTTGTCACCGAAGGTGTGGCCCTGGCCCATGGTCGATTCCCTGTCCGTCATGATCAACGGCCTCCCGACGGCTGGTAGTTGTAGCCGAAGTTGCTGTTCGTGCCGCCGAAGAAGTTCTGGCTGTTGTCGCCCAGCAGGATGTTGGTCTGCGCGCGGTCGTGCTCGGCGAGGTCCACGTCGTGCTCGTCGAGAAACGCGCGGATGTTCTGGAGCAGACGGCGCTCGACGATCTCCATGTACTTGGTCGCGTCGGAGTGCTGGAAGAAGTGGTGGTAGTTCTCGCTGGTGGCGAGTTCCCTGACGCTCACCAGGGCGCCGCGGTTGAGCCACGGGTTGGCGTAACGGCCCAGACCGAACTCGCTGGTGTCCGCCACCTGCTCCTCCTGCAGCACCGCGGCGATGGCCCTCCTGGCCCGCCTGACCTCCCAGGGCCGGATCCAAGGCACCGCCCACGCGGGCAGGAACCGCACCGGGATCAGCCACAGCGGCCACAGCCACAGCGCTGTGGACCAGCGCACCATGGCCTTGAACATGTCCCACGCCACCCGCACCGCCAGACGCGCGTCGATGGCGTGGGGCAACTGGTCCACGAGGTGGAAGTCCTTGACGAGCGGCCCGAGGACATACGTGTAGAACTCGGTGTGCAGCGTGTTGCCCCTGATGTCGAACCCGACGAAGATCGAGGTCACCAGCTCCTCCTCCCACGATCCGACGCGCACGCACAGGTACTCGCGGGCCGCGTCGTAGTCCTCGCGCCAGTGGATGCCGGGCAGGTCGTCCACATCGGGAAGTTCGGTCCAGTCGGCACCGGTGGTTCGGTCGTTGGTGAGGATCGCGGTGGTGTAGCGGCGCTGCTCGACGGTCAGCCCTTCGATCCGCTCGTCGGGCCGGGCCTCGTCCCGCAGATCGGCGGCCATCCGGGCGGCGACCTGGCTGGTGATGTCGTGCACGGTGAACGGGACGACCTGCCTTCGCTCGACGGTGTCGAGGTCGGGCGGCAGGCCGTTCTCGCTCTTGCGGGCCATGATCCGGGTCTTCGGCGCGCCCAGCAGCAACTGCGCGTTGGACCAGTCGCGCAGCGGCAGGCCCGCGCCGACGAAGGGCCGGTAGCCGCCGTAGAAGACCAGTCCGCTGCTGCCGGTCTGCTCCTGGTCGATCTTGTGGGCGAGTTCGGCGGTCAGCTTGTCGTGCGTGGGGCAGGCCCCGCCGAAGCCGCCGTCCGGACCGCTCTCCCGCAGCCGGGTCATCAGGATCTGCAGGGTGACGATCCGGCGCAGATAGGCCGCCGCCCACGGCACCCAGAGCAGCATGACGACGCCGAGCGGCGTGCTGAACGCCCCGGTGCCCATCAGCAGCAGGATCACGGCCGCCGCGCCGGCCGCGGCCGCCCACTGGGTGCGGTGCAGCCGGCGCGCGGCGAGGGCGTGCGCCAGCACCGATACGGCGTCGTAGCCGAAGGAGGGCGCGACGACCCGGAAACGGCTGTCCAGCAGTTCCCGGATGACGGCCCGCCGGTAGCCGGGATCGAGGTAGGTGCCCGCCGACAGCAGCCGGGTGGCTCTGGTGCGCTTGTACGCGCGGTGCTCCGGCGGCATCTGCGGTGGCGGGCCGGGCGGACGGGGTGAGAGTTCGTCTGTGGCCATGGTGGTTCGCGCTCCGCTCGTGAGGGCGCACCCCTGCGGGTACGCCGGTGGGTGTCAGTCGGCCCGGGTGGCCGTGCCGCTGGTGATCACACCGCCGCGGACGGTGTAGGTGGCGTCGTACGACTGCGTCGTGCCGTCGACCTGGAGGGCGTCGATGGTCAGCCGCACCCTGGTGCCTTCCACGGACACGATGCGGATGGTGTCCCGCCGGGTGGTGGCGTAGCCCGAGACGAAGCGGTCGTAGCTGGACTCGAGGTTGCTGCCGCCGAGGGTCCAGGCGGTCCGGTAGTCGCGGGCGTTGATCGCCTCGAAGTAGGCGGTGACGACCTCGCCCGGCCCACCGGTCGCGCTCGCGGCCGGGGTGCCGGCGGCGGCGTCCGTCGGGTAGGCGAACCCGCCGTCGCCGTACCCGTCGGTCGCGGTCGCCTCGGGGATGCTGTACCGGTCCGGTGTACCGGTGCCGTCGTACGGCCATGCGGGTGCCGTCGTCGACGGCGTGTGGCTCGGCCGGCCGGCCGGCCGGGCTTCCGCCGTCCGTGCCGAAGGTGTCCGAACCGAACAAGCCCGACCCGGACGATCCGGACGGCCCGTAGGGCTCGGACGAGGCGGAGTCGTCGGCTGCGCCGCCCAGCAGGACCACCGTCATGGCGAGCAGCAGGGGCGTGGCGATGACCACAAGCCCCCAGGTACGGGCGGGGCCGCTCGGCGGTATCAGGCCCGGGGCACGGTAGGAGGAGGGCGAGCGGTAGGAGGAGGGGGCCCGGTGAGATGACGGGGCGCGGTGGGTGGACGGTGGGTCGGGACGCCCGGCGTACGGTGTCAGCCCTGGGTCGGTCATGGGGTTCTCCAGAGATCACGGCAGTGCGGCGCGCCCGCCCCGGATGCCCTCTGGCGGTACGTGTGTACGCGATGGGCCCGCCACGACAGCGACGGTGGACAGCGGTGCGCGGAACAGCGGTTGACGTCTCCGATGCGACCAGCGCCGCCGCTTCCGTGCCCAGAACCGACCTGCTTCCGATCCGCTTCCGGCCCGCTCAGCAGCCCTTCGGCCCGGCCGGCCCGGCCTCCGTCCTTCGGCCGCAGAAGCTGTTCGTCATCGGGCGGGTGGCCGCGGTCCGCAGGGCCCGGACGTTTCGCAGGGACCCCCGGCCGGCCGAGTAGACCCGCGGCGGCCGGCACTTGAGTGCGCCGCTCCTCCCTCGCATCGGCTCTGCGGCATGCAGCGGCACGCAGCACCAGGCACAGTGTTCCCGTGGATGAACGAGGGCTGGACCGCGACGGAACGATCGCACGCGAAGGCGCACTGGACCGAGTCCCGGCGGCGTTCGTCCCCGTCGTCGATGCCGCCCGCGCCCATATCGCCGCGACGTTCGGCAGAACGCGCCTGCACAGCGCCTACCTCTACGGCAGCGTCCCCCGTGGCACCGCCATTCCCGGCGTCTCCGACCTCGACCTCCAGCTCGCCCTCCACGACGAGCCCACCGAAGCCGACCGCGCCGACGCCGGAACGATCGAGGCCGCACTCGACCGTGCCTTCCCGCAGATCGACGGCGTGGGGATCCTGCTGGCCGGCACACGGGTTCTGCTGAGCGACATCGAGCGTCACGACGGCGGATTCTTCATCGCCTGCCTCTGCACCCCGCTGCTGGGCCCTGACCTCGCGGAAGAACTGCCCCGCTACCGCCCCACAGCCCTACTCGCGCGCGCGACCAACGGCGACCTCGCCCAGGTGCTCCCACGCTGGCGTACCAAGGCAGCCGAAGCCACCGGGGAGGCCGATCGCCGGACCCTCAGCCGCCTCGTCGGCCGTCGCATCGTCCGCACGGGATTCACTCTGATCATGCCCCGATGGGGCGGCTGGACCAGCGACCTCGACCAGTCCGCCGAGCTCTGCGGCCGCTACTACCCCGAGCGCGCCGAGCAGATGCGTGTCGCCGCGGCCGCTGGCCGTGCACCCTCGCCCGATCCGGGGGTGCTCGGGATGCTCATCCATGACCTCGGCCCCTGGCTCGCAGCCGAATACACCGCCGTGCACGGCGAGAAGGCCCCGCGTCCCTGACGGGCAGTGCAGGACCAGGCCGTTCCCGTCCGCCCCGCCGGTGGTCTCTCTATCGGCCAGCACGGTTCGAAGGCGTGACTGTGCAGTGCGCGTAGCGGCCGTCGACCGCGTCGACGCGTACGGTGCCGCCCTCGCTGCGCTTGTCGCTGTCGGCCCACACCTGGCCGACCCGCACGGCGGGCCGGGTCACGCCGCACCTGCCGGGTAGCCGACTGCCCACAGCTCCAGGGACCGCCACCGCTGCCCCGTCTCGATGTCACTGTCCCGATCCATGCGGCTGATGGCTCGCTGGACCGGGTGGCGGCGTCGTGATGGCACGGCCGCGATCACGCGAAAGGGCCAGTTCGAGGAGATCGCTCCGCTGAACCGGCCCTTCGTGTTGTGCCTCCGGCAGGATTCGAACCTGCGACACCCGCTTTAGACGTCGTCTCAGTTGGTGAGGCGGCGGTGGCAGATGACGGCTGCGGCTATGCCGACGAAGGCAAGGAAGTGGTCGGGCTTGCGTTCGTAGCGGCGATGGAGGCGTCGGCAGCCGGCCAGCCAGGACACGGTCCTTTCGACCACCCATCGGTGTCGGCCGAGCCGCTGTGAGGACTCGATGCCCTTGCGAGCGATGCGGTGGCGGATGCCGCGCTCACGGAGCCAGCGGCGCAGGTGGTCGTAGTCGTAGCCCTTGTCGGCATGGAGCTTGCCGGGCCGTCGGCGGCGCGGGCCGCGACGGGAGCGGATGGGCGGGATGCCGCGCACGAGTGGCTCAAGGCCCTGGCTGTCGTGCATGTTGGCGCCGGAGATGCCGAGCGACAGCGGCAGTCCGTTCCGGTCGGTGATCAGATGGATCTTCGACCCCAACTTGCCACGATCGGTCGGATTCGGTGCGGTCAGTGGCCCCCTTTTGCCGCCCGCAGACTCACCGAGTCGATCGCGCACCGCGACCAGTCCAGCTCTCCACGGGCGCCCAGTTCGTCGAGGACCAGGCGGTGCAGTTTGGCCCAAACGCGGGCTTCGGTCCAGTGCGTGAATCGGCGATGGGCGGTCTGCCAAGACACCCCGAACATGGGTGGGAGCTGCCGCCATGTGCAACCAGAGGTGGCAACGAACAGAATCGCGGCCAGGACTCCGCGATCGTCAGCCCTCCGACGTCCACCGCCTTGCGGACGCACAGGCGCCTCGGGCATCACGCGAAGGAAAAGCTCCCACAACCTGTCTGGCACCAGCTGCCGCACCATCTCCATGCCATGACAACGAGGACCCCGGCCAGCCGTCGACAGGAAAGGTGCTCGATGCTGGCACGAACGATCCCGGCAAGCATCTTCGAGAGGCATGACCGCCATGACCGACTACCTGCAGGCCGTCTTCGCGATGCTGGGCCCCGGAGAGGAACGCTACGCCGCCCCTGCGGCCTGGCTCAGCCTGGAGGAGGAACTCGGCAGGACGATTCCGGGGGACTACAAACAGATCGTCGACGCGTATGCACCAGTGCAGATCAACGGACACCTCACCCTGTCTCACCCTGCGTCAAGCTGGTGGAACCTGGGCGAGGAGATCCGCTCGGCATCAGAAGTCTGGGCTGATAGCAAATGGGATTCCTACATCACTGGGCCGGATGACGATCCTCGCGTCTTCTGCCAACTCCCCCAGCTCAGCTTCGGAACCACCGAAGGTCTCATACCCATCGCCGCCACCGATCAAGGAGCTGCGGTCTTCCTAGCCTCGTCGGTCCACGGGTTCTCCGACGGTGTGGTGGTCCAAGGGGCAGAGGGCGACTGGGTCGGACACCCCATGACCTTCGCCGAGTGGTTGTACCGCTACCTCGTCGGCGAGGAGATGACCGGTTGGGACAGCGCAGCCTTCTACCCCGGCCCCGTGTGGCTGGAGTACCCACCTGCAGGACCAGGCCAGCCCACCCGCGAGGCATACGGCCCAGACCGCGGAATGTGATCCCGCACCAACTGAGACGACCTCTTAGACGTTGTTTCAGTTGGTGAGTCGGCGGTAGCTGATGAGGGCTGCGGCTATGCCGACGAAGGCCAGGAAGTGCTCGGCCTTGCGCTCGTAACGGCGGTGCAGACGTCGGCATCCGGCCAGCCAGGAGACCGTCCTCTCGACGACCCAGCGGTGTCGGCCGAGCCGCGTGGACGACTCGATGCCTTTGCGGGCGATGCGGTGGCGGATGCGACGCTTACGAAGCCATTTCCGCAGGTGGTCGTAGTCGTAGCCCTTGTCGGCGTGGAGCTTGGCCGGACGTCGGCGGCGCGGGCCGCGGCGGGAGCGGATGGGCGGGATCCCGCGCACGAGCGGCTCCAGGCCGAGGCTGTCGTGCATGTTGGCGCCGGAGATGCCCAGCGACAGCGGCACGCCGTTTCGGTCGGTGATCAGGTGTATTTTCGATCCCGGCTTGCCGCGGTCGGTCGGATTCGGTCCGGTCAGTGGCCCCCTTTTGCCGCCCGGACGCTGACGGAGTCGATCGCGCACCGCGACCAATCCAGCTCGCCCCGGGCGCCGAGTTCGTCGAGGATGACGCGGTGCAGCCTGGCCCAGACCCGGTCCCGGCTCCACTGGGTGAAGCGGCGGTAGACGGTGGGCCAGGCCGGCCCGAACACTGGTGGCAGCTGCCGCCAGGTGCAGCCCGAGGTGGCCACGAAGATGATCGCCGCCAGGCACTCGCGGTCACCGGCCCTCCGTTTGCCGCCGCCCTGGGGGCGTATGACCTCTGTCGGCGGCACCACCCGCCGAAACAGCGTCCACAGCTCGTCCGGTACCAACCGCTCCACCAGATCCGTCATGCACGGCTCAACGAGCGATCACGCCATCAGAAACGGCGTCTTAGGAGTTCGCTCGGGCGGTGCGGGGCGGCGGAGGGGCACTGCTGACGGCTGCTGCGGCCGGCCGGGTACGCCTGCCCCGTCCACCGTCGTTGATGTCAGCTGTGGATGTCAGACCGCCCTGACATCCTGCGCCCGTGAGAATGACATGGGCCGACTTCTTGGCACTGATAGCCACCCTGAACGGCGAAGCCACCCACGCGAACTGCCGGCGCCTCGCCCAGGAGCTGAGCCGCCGTCCCGTCTCCTACATCATCGGCTTTGCGGAACGCCACGCCGAGGCGCTCTACCGCCTGAACCAGGAGAAGTTCGGCACGCTCCCGGTGATCGACCTGACAGCCCGAGACGGCAGGCCCTTTCCGTAGTCGTCCGACGGTTTCCGGTACGCCCGGTGCGCGGTGGTCGCCGCCGGCCGAGCTGTCTGGAGAGCGTCTTCTCCGACACGGACAAGTTCGTTCCGCACACCTCCACCGAGCGTGACGGCGAATGGCTGCTGTACGTGCCGGATGAGGCGTACGAGCTGGCCACTGGCAAGGAAGTGGGATCGCACGACCCGCTACTGCTTCGAGAGCTACTCCAACCGGGACGGCCGGCCAGACATGCCGGACTGAGGCGAACTAGCGATTGATCGGGACAGCCGCGTCTTCGGCCTCGTCCGAGGCACGTCGTGCGGTCACCAGGTAGCCCGCGAAGCTCACGTCCGGCCGCGCCTTCGCCCACCCGTCCGCCGTCTCGACCGGGACCAGAACGGTCGTGCCCGGAACGGGGTAGTTCACCTTGTCCGTGGCACCCGGGGGCACTCCGTAGCGGCAGTGCACCTCGACGATCGACACCACTTCCACCGAGGTGGGTGGGTGCTCCTCCCCCTGGCCGTGATGCTCCTCGCGGAAGTCGATCTCATCCGCACGCTCGCTACCGACAATGTCGGCGTACTCCTGCGGACCGACCTTCAGCAGCGTCCACGAGACGACATCCCCTGGTGCGAAGCTGTCTCCACAGCACTGCATCTGCCAGCCATCGACCCAGATCGTCAACGTCATGGCGCCATTGTCTGCTGACCCGAGGCCCGTCGTCATCGACGGTAGACCCGGTGGAGCGGTTCGCCACTGAATTGGCGCCCTTCATCGACAACGGTCTGCTTGCCGTGGACGCGGAGTCTCTGCAGGTGACCGACATG
The DNA here is from genome assembly GCF_003097515.1 of Streptomyces tirandamycinicus. Lineage (NCBI taxonomy): Bacteria > Bacillati > Actinomycetota > Actinomycetes > Kitasatosporales > Streptomycetaceae > Streptomyces > Streptomyces tirandamycinicus. Next base: position 2,875,641 of record NZ_CP029188.1, on the reverse strand, counting down.
GGCGCCCCCTTCGCCGACAGCATTGCCATCAGCCTGGCAAGCCCCGCTGTGGTCTCTCGCGTCCACGCGTCCAATGCCCTCATCACCGATCTGGAGAACGACCCGGTGGACCGGTACGACTTCTCCCCCATTGCTCGGGAATCCTTTGGAGCCGGGGTGTCTCCTGTGGGCAGACTCCGCGCCACCGAAGAGGCAGGTTGAGGACTATGCCGTGGAGAGGCGTGAGCCGGAGTTCGCCCGACGGTACAGCCGAAGAGAGACCAGCGGGCGGACCAAACGGGAGATCACCTTCGACTCCGGTAGTGTCCGAGGAAGGACCTGGTCCGGCAATCTCCGGGACCAGCCCAGCAAACGATCAACGCACCGGCACGTCGGTGGCACGGCCGTGGCGGGCGGGAACTGACGCGGTTCGGGGAGGCCGGTCGTAGGGACTTCCGCCGGAGAACCGGGGGCTGCTGGCTGAGGCGACCTGACGCGCCCCGGTGACATTGCGCCGGTCGACCGCCGCCCGGCAGCCGCGACGACTGCGAGGCGTTGGCGCGGCCCGGAGCCGAGGAGACCGTCGGCTGCAGGAAGATCCGGAGGAACCCCGAGGTCACCGCTCGAAGGGTGACGGCGTCCCTCGTACGAGGGGTGGAATCCCCATCTGCCCTCCTGCGCACCCGGCTGATGAGCGAGCAGAGCGGACAACAGCCGGAAGCATCCGCGAGTCGACTCGCCGACCTCGAAACTCGGTCCCCGACACCAGGGGCGAGAAAAGCCGAAGACGTCCGACTGATAGCACCGTCGAGGGGGCCCTGTTGGGACCGGAAAGGTCTGTGGGGGTGGGCGCTAGGATTCTGCGGCAACACGACCGCAGCACCGAAAGGGAACCCGGATGGAATCTTTGCCAACTACCCCTCACTCGACAGCTCTGAGGCTGCTCGAGGGAGCCGGAGCCGCCTACATCGTGCATCGGCACGAGCCCATCCGTACGGGTGAGGATATTCTCGCTCACACGGCGTTCACCCAGGAGAATGTCGTCCTTTCCGTCAAGACGCTTGCGTTCAGTTCTGGTTCCGATTCCATCGTGTTGGCATCGATCCCCGGCCCTGGCCGCATCCGGTACGGACAGCTCGCTGCCGCTGTCGGTGTCAGGCGGTCGGACGTCCGCCCCGCTTCCCCGGAGATCCTGCAGCGACTCGGCATGGAGCCCGGAGGGGTGACACCGCTGTGTGCGGATCCGCTGGTGACGGTGGTGTTCGACACCGCCGTCACCACGATGGGCCGGGTGTTGTGCGGGAGTGGGAGTTCGGACCACACTCTGGAAGCGGATTTGTCGGACATCATGAAGGCGGTTCCCCAGCGTGTGGTCGCCGACATCGCGTCACTGTAAGCATGCGCGGGTGACGTGGGATCGTCCTTCGGCCTCGTTCCTAAGGGCTGTCCCGCTATAAGGCCGTGAGCTGGGAGATCGGCTGGCGGTACTGTCGGCCGATGGAGTCTGAGAAGTCGAACGGGCGCCCGCTTCATGGGGGTGGGGCGGCTGCACAGAGTCTTGCGGAACGCACTCTCGCGGAGGTCGTCGGATCGCAGCATGTGTATGGCAGCGATGCCCCTGCGGGGCAGCTGGACGTGTGGCTGATCGATGACCGGGGTGCAGTCGTTCACGTCACAACTGGATCGGACGGGTGTCTGATCGTCGAGGAGTCGGAGTCGCACACCGGCTACGACATGGGCGACTCGGGACGCGTCACTGTGCGGTCGATCGGCAACGAGACACCGTTCGCAGATCACATCCGTCGACAACGGCATCAAGTGGCGGGTGATGCCGTCGGACTTCCCGCCCTGGCCACGGGTGTATGCCTTCTTCGCCCGCTGGCGGGATGCGGGACTTGTGGCCGAGCTGCACGACCGGCTGCGTGAGGCGGTCCGCGATGCCGAGGGCCGTGACCGGGAGCCGAGTGCGGCGGTTATCGACTCGCAGTCGGTGAAGGCGGACGCCACCGTCGCCCTCACCTCGCGGGGCTTCGACGCGGGCGAGAAGGTCAACGGGCGCAAGTGGCATCTACTCACCGACACGCTCGGTCTGCTGCTGGCCGTGCTGGTCACGCCGACGTCGACCACCGACCGGGACGCCGCCCGCTCCCTGCTGCCGGTGGCCAGGGGCCGCTTCGGGCAGCTGGCACGGGTCTGGGCCGACGGCGGAGCGGCCGTCTGGCCGGGCGCCGGTCCGGTGCCTTCAGCCGGCCGGCGTCCCGAGCGGGGTGAACACTCCCGGCCGCGTCTGGAGCGCAAAGCCTCCTTCCACCAGTCGTTTCGCCTTCGACCGAAGTCCCTCGACCTTCGCCGGGACCGCCTGAAGCCCCAGGGCCGCAGCCAGCTTCTGGCACCGCATGCCTTCCCGGCCCGCCTCCGACTCCAGTACGGACACGATCCGCTGGTAGTCCGCAGGCAGGGCCGATGCCGTCATCCCCTCGGTCCGTCGCGGCACCACGGCCCCCGCCACCGCGCTCCCCACCGGCTCCACGACCGCACGCGGAGGCTCGGCCAGCACCTCGGCCACCGTCACACGCGCATCCGCAAGACGCGGAAGCGCGCGTTCCGCCTCGCCGAGTGCGGCCTGCACCCGCTCGGCCTCCTCCCGCAACCGCGCGACCTCTTCCCGGACCTTCTTCTCCCGGGCCTCCAGCAGACCGAGCACCGACGGCACCAGCCACCTCCACAAGCGAGATGAACGGACGAACCACGACCATCCCTCCCGCCGCCAGCCGGAGTTCGTGCCCACCCCCCTCGAACCAAACGATCACGTTCGGAAAGCGGAAGGCGTCTGAAGTCGTACCAACGCACGGGGTGTGCTTCCCGGCGCTGGAGGATGTGCCGGAGCAGGTGGTGGTTCGTCCAGCGGCAGGTGGAGCTACCGGAGGGCGCACAGCCGGTGTTCCGGGCGGAGCTGACGGCGAAGCATCACCCGGGGGTGCGCAAGCGGGTTGGTGTGGCGTACGACCAGCCGGAGGCCCGGTGCATCGCCGAGCAGGCGATCCGCAAGGAGGCCGCAGCGATGAACCAGCCGGCGGACCTGATCAACATCGCGCCTTCCTGAACGAGCAGTCAACCGGTTCGGCGAGTAATCCACGCACGAGTTCGGTATCCGGCCCGATGCGTAGGAGACGAAGCTGAATGTGGATTTCAGGCACCCGCGGGCGGAGAACCTGACCGGTGGGGCTTCGGTCAGGCGGCCTGATCACCTGCCCCGTGAGTTGCCGCAGCGGGCGACCGTTCTCTGTCAGGTTCTGCGCGCTGAGTTGGTGGCGGGATGGGGCACGTGTGTGCGGTTGTGGATCTCGATGGCGAGGGGTGTGGCGGTGAACATGGAGGAGTAGGTGCCGACTGCGAGGCCGATGAGGAGGGCGAGGGCGAAGTCGGTGAGGGAGTCGCCGCCGAGGACGGCCAGCGCGGTGAGGATGAACGCCGCGCCCATGCCCGTGTTGACGGTGCGGGGCAGGGTTTGCAGGAGTGCCTGGTTGCTGATGCGGGCCAGGGGCGTCTTGCGGTCGCGACGGCTGAGGTCTCTGATGCGGTCGAAGACGACGACGGAGTCGTTGACGGAGTAGCCGATGACGGTCAGGAGCGCGGCGAGGAAGACGCCGTCGATGGGCTTGCCGAGCCAGGCGAAGATGCCGACGAGGATCACCACGTCGTGGGCGAGAGCGGCGACCGCGGCGGTTCCGAACACCAGGCGGAAGCGTGCCGCGAGGTAGCCGAGCTGGGCTGCGAGGGCGACGGCGAGGGCGATGAGAGCGCCTTGGCGGAGTTCCTTGCCGAGGCTGGGGCCGATGGCTTCGTCGCGCAGCTTGCTCACGTTCTGTGAGAGATCGCTGACGGTGTCGGTGATCTCGGCTGCCTGGGTGTTGCTCAGCTGGTGGGTGCGTACGGTGAATTGGTTGTCGCCGGAGGTCTGGACGATGGCGCGGGGGAATCCGGCGTCGGCGAGGGCGGTGCGGGCCTGTTCGGGGTCGATGGAGGTGGCGGTGGTGTATTCGATGACGCGGCCGCCGGTGAATTCGATGCCGAAGTCGAGGCCGCGCAGCGCGATGCCGGAGACCGCCACGACGAGCGCGGCGATGGAGGCGGCCAGCCAGCGGCGGGGGTGGCGCAGCGGATTGGGGTTTGTGCGGCTGAGGCGGTCGCGGACGGTGCCGGTGTGGGCGATGCCCGTGAGGCGGGGGCGGCGGCGCACCCAGGGGCGTGCGGCGGCGTAGTCGGCGAGCGCGCGGGTGATGACCAGGGCGCTGAGCATGGAGGCGAGGACGCCGATGCCCAGGGTGATGCCGAAGCCGCGGACGGGTCCGGAGGCGAGGAAGAACAGCAGGCCGGCGGCGATGAGGGTGGTGATGTTGGAGTCGGCGATCGCGCTGAAGGCACTGCGGAACCCGGCGGCCAGGGATGAGCGTGGGGTGGGGCGGTGGCGTGCGGCGTACTCTTCGCGGGCGCGTTCGAAGACGAGCACGTTGGCGTCGACTGCCATGCCGATGGCCAGGACGAATCCGGCAAGACCCGGGAGGGTGAGGGTGGCGCCGAGGGCGGCCAGGGCGGCGTAGGAGATGAGGCCGTAGCAGGCCAGGGCCACGGTGGCCAGGGCACCCATGAGCCGGTAGACGGCGATGATGAACAGGGCGGTTAGTGCGGTGCCGATGGCGGCGGCCCAGGCGCTGGCCGTGATGGCCTCTGCTCCGAGGGTGGGGCCGACGGTGCGCTGTTCGACGGTCTCGACCGGCACGGGCAGGGCGCCGCCGTTGATGAGCAGGGCCAGTTCCTTGGCTTCGTCGGCGCTGAAGGACCCCGTGATCTGCGTCGAGCCGCCGCTGATGCCGGAGCCGCAGCGGACCGACGGGTCGACCTGCGGCGAGGAGATGATCTTGTCGTCGAGGACGATGGCGACCCGGCGGGAAGGGTCTCCCGCCGGGTGGCACGCGGCCTGGCCGGTCAGGCGGGCCCACCCGTCACGGCCGGGGCCTTTGAAGTCGACGGTGACGTGCCAGCCGGAACCGCCCTGCTGGTCGAAGCGGGCTGCGGCTTCCTTGACGTGGTTGCCGGTCAGCGAGGCGGCCTCAAGGCGCAGGAGTTGGCCGGACTCATCAGCCAGGACGTGCTGGCGGGGCCATTTGGGCAGTGGTTTGGGGATGTCGTCGGCGCTGTTTGCGGTGCCGAGTACCTGGTGGAAGGTGAGTTGAGCGGTGCGGCCGAGAACGTCGGCGGCCTTGGTCGGGTCCTGGACGCCGGGCAGTTCGACGACGATCCGGTTGTCGCCGGAGCGGGCGATGGTGGGTTCGGCGACGCCGAGCGCGTCGATGCGGCCGCGCAGCACTTCCACGGTGCGGTCGGTGGCCTCGCCGTCGGGTGCGGCGGTGTCGGGCGGTCGGGTTTCCAGCACGATCTGCGTACCGCCGCGCAGATCAAGCCCAAGTTGGATGGGCACGGTGAGCGCGACGTACAGGGACAGGGCAACGACAGCGAGGGCGAGCAGCCCTCGGATGCGCAGGGAACGGTTCACAGCGGGCCTCCGGCAGGCACACCGCGGCCAGGACGGTGGCAGCGGTCGACGGAACAAGGGGTGAGGGTGTTCAGGTGCCTGGAGGTGGAGGTGGTGCCCGCATCGGGTGACAGTCCGCGAGCTGGGTGGAGGCGGGCGGGCGCAGCGCCGGCAGCGGCGGGGCAGCGGACTGAGGCGGATTGTCGGCTGTGGAGCGGGGGGCGAGGGTGACGGGGGCCGGTGGTGAAGGACGCTCGGCGGGGATGTCGCGAGGGCTTCGGGCCGCGGCGCTGTATGCGGCGGGTTGTCCGTCGTCTGCGTGGGGACCGCTGCTTGCCTGTATTGCCGCAGAGGCGAGCGCGGCACCGTCCGGCACGTGGGGGCCTGTGGCGGCGTGTGTGGGCGGGCTGAGCAGCGCGGTGAGGACGGCAAGCAGGACAGTGATCACCGCTGTGGGGCCGAGCCCACCGGTACGAGGGACGGTGTGCCTGGAGCGTGGCATCCCCGGTCCCCCTCTTCGGTGCGTGTGGGTGTGGCTGGATGGCAGGGGGCAGTGGGCAGTGGGGCCTCAAGGTCCCGGCTGGGGAGTGGGCAGCTGGGACCTTGAGGCGGTCAGGAAGAGTCAGGGTTCGATGAGGCCGGCCCGGATGGCGTAGCGGGTGAGCTCCAGGCGGTCGCGCAGGCCGAGTTTGTGCAAGAGGTTCGCCCGGTGGCGGTGGACGGTCTTGATGCTGATGAAGAGCATTTCGGCGATCTCCTTGGAGGAGTGGCCTTCGGCCACGAGTTTGAGGACTTCTTCCTCGCGGGCGGTGAGCACCTGGTCCGGGGGTTCCTCCCCGTGGCGGACGCGGTCGAGGTAGTTGCGGATGAGGGCGGTGACCGCGCCCGGGTAGAGGAAGGGCTCGTCTCGCATGGCCGCCCGGCACGCGGCGACCAGATCGCGGTCGGCCACGGATTTGAGGACGTATCCGCTGGCGCCGGCCTTCAGCGCCTGGAAGAAGTACTGCTCGTTGTCGTGCATGGTCAGCATCAGCACGCGCAGTCCCGGCTTGAGCGCGATGAGTTCCCGCGCGGCCTGCAGACCGGTCATGCGGGGCATGGCGATATCCAGCACGGCCAGGTCGACGTCGTGGGTGCGGGCCAGGTCGATGGCCTCCGCGCCGTCCCCGGCCTCGGCGACGACCTCGAGGTCCGGCTCCCGGTCGAGGATGAGCCGCACACCACGCCGCACCAGCGCATGATCGTCGGCGAGGAGAATGCGGATCGTAGGCGTCTGGGTCATGGTCATGACTTTCTGGGGACGGGCACGGTCAGCCGGACCTGTGTGCCGGCCTTCGGTCGGGATTCGATGTCCAGCGTGGCTCCGATGAGAAGGGCCCGCTCGCGCATCCCGCGGATCCCCGCGCCCTCCCGCGCGACTCCTGTCCCGCGGCCGTCGTCAGTGACGGCCAGGACCACCGTGCCGTCGGTGTGGTGCAGGCTCACCTCGACGCGGGCGGCTTCGGCGTGGCGGGCCGCGTTGGTCAGGGCCTCCTGGGCGACGCGGTACAGCACCAGCTCCGTCTGCTCATCCAGGGTGGGCAGGTCGGGGTCGAAGCGGCGCAGCACGCGCAGTCCGGCGTGGGTGGCGAATTCGGTGGTCAGCGAGGTCAGGGCGCTGATCAGGCCGAGATCGTCCAGCACGCCCGGACGGAGCCGGCGCACCAGGCGGCGTACCTCGTCCAGGCTCTCCCGGGTGATCTCCTGGGCCTGCCGCAGTTCATCGCGCAGGGGTTCGTCCGCCTCGTCGGCCGCCCGCTCCAGGCCGAGCAGGATCGCGGTCATGCTCTGGCCGACCTCGTCGTGGAGCTCCTGGGCGATGCGGCGCCGTTCGCCTTCCTCCGCGAGCAGGACACGGGCGCTGCTGGTGGCCCGTTCGTGCTCCAGCCTCTCGAGCATGGCGTTGAAGGTGCGGATCAGTTCGGCGATCTCGCCGCGGCCGTGCTCCGGCAGCCGCTGCCCGGGGCGCAGCAGATCCACAGTGGTCATCAGCCTCATGAGCCGGTCCAGCGGCCCCAGCCCGATCCGCAACAGGGCCGCGTTGGCGACCAGCATGACCACCAGGCCGGCCACGAGGATGACCGCCTCGGCCAGTACGACCGGTACGGAGACGGTCACCGGCGCCCACAGCAGCAGCGCGGTGGCAGTACCCAGCACCATCGCGTTAAGAGCGAAGATTCGCCAGAACAGGGACACCGGGATGACGCCTTCCTTGTGTGACACGGTTGTGCCTCTACTGTCGGTCACCACGCACCCCGGGCGTGAGCTGCAGCCACTGGTCTTGACCGGACTGCCCTCCAGGCTGCCCACCCCCAGCTGGGCTGTCGATGGGTCCCAGACCCCATTTCCGGGTCCGTGCCCTGCCCACGACCGGATGGGCTCCGGGAGCCGCCACAGATGGGTATCGCGCCCGATGGGTTTCGCGGGGCGCATCGGCCACGGTGGGCATGACACACCGGCCGTGAGCCCCGGCCGACACGCCGAGGGGCCATGGACGGGACTTGCCGTGTCACGCCCTTGCCGTACGTCACCCCTGTTGAGAGAAGGACGCGCCATGTCGCTCGATACGCCCCGGATCGAAGCTCGTCCCGAGCGTCTGACGGCACACGAGGCCCGTCAGCGCCTCGAGCACGAACGCAACTCCCGGCTGACACAACTGCGGGCGGTCGGTGAGGCCGGACAGGGCGCCGAGGAGGTGATGTCGGCGCAGAAGGACACCATCGAGCGTGTCCTCAGGGAGATCGACGCCGCGTTCACCCGGGTCGAGGACGGCAGCTACGGAATCTGCCTGGGCTGCTCGAAGAGCATCCCGGTCGAGCGCCTGGAGATCCTGCCCTACACCCGGTTCTGCGTCCCCTGCCAGCGCGCCACCACGGTCTGACCGCCGCCCTGCCCAGCCTCTGTCTCCCGCCCTGCCCAAGGGGTGAAGTGATGAACCACCAGATCATCGCCGACCGCAACACGATCCTGTCGATCGAGGACCTCGCCGCGCTCCGCGAGAACCTGCACGAGCAGCGACTGTTCCGCCAGGAGCAGCTGCAGCAGATCGCAGGCGCCGCAACGAATCGCTCTCAGGCGCTGCTCGACCGGCGGGCCGCATCCCAGCTCGAGGTCCGCGTCACACTCGCCGCCTCCGCCCGCATGGTCCTCTCAGACGTGGAGGCAGCCCTCACGCGCATGGACCAGGGCCGCTACGGCTCCTGCCACCTGTGCCGCAAGCCCATCGCCCGCGAGCGCTTGATGATCGTGCCGCAAGCCCGCTACTGCGCCCGCTGTCAGCATGTAAGGGAGGCCGGCCGGTGACCACCACACCCCACCCCCGCGCCGTGGCTGGCCCGAACCGGCCCTGGCCCCTGTACCGACAGTGCTCCGGCATCGCCCTCGACCTCGGCAGCGCCCGCACCCGGGCCTGGATATCCGGCCGGAAGGGCGTCCTCGACGCGCCGACGGTGACCTTCCCCGGTGACGGCGCCGTCTACCCCATCCAGCGCGGCTCGATCGTCGACCCTCCCGGAACTGGCCGTATGCTCGACCGCCTGCTCGGGCACCGTCTGCCCCGCTTCGGCCGCCGCCTGATCGTCCTCACCGCTCCAGCCCTGGGCGGAATCGTCTTTCGGACCCAAGCCCGCATCGCCGTTGAGGTTCTGCGGCCGAGTACCGTGCTGACCATCCCCACCGCGCGAGCCGTGGCCATGGCCACCGACGCCGACCTGACCCGTCCCCTGCTCGTCGTGGACATCGGCGCCCACCTCACCGAGGTCACCCTCCTCACCGACGGCGCAGTGACCGACGCCCGCCACACCGCCCTGGGCACCAGCGATCTGGACCGTCTCACCCCACCCACGCGGATCACCGACACCATCGTCGCGATGGTGACCGCGATGCTCGAACAGGACTCCACTTCCGAGACATTTGACGCCCTGCGGGCAGGAGCACTGCTGGCCGGCGGGGGCGCTCTGCGCCCAGATATCACCTACCGCCTCTCCCGACAGCTGCACGCGCCCGTCAGGCCCGTGCCCGCACCCCACACGGCAGCGGTACGCGGAGCCGCCAGACTCATGGAAGCCGCGCGCACCCACCCCTCGACCACCGGGACCCCCGAACCCGCCGCGCACCCCCACTAGCCCGACGCCCCCGTCCCCCACCGTCAGCCCTGGCACAGACTGCCGCCTCAGACGCGGAAGGAGGGAAACCGTGGACCGGAAGGCCCCCGGCACAGCGGCCCCCAGAAGAACTCCCCCGCGTCCCGCTGTGGCAATGGCGCCGCAACCCACTGCGCCGCCGCTCCGACCTTGCGCAGGCATGGATCGCGCTCTCCTTGCCGCTATGGCCGTCCCTCTCATCGGCGCCGCCCTCTCGCGAACCGACCCGTTGTACGCCGCATTCGTGCTGGCCGTTGCCATGGATCTGAGGCGTGGTGAATTGGTGGGGCTGCGCTGGTCGGATGTGGACCTGGACAACCGCGTGCTGCACGTCCGTCAACAGACTCAGCCCCGCAGGGGAACGCTGTGCGACGACGACCCGAAAAGCCGCCGCAACCGTGTGGTGCCGATGCCCGCGCTGTGCATCGCGCCGCTGCGCTGGCACCGGCTGAGGCAGCGCGACTCGTTCACGCGCTCGGGCGTCGTCTGGTCGGAGACCGGCTACGTCTTCGCCACGCGGAACGGGCGACCGGTGAGCCGCGGAGCGTCTACCGGTCTTTCACACTGGTGGCCGCTGATGCGGGGCTGCGGGTGGTCCGGCTGCACGACGCCCGGCACGGCTGCGCCACGCTCCTGACGGCGGCCGGCGTCGCGCCGCGCGTCATCATGGAGATCCTCGGGCACAGCCAGATCAGCATCACCATGGACGTGTACACACACGTCGTGCACGACACTCAGCGGGAGGCGATCAGCCACATGGATCGCCTGCTCAGGCGACGCCGACCGGCCGCCTGAGAGCGACTGCCGTCAAATGGTGCCGTCAAAACGGCCCGGACCTTGATCGGTCCGGGCCGTTTTGGCTGGTGCCCCCGGCAGGATTCGAACCTGCGACACCCGCTTTAGGAGAGCGGTGCTCTATCCCCTGAGCTACGAAGGCGAAGGTGTGGATCTCCGCGAGATCCGGCGTCTAGCCTAGCGGATCCCGGCGACCGCCCGGCAAGATTCATGTTTCGCCTGCTCAGGATGGGTGCGGGCCCGACTGGGGGAGTGGGGCCGGTGGGGTGGGCGCGGCGAGAGGGGTGAGTGCCCGGCTTTGTCTGGGCTGGCCTTCTCCTGGGTGCGGGCGGCCTTCCATGCCGCGACCACCTGTGACACCCGCTCAGCCAGGCCCCGTCCCGGTCGGGCCTTCGCGCCCATGGCCCCACCCCCTCCGTTTGCACGGGGCCGCCACTCCGCCCGGTTCGCCCGCAAGGGTCCGGACGGGCGGCGGTCGGCAGGCCGCCCGGGACGGTCATCGCCGCAGGCGGGTGGAGGCGGACAGGGGTGGGCCGATACGGGCCGCGGGCGGGTGGAGGCGAGCAGAGGTGGGCGGAACCGGTCACGGGGTCAGGAGCGGGTGATCCGCACCCGGTAGGCCCCGTTCGCGTTCTCCGAGAGGACCGTGATCCGGATCTTGTTCTCCTCGTCGGTGAACGTCTCGCCCGGCCGGTGCGGGGCGTCCGACAGCTCCGCGTGCACATTGGGCCGGCGGGTGCAGCCGCCGCTGTTCTTGTCGCTGTCGGCGACGGTGACGGGGCCCTGTCCCGTGTCCACGTCCGTTTTGACGTAGTAGACGAGGACGCCCGGTTTGCAGACGGCCTCGTCGTTGCCGGCCCGGGTGCGGACCTCGACGGCGTAGCCGGTCTCGGAGTCCAGTGGGACGACGACCAGTTTGCGGCCGCCCTTGAGGGCCAGCGGGGTCAGCTCGTACTCGCTGCTGCCGGTCGCGGCGGCGCACTGGATCTGGTCGTTGTCGAGCCAGCCGAGCTTCCACTTGTGCCAGCCCAGAAGATCGTTGTTGGCGCCCCAGTCCTCGGACATGATGTCCCAGTGGCCGACCGCGCCGCCGCCCTCCGCCGTGTAGAGGTCGGGCAGGCCGAAGACATGGCCGTTCTCGTGGGGGAGCACCCGGTAGCCGGTCTCGGAGTAGGTGCCGGAGCCGTCGTCCTGGCGGCTGTAGACGAAGCTGGTGTTGGCGAGGGGGACGCCGTCCGCGTACGGCGCCTCGTGGTTTCCCGAGAACGTCACCGACAGCACGGTGTCCAGGGCCGACGGCCCGGCATTGGGTGTGACCAGCACGTTGACCAGGTCGTACGAGCTGAAGTCCACCTGGTGGTCGGTGGCGGCCACGATGTCCTGCACGAGCTGGCGGTAGCCCGGTTCGTACGGTGACCCGCGGTCGATCCCGTACGCGCTGAAGGCCATGGGCATCCGCAGCCAGCCGGGGAACGGCGTCTCGGGCCGGTAGACGAGCCGTCCGTACGAACTGGTGGCGAACCACTGCTCGGTCTGCGGGAAGAACTCCGCGTACCGGTCCAGCGCGGAGCCGGCGCCTTCGGCGTCCGGGAAGTCGATCATCAGGTTCAGGGCGCGGATCTCGCCCGTGGAGCGCACGTAGCCGGACGGGGTCGGGACACCCTCGGACATCTGTACGCCGGTCGTGGAGGTGAGGCGGCACGGTTCGAGTGCCGACTCCTCGGCCGTGGCGATGGGGCCCGCCGTGGTGCTCGAGCCGCCGGGGAGCAGCGAGCTCGCCGATGTCAGGGTGGCGAGCGTGATGACGGCGACGGCGCCGAGTGCGCCCGGTCTGCGTATCCGTCGGCGGGTCTGCTGCATGCGGTCGTCCGCCTTCGGCTCGGCGGCAGCCGGCCGGGCCCGGACTGCGCTGGTGCGTTCAGCCTGTTCGGAGGTGTGGCGGGGCGCGCGCCGGGAGGGCCGATCGTGGGACACGCCGGAGACTGGATGTGATTCAGGTCACATGAAGTCATTCGGGTGGGGGGAAATAACCGGGGACCGATTCCCCGTTTGTGATGGGTGTCCACGCGAAACGGGGATCTCGTCCCCGGTTCCCGGTGGGCAGCGGGACCCGTCCGCAGCGGCGGAGCCCGTGTCACCCAGCCGACGAGAGGACGTGGAGCCGTGAGCCCCGCCACCGACACCGAGGCGCGCCGTGCCGCCCGGCCGAGGGCCGACGCCCTGCGCAATCGGGAGCGCATCGTGACCGCGGCCCGCGAGATGTTCGTCGAGTTGGGTCCCGAGGTTCCGCTCGACGAGGTCGCCCGGCGCGCAGGCGTCGGCAATGCGACCCTGTACCGGAACTTCCCGGACCGCTCCTCTCTCGTCCACGAGGTGGTTCTGTCGGTTCTCCGGCGCACGGCCGAGCGCGCGGAGGAGGCGGCCGCGTCGGAGGAGGACCCCTTCGCCGCGCTCAGCCGTTTCACCCACGCGGCCGCGGACGAGCGGGTCGCGGCCCTCTGCCCGCTGCTCAGTGGCGACTTCGACAAGGACCATCCCGACCTGGTCGCCCAGCGCGACCGGCTGGAGGGGGCCGTCAAGGCGCTCGTCGACCGCGCTCACGAGACGGGCCGGTTGCGTGCCGATGTCGCGATGGGGGATCTGATGGTGATGCTCTCCCAGCTCACCCGGCCGCTCCCGGGGGTCGCGTGCCTGGACATCGACCGGTTCACGCACCGCCATCTGCAACTGTTCCTCGACGGGCTCGAAGCGCCTGCGCGCTCCGAACTGCCGGGTTCGGCCGTGACCTTGGAGGACCTGAGGCGCTCACCGTGACATGAACGACCATCTCGTGGCCCGTTGACCGCCTGGCCGTATGACTCCGAGGCCGTGTGACTCGGAGGCCGTGTGACTCGGAGGCCGTGCGGCCTCGGGGCCTCGCGGCCCCGTGTCGCGGCGAGCGGCCGGCCGTGGTGCCGCGAACGCTCCCCTCGTGACCGTCCGGCCTCGTTCGCCTCGGGTCCGGGCGGGCTCGCGTCGGCCGGCCGATGTTCGGGTGTTGCCCGCCGTCACCGCGGACGTGAGGCCGGGCCCCGCAGTTCCCCGTGCGCAAGCGCGGACGACCCCGCCGCTGCTCGCCCACGTCGTCCACTCGCTTTCACCCGCTCGTCAACAGTCCCTGTCCTTGTCCTTTGCTCCGGCATTCCCTTCTGCTCCGTCATTCCCATCGCACACCGAGGTGTCCAACCCCATGTCACAAACGCCCAAGACGCGTCTTTCCAGCGGCTCCAGCGGCTCCAGCGGCTCCGGCGGCTCCGGCGGCTCCGGCGCTTCCGACGTTTCCGGCGGCTCCCGCGTCGACGCACTCGACCGCCCTGCCGGCCCCTCCGGGCCGGATCCGAGCCGCTGGAGAGCCCTGGTCTTCATCGCCCTCGCCCAGCTGATGGTGGTGCTCGACGCGACGATCGTGAACATCGCGCTGCCCTCCGCCCAGCAGGATCTGGGCATCTCCGACGGCAACCGGCAATGGGTCATCACCGCCTACGCCCTGGCATTCGGCGGACTGCTGCTCTTCGGTGGCCGCATAGCCGACCTGTGGGGGCGCAAGCGCGCCTTCGTCGTGGGCCTGGTGGGCTTCGCCGCCGCGTCCGCGCTGGGCGGCGCCGCGACCGGGGAGATGATGCTGCTGGGATCGCGGGCCCTGCAGGGCGCCTTCGGCGCGCTGCTCGCCCCGGCCGCCCTGTCGCTGCTCGCCGTGACGTTCACCGACGCCAAGGAGCGCGCCAAGGCCTTCGGCGTCTACGGCGCGATCGCCGGCGGTGGTGGCGCGGTGGGTCTGATCCTCGGCGGCGTCCTCACCGAGTACCTGGACTGGCGCTGGACGTTCTACGTCAACATCCCCTTCGCCGTGGTCGCCGCCGTGGGCGCCTGGCTCGTGGTCCGCGAGCCGGCCGGGGGACGCAACCGCTCGCCGCTCGACGTCCCCGGTGTCCTGCTGTCCACCCTCGGCCTGGTGGCCCTGGTCTACGGATTCACCCGCGCCGAGTCGCACGGCTGGACCGACGCGACGACCCTCGGCATGTTCGTCGCCTCCGTCGTGCTGCTGGCCGCCTTCGTCACGGTCGAGGCCCGGGTGTCGTCCCCGCTGCTGCCGCTGCGCGTGCTGACCGAACGCAACCGCGGCGGGGTGTATCTCTCGCTGGGGCTCGCCATCATCGCGATGTTCGGACTGTTCCTCTTCCTCACCTACTACCTGCAGATCGTGAAGGGCTACTCGCCCGTGCGGACGGGGTTCGCCTTCCTGCCGATGATCGCGGGCATGATCACCGGCTCCACGCAGATCGGCGCCCGCCTGATGCTCCGGGTGCCGCCCAGGCTGCTCATGGGCCCCGGGTTCCTGGTCGCCGCGGCGGGCATGCTGCTGCTCACGCAGTTGGAGGTCGACTCCTCCTACGCGGGGCTCATCCTCCCGGCGCAGTTGCTGCTCGGCCTCGGTATGGGTACCGCCTTCATGCCGGCGATGTCGCTGTCGACATACGGTGTCGAGGCGCGGGACGCCGGTGTCGCCTCCGCGATGGTGAACACCTCGCAGCAGGTGGGCGGCGCGATCGGCACGGCCCTGCTCAACACCGTCGCGGCCTCCGCGACCACCTCGTACCTCGCCGCCCACGCGGCTGGCGCGACGGGACCCGAGGCGCTGCGGCTTCTCCGGCTGGAGGGGATGGTGCACGGTTACGCGAGTGCCATCTGGTGGGCGGTCGGCATCCTGGCGACCTCGGCGGTCGTCGCCCTCACGCTGATCAACTCCGGGCGCCCCGGCGCCTCGACGGCGTCGTCGTCCGGTTCCGCCGCGGAGGAGGAAGCGAGGGTTCCGGTCATCGCGCACTGATGACGTGCGGGAGGCGCGAGCGGCGACGCCCGGGAAGCGTGTGGGCGATGGGTGGCGAGCGGGCCGTGCTTACGAGCGTGCGGTGAGCAGGGGGCGGACAGCGAGGAGGGGTGTGAGGGGAGCGGATAGCGAGGAGGAGCGCGGGCTGGGGAGGGGCGTGCGGTGAGGGGGGAGCGGGTCCCCGCGGGTGTCGTCACGGCGCCGTCGGGGACCCGCGTACGCCCGGGGACCCGCGGCCTGCGGAGGCTTGAACGTACGCGTGACCAGGGTGGGTTCGGGAGCGCCGGTCACCGGGGAGGAATCCGGGTTCGTCCGCGGGCGGCAGGGCGCGCGATCGTGGACCGTCACGAAGAGGGCCGCGATCGTCGAGCAGGCGGAGGGACCGCGAACGCCGACCAGGACGGACGAACCGCGATCATCGCGGTCACCCGGCAGGAATTCGATCGTCCGCATCGGGGAGGGCCCGGGGCGGCGCGGCCGGAGGGGGCGGGTGCGACCCGCACGGGTGGGCTCCGGAGTCAGCGCAGCCAGGGGAGATCGGCGTCGGTGCCGTCCGGCTGGAGGCCCTCGGCCATGATCCGGGTGATCTCGCCGAGCTGCGACACCTGCTCGGGGCTCAGCCGGTCGAAGAGCGCCTGCCGTACGGCCGAGACATGCCCCGGGGCCGCCTTCCTCAGGACCTCGAAGCCCTGGTCCGTCAGGCAGGCGTTCTGCCCTCGTCTGTCGTTCGGGCAGTCCTCGCGGCGCACCCAGCCGTTCTTCTCCAGCCTCGCGATCGCGTGGGACAGCCGTGACCGGGTGATCTTGGCGTCCTTGGCGAGTTCGGTCATGCGCAGACGGCGGCGCGGGGCCTCGGCGAGCTGGACGAGCAGACCGTAGTAGACGTGCGGCATGCCGGCGTCGCGCTGCAGCTGCCGGTCGAGACTGTCCTCGAGGAGGGTGGTGGCATGCAGGTACGAGCGCCACACGCGCTGCTCCTCGGCGGTGAGCCAGCGAAGTTCGCCCGAGTTCGGTGCCGTCGTCATGCATCTATCGTACGGGCAATTCTTGAAACTTCTATTACCTCGGCGTAGGGTGATCGTGGGTGCTTGAAACTTCACGTTCCTCGCCGTCGCCATAAGGGGCTTGCCGTGAACGCTGCCGACCGGGCCGGTGCCGCCGACTCCGCGACTGCCGCGGGGCGGATGCCCGCCCTCTACCTTTCCCACGGCGCACCGCCCCTGGCCGACGACCCGGTCTGGCCCGGCGAACTCGCCGCCTGGTCGGCGGCACTGCCCAGGCCGGCGGCGATCCTTGTGATCTCCGCCCACTGGGAGGAGGCTCCCCTGGCGATCGGCGCGACGCGGACCGTGCCGCTCGTGTACGACTTCTGGGGCTTCCCCGACCACTACTACCGGGTGCGGTACGAGGCGTCCGGCGCGCCGGAGCTCGCTGATTCCGTACGCAAGCTGCTGCGAGCCCCTGGCAGGCCCGTGCAGGACGTCCCGGACCGCGGCCTCGATCACGGGGCCTACGTCCCGCTGGTGGAGATGTTCCCCGGCGCCGACGTCCCGGTGCTCCAGGTCTCCATGCCGACCCTCGACCCGCGGCGCCTCCTCGACATCGGGCGCAGGCTGGCGCCGCTGCGCGACGAGGGTGTCCTGATCGTCGGCAGCGGGTTCTTCACCCACAACCTGGCGGCACTGCGGCAGGCGGGGGTGCCCGGCTGGTCGTCCGAGTTCGACGACTGGGGGCGGCGTGCGCTGGCCGCCGCGGACGTGGACGCCCTGCTGGACTTCGAGCGCAAGGCGCCGGCCGGCGGACTCGCCCATCCGCGAACGGAGCACTTCGCGCCGCTGTTCGTGACCCTGGGCGCATCGGAGAGTGATCTCTCGCGCGGGCGGAGCGTCATCGACGGGTTCTGGATGGGGCTGGCGAAGCGCTCGGTCCAGTTCGGCTGAACGGCCGGGCCGGTTCGGCCGAGCCACCGGGCCAGTTCGGATGCACGGTCGGGGCGGTTCTGCTGCACGACCGGGGCGGGCGCGGCCGAGGAGCCGGTTCCGCGGAATGCCGGCGGGTGAGGCTGGGTGCCGGCGGGTGCGGGGAGCGCGGGGGCCGGCCGGGCGGCGGAATGCTCCGGGCCTTCTGGGTATACGGAGCAACCAGGAGCTCGGCCCGCGTCGTCCTGACGGGTGGGGACGCGGTGACGGGAGAAGCCTCCGACCTGCGCCGCGATATGCGCGTCAGGGTGCCGGCCGCCCAGGTCTGCCCCCGTGGCGGGGGCAGGGTACTGCAAGATCACAAAAATCTATGCACCCGTGGGAATTCTGTCCGGATTCCAGTCGTTGTTTCCGTCGGATGCAGGGCACCCGGAAGGGTGTCGCGACCTACTCAGCAAGGGAGCACGCATGGCAACCCGTGCCGTCGCCCGTCGTAAGTCCGCCAAGGGGACCGGGGCCGATGGAGCAGACAGCGTTCGTTCCACGAGCGGGGAGATCGCAGACCGCGACCTGGTCGGCATGTACCTCGACGAGATCGCGCGCACGCCGCTGCTGGATGCCGCCAAGGAGGTCGAGCTCTCCCAGACGATCGAGGCAGGCGTCTACGCGCGGCAGATCCTCGACGGTGAGGTGGAGAGCGACGCGGCCGGTGCCACACACGAGGAGCTCGAGGCACTCGTCGCCGCGGGCGAGCACGCCAAGGACATCTTCATCAAGTCGAACCTCCGCCTGGTGGTGGCCGTCGCGCGCCGCTATCCGCGCAGTGGTCTGCCGCTGCTCGACCTTATCCAGGAGGGCAACGCGGGCCTGGTGCGCGCGGTGGAGAAGTTCGACTACACCAAGGGCTTCAAGTTCTCCACTTACGCGACGTGGTGGATCCGCCAGGCCATCACCCGCTCGATAGCCGACCAGTCCCGTACGATCCGGCTGCCTGTCCACCTGGTGGAGGAACTGGGCCGGATCCGGCGGGTGCAGCGCGAGTTCAACCGGGAGCGCGGCCGCGAGCCCGAGCCGGCCGAGGTGGCGGAGGAACTGGGTTCGACTCCGGAGCGGGTGACGGACGTGCTGGACTGGGCCCGCGACCCGGTCTCGCTCAACATGTCGGTGGACGACGAGGGTGAGACGCAGTTCGGCGACCTGCTGGAGGACACCTCCGCGGTGTCACCCGAGCAGTCCGTGCTGACGCTGCTGCGCAGCGAGGAACTCGACGATCTCATCGACCGGCTCGATCACCGCACGGCATCGATCATCCGGATGCGGTACGGCATCGAGGACGGCCGTGAGCGCACGCTGACCGAGGTCGGCAAGGAGCACGGCCTCACGCGTGAGCGCATCCGGCAGATCGAGAAGCACGCGCTGCTCGAGCTGAAGCGGATGGCCCGGGACACGGGCTTCGACGCGGCGGCGTGACGACGGCGGGGCCGCGCCCGCCTCCTGAGCGACCCCGGCACCCTTCCCCCCCTGGTGCCGGGGTCTTTGCCGCCCGCCCGTGCCTCCCCCGTGCCTCCCCCGTGCCTCCCCCGTGCCTCCCCCGTGCCTTCCCCGTGCCTCCGGCGGACCGCCTCTCCGAGTCCGCCGCCCGCCCGACTGCGGTCGCCGGCTCGTCTCCGCTGCCGGCTTGCCTCAGCCGCCCCTCAGCCCCTCTCAGCCGCTCGCCCGGGTGAGGCGCGTGCCCAGCCGTTTCAGATGCTCACGGAGCGCGGGCGGGCCGTGGACTGTGAACTCGCAGTCGACCAGGGCCAACCGCAGCGCGATCCATTCCAGCGAGTCCTGGGAGTTGCCCCGCAGCCGGCAACTGTCCGGCCCCGTCGGCTCCGGTCTGCCGAGGTAGCCCGGGAGCCGCGCGGTGACGCGGTCCGCCGGTGCCGCGAAGGTGATGTCCAGCGCCAGTTCGGGCTGGTTGCGGGCCATCGAAGCGGAGACGAACCCGGCCGCGTCGCCCCCTGCCGGAAGCCCGCGCGGGGTGAAACGGGCGCCGGTGGCGAACGGGTCACGGACGCGGTCGACCCGGAACGTCCGCCAGTCCTCGCGCCCGAGGTCGTACGCCACCAGGTACCACCGCCGGCCGGTCGACACCAGCCGGTGCGGTTCCACCAGCCGCTTCGACTCCGCGCCCTCGCCGGACCGGTAGCCGAAGCGCAACCGCTCCCGCCCGGTCACGCTCCCCGCGAGGGCGGTGAGGGTGTGCGGGTCGACGGTGGCTCCATCACCGCGAGTGAGGGGGATCGTCGCGTTCTGGAGGCTGGACACCCGTCGGCGCAGCCGCGCGGGCAGCACCTGCTCCAGCTTGGCCAGGGCTCGTACGGAAGCCTCGTCCACGCCTTCGATGGCGTGGCCGGCACCCGCTCGCAGTCCCACGGCGATGGCGACGGCCTCCTCGTCGTCGAGGAGCAGCGGCGGCATTGCCGCGCCTGCGACAAGCCGGTACCCGCCCTCCGCGCCCTTCGTCGCCTCCACCGGGTAGCCGAGGTCGCGCAGCCGGCCGATGTCCCGGCGGATCGTGCGCGGGCTGACCCGAAGCCGGTCGGCGAGTTCGCTGCCCGGCCACTCGCGCGGCGTCTGCAGCAGGGACAGCAGATTCAGCAGTCGTGCCGGCGTGTCTGTCATGGGAGTCAGCCTCGCAGGCTTCTAGGACGTGTTCTGTCCTATAGGGGCCCTAGCTTCTCCCGCATGAGCTCCCACGCCGCCGTACCGGATACGGCTCCCGACCACGCCGCCGTACCGGGTACGGCTCCCGACCGTGTACCGGATACGGCTCCCGACCACGCCGCCGCCCCCGACCGGCGCCGCTGGACCGCCCTCGCCATCGTGATGACCGCGGCCTTCATGGACCTGGTGGACGTGACCATCGTCAACATCGCGATCCCGTCGATCGAGCACGACCTCGGAGCGTCGTTTGGTGCGATCCAGTGGATCACCGCCGGCTATGCGCTGGCCTTCGCCGCCGGTCTGATCACGGGTGGCCGCCTCGGTGACATCTACGGCCGCAAGAGGCTCTTCCTGATAGGAATCAGCGGCTTCACGATCGCCTCGGCGCTCTGCGGACTGGCCGCCGGACCCGAGATGCTCGTCGCCGCACGGCTCCTGCAGGGCGCGATGGCCGCGATGATGGTGCCCCAGGTCCTCGCGATCGTCCATGTGACCTTCCCCGCCCACGAACGCGGCAAGGTCTTCGGGATGTTCGGCGCGATCGTCGGGCTCGGCGCGGTCTCCGGTCCGCTGCTCGGCGCCCTGCTCACCCAGTGGAACCTCTTCGGGCTGGAATGGCGGCCCATCTTCCTGATCAACCTGCCGGTCGGCGTCGCGGGGCTCGTCCTCGGCCTGAAGTACATCACCGAGTCCCGGGCCGAGAAGGCACTCCGTCTCGACCTGGTCGGCGTGGCGCTCGTGACCACCGGACTGCTCATGCTGGTCTATCCGCTCACCCGCGGCCGCGAGCTCGGCTGGCCGCTGTGGGGCCATCTGTGCATGGCGGCGAGCCCGCTCGTGTTCGCCGCCTTCGTGGCCTACGAGCGCCACAAGACGCGCAGGGACGGTTCACCGCTGGTGGAGTTGTCGCTGTTCCGGGTGAAGAGCTTCGCCGCCGGAGTCGCCGTGCAGCTGGCCTTCGGTGTGGTCATGGGCATCTTCTTCCTGGTCTGGACGCTGTACATGCAGATCGGCCTCGGCTGGAGCCCGATCGAGGCCGGCCTGACCGGTGTGCCGTTCTCCATAGCGGTCTCGCTGGCCGCAGGGATCTCCGTGCAGAAGCTGGTGCCGCGCTTCGGGCGGAAGGTGCTGCAGGCGGGTGCACTGGCCATGATGTCCGGGCTGCTGCTCTACATCTGGGTGTCCGGCCGGTACGGCACGGGCATCGGGCCCTGGCAGATGGCGGCGCCGTTGGTGATCATGGGGCTGGGGATGGGGCTGATCGTGGCGCCCCTGACGGACGCGGTGCTGTCGGACGTACCGCGCGAGCACGCCGGCTCGGCGTCCGGGCTGATCAACACCACCGTTCAGATGGGCAACGCCCTGGGACTCGGGCTGGTCTCGGTCGTCTTCTTCGCGGTGGTCGACAAGACGCCGCCGACCTCGCAGGACGCGGTGGGCCGGGTCTTCGCGGACGCGTTCCGGAACTCGCTGTGGTGGGTCGTGGGGGTGCTCGCCGTGATCCTCCTGATGATGTTCGCGCTGCCCGCGCGCCCCGGACGGCACATCGAAGCCGCGGGTGCGGGTGCGGCGGACGTGGACACGGGAGCGGGCGGCGACACAGGAGCGAACGAGGGCGAGAAGCCGGACGAGGGCGAGAAGCCGGACGAGGGCGAGGGGAAGGACGCCGGGGCACAGGGCGGGCGGCAGCCGGCGCTGTCGCACTGAGTCGCCTCGAGGCCGATGCAGCGGGCTCCCGCGCGCCCTGCGCGGGGGACCGCGTATCGGCAGGCCGTGCTCCACCGGCCTGCTAGGTCCAAGCCCGGCTGTGCCTGTTTCATGCCCGAGTCTGTTTACCTTGTGGCAATCAGGGCGTATTGTGGCGTTGAAACCACAGGTTCGGGCATGGAATGGAAGTAGACCCACATGTACGCTCCGGAGCGCCAGCAGGAGATCCTCCGTCTCGCCCGCGACGGCGGACGGGTCGAGGTGCTCTCGCTCGCCGATGAGTTCCAGGTCACCGCCGAGACCATCCGGCGCGATCTGAAGGCGCTCGACCGGGCGGGGCTGGTGCGCAGGGTGCACGGCGGGGCCATCCCGGCAGGCCGGCTCGACTTCGAGCCCGACCTCGCGGAGCGCGAGTCCACCGCGGCCGACGAGAAGGACCGGATAGCCCGGGCGGCTCTCGCCGAACTCCCCGCGGACGGCAGCGTCGTCCTCGACGCCGGCTCCACCGTGGCGCGCCTGGCCGCAGCGTTCCCGCTGGAGTGCTCGCTCACCGTCGTCACCCACGCCCTGCCCGCCGCGGCCAGGCTCGCCGACCACCCCGGCATCGACCTCCATCTCGTCGGCGGCCGCGTCCGGCACCGCACCCGCGCAGCCGTCGACGCCTGGGCGCTGCGGGCGTACGGCGAGATCCGGGCCGATGTGGTCTTCCTCGGAACCAACGGCTTCTCCACCGCCGGCGGGCTCACCACGCCCGACCTCGCCGAGGCAGCGGTCAAGCGGGCCCTCGTCGCGGCCGCGCGCCGCGTCGTGCTGCTCGCGGACTCCGCGAAGTACGGCGAGGAGCACTTCGCCCGCTTCGCCGACCTCGCCGACGTCGATGTGCTCATCACGGACAGCGGGCTCAGCCCAGAGGACGCCGCGGCCGTCGAAGCCGCGGGCACGGAAGTGGTACGTACATGATTCTCACCGTCACCCCCAACCCCTCGCTGGACCGGACGTACGAGATTCCCAACCTCGAGCGCGGCACCGTGCTACGGGCCACCGGTGAGCGCATGGACCCCGGCGGCAAGGGTGTGAACGTGTCGCGGGCGGTCGCGGCCGCCGGGCACCGTACCGTCGCCGTCCTGCCGCTCGGCGGCGCCCCCGGTGCGCTCGTGGCGGATCTGCTGGCGGGACAGGGCATCGAGACCGCGCCCGTGCAGATCGCGGGAACGACCCGCTCCAACATCGCGCTCGCGGAGTCCGACGGCACTCTGACGAAGATCAACGCTCCCGGCCCGGAGCTCACGCCGGACGAGTCGCGGGCGCTGCTGTCGGCCGTCGCAGCACACGCCCGCACCGCCGACTGGATCGTCTGCAGCGGCAGTCTGCCGCGCGGTCTGACTCCGTCCTGGTACGCCGAACTCGTCACCCGTGCGCACGAGTCGGGAGCCCGGGTCGCACTGGACACCTCCGGGCCGTTCCTGACCGCCGCGCTCTCCGCCCGGCCCGACGTCGTCAAGCCGAACGCCGTCGAACTCGCCGAGGCCGTCGGCCGTCCGCTGGCATCCGTCGGCGACGCGGTGAAGGCTGCGGAGGAACTGCGCGCCCTCGGCGCGGGCGCGGTGCTGGCCAGCCTCGGAGCCGACGGGCAGCTCCTCGTCTCCGAAGCCGGCACCCTCTACGGAGCCGCATCCGTCGCCGCCGTGCGCAGCGACGTCGGGGCCGGCGACGCGTCCCTGGCCGGGTTCCTGGCCGCGGGCGGCGACGGCGAGGACGCCCTGACCGCCGCCGTCGCACACGGCGCGGCCGCCGTCCAGCTTCCGGGCAGTGTGATGCCCACGCCGTCCGACCTCGATCCCGCCGCGGTCCTGGTGACCGCGGACGTCCCCCTGGACCGCGCAATCACCCAGCAAGGGAGCCCGCGATGAGTGACATGATCACCGCGGACCTGGTCGACCTCGACCTGGCCGCCGCCACGAAGGAAGAGGCGGCTCGTTCGCTCGCCCGGCGCATGGTCGCGCTGGGCCGCGTCACCGACCTCGAGGGCTTCCTGGCCGATGTGGCGGCGCGGGAGGCGCAGATGCCCACGGGGCTGGACGGCGGCATCGGTATCCCGCACTGCCGCAGTGCGCATGTCAGCGAGCCCACCCTGGCGTTCGGGCGGGCCCCCGGCGGCATCGACTTCGGCGCGCCGGACGGCCCGGCGGACCTCGTCTTCCTCATAGCCGCCCCGTCCGGTGCCGACGACGCGCATCTGACCATCCTCTCGGCCCTCGCCCGCCGGTTGACGGACACCGGGTTCACCACCGCTCTCCGCGGTACGGCTTCGGCGACGACCGCGGCCGCGCTGGTCCGCGGAGACGTCGAGCCGTCGGCGGTGCAGGCGACCGGGCCCGCGGATGCGGCGAACGGTGGCCGAGGGGAATCGTCGGGCGGAGAGCCGCCGACGAGCGCGGCACCGGCGGCTCCCGGTGGCGTGGGGGCGGCGATGCCGGCTGGGACGGCCGGACTTGAGCCCGCAGTGTCGGAACCCGCCGTTTCCGCGACGAGCGAGGCCGTGGCGACCGGGGCGGAGACGAGCACCACGGTGAAGAGCAGCCACCAGAAGGGCGGCGACGAGAAGAGCAGGGCTGCGGAGAGCGAACTCGCGAGGGCCGAAGCCGCACAGGCCGAGACCCCGGAGAACGAAGCCGAAGCTCCAAGGGCCGGGACCGCGGAGAACGAAGCTGTGAAGAACGAGGCCGCGGAGGGCGGGGACGGGCCGGGTGCCGGAGAGCCCTCGGCCAGGCCCTTCCGGATCGTCGCCGTCACCTCCTGCCCCACCGGTATCGCGCACACCTATATGGCCGCCGAAGCCATCGAGCGGGCCGGGCAGGAGGCGGGGGTCGAGGTCGCCGTGGAGACGCAGGGATCCGCCGGGTTCACCCGGCTGGACCCGGGCGTCGTCGCCGCGGCCGACGCCGTGATCTTCGCCCATGACATCCCCGTACGGGACAAGGAGCGCTTCGTCGGCAAGCCCGTCGTGGACGTCGGGGTGAAGGCCGGGATCAACCGGGCCGCCGAGCTGATCGCCGAGGCCCGGGACAAGGCCGCCCGGGGCGAGGTGACGGCCGCGGCCCGGCCGACCCCCGTCGAGGGAGCGGGTGAGCCCGGCGAGGGCTACGGAACCAGGCTCCGGAAGTGGCTGATGTCCGGCGTCAGTTACATGATTCCGTTCGTTGCCGCCGGTGGACTGCTCATCGCACTCGGGTTCGCCGTCGGCGGCTACGAGATCACCGGTGCGAAGTCCGTCGCCGAGGTCTTCGTCTGGAGCGACCAGTCCAGCTGGGCCGCGCTCCTCTTCCAGATCGGCGGGCTGGCGTTCAGCTTCCTGATCCCCGTCCTCGCCGGATACATCGCCTACGGTATGGCCGACCGCCCCGGGCTCGTCCCGGGCTTCGTCGGCGGCGCGATCGCCATCACCATCAAGGCCGGTTTCCTCGGCGGCCTGGTCGCCGGACTCCTCGCCGGCGCCGTGGTGCTCGCCATCCAGAAGGTCAGGGTGCCCGCCGTGCTGCGCGGCATCATGCCCGTCGTCGTGATCCCCCTGATCTCCTCGGCGGTCGTCGGCTTCCTGATGTTCCTGGTGATCGGGAAGCCGCTCGCCTCGCTCCAGCAGGCCCTTACCGACTGGCTGAACGGCCTCAGCGGTGCGAACGCGGTCATCCTGGGCGCCGTCCTCGGCCTGATGATGTGCTTCGACCTGGGCGGCCCGCTGAACAAGGTCGCGTACACGTTCGCGGTCGGCGGCCTCGCCAGCCCCACGGAGGGTTCGCTGAAGGTGATGGCGGCCGTGATGGCGGCGGGCATGGTGCCCCCGCTCGCGATGGCACTGGCCACGACGGTACGCGGCCGGCTGTTCAGCAAGGCCGAGCGTGAGAACGGCAAGGCGGCCTGGGTGCTGGGCGCCTCGTTCATCACCGAGGGCGCGATTCCGTTCGCCGCGGCCGATCCGCTGCGGGTGATTCCGTCGGTGATGGCCGGCGGCGCTGTCACCGGCGCCCTGTCGATGGCTTTCGAGTGCACACTGCGGGCGCCGCACGGCGGCATCTTCGTCGTGCCGCTGATCGGCAACGCGTTCCTCTACCTCCTCGCCATCGCGGCCGGCACGGTGATCAGCGCGGCCCTGGTCATCCTGCTGAAGGGGCTGCGGAGGACCTCCGGGGCATCGGCGGCGACCGCGGCCGCGCCCGACGAGCCCAAGGTCGTCGCAGCGGTCTGAGTCCGGACCGGGTGTCCCGGCCTCGGGCCCTGTCCGCCCGAACCGGTGCCGCGGCGAACCCGGCCGGCGCCGCGGAGAACCCGGCGCCGCGGCAGGCGCGTGCCGCCGGTGCAGCCGGACCGCCGCGTCCGACCAACCCGGGATGGTGGCCCGCGCCCGTGTCCACCGGGGATGGTGGCCCGCGCCCGCGTCGCCGTTGCGGGCCGACCGGACGGCCCGGACCGGTCAGCGCACCCGGGCGCGGAGCTCCATGGCCTCGCGGGCGGTGCGCTCGTCCTCGTAGACCTCGCACATATGGCGTCCGTCGGGTGTGGCCGTGTGCTCCACCTCCCACAGACTGAGCTCGGTGCCGTCGAACAGCAGGAACGCGTGCTCGTAGAGCGTGAAGGCGGCGTCCCGCGCGTCGACCGGGCAGTGCCGTCCGAAGGCCTGGCCGATGTGGTGTGCGAACGCCGCCCGCAGCAGCCCGGCCGTCTCCTCGCCCGGCCGGTCCGGGTTCTCGGCCCGGCGCAGCAGCCGCCGGGCGTGGTCCGCGGAGTCGTCGGGGACATACGTGCGGACGGGGGAGACCGGCGGGACTGCCAGCAGCCGGCCCAGCAACTCCAGGTCGGCGTCGAGGTCGTCGCCCAGCCCGGCTTCCGGGCTGTCGAAGCCGGCGTCATCGAGCGCCGCGCCGAACACCGCAGCGAGCCCGCCCACCGGTTCGCCGTCCGTGCGACCCGCCGCGTCCGCGCACCCCGCGCCGTCGGTACCGGCCGGATGCGCTCCGCGTGCCGAACGCAGCCGGGACGCCGCCAGCCGGGCCTCCGCCTCGTCCGTGTACAGCTCGTGCCTCCGGGCGCCGTCGCGACCCGTGTTGTGCACCAGCTCCCACAGGGTGAGGGAGGAGCCGTCGGCCAGCAGGTACGCGTGCCGGTAGGTCGAACGGTGCAGGGCCGCACTGTGGTGTGAGGAGTGCAGCGAGCTGTCATGGGCCAGCGCCGAGTCGAGCCGCTCCACCACGTCGTCGGGAAGGTCGAAGGAATTGAGAGCCCGACCCAGGAGTCGCTCGAGGTGCGTCTCGGTTGTCTCGTACGGATCGTTCAAGGTGGATCTCCCGGATCTCCAGGCCGTCGCCACACGTCACTTGATGACTGCTTAACGTAGTCCCTGGGGCTGACATCGCGTCCCGCGTTCGGGAAAACGAACGGTGCACACGGCGAAGTTCCGCTACACCCGCGCGCCCCCTCAACTCGGTTGCGCCGGGCGTCAGTCCCCGCTCCCGGCAGCCGGCCCGGGGCCTTCCCGCCCCTCGTACCGATCCCCGGACCGATCCCCGTACAACTCGGTGTACGAGGGGAAGTCGCCGCCCCGACCACGCACGCTCCCGGCGGCCAGCACCGCCCGGACGATCGCGCGGGTGACGACGTCCGCCCCGGCCGCGAGCACCGCGTTGAGGGCGAGCGGATGCCCGTCGAGCGGACGAGCACCGGTGGCGAGCGCAAAGACGGTGTCCCCGTCGTTGAGGAGATGGACGGGCCGCACGGCGCGCGCGATTCCGTCGTGCGCGGTGCCGGCGAGCTTGTGTGCCTGGGAACGGGTGAGCCCGGCGTCGGTGGCGACGACGGCGAGGGTGGTGTTCATCGTTGGTGCCCCGTTGCGGTCGGACGCCTCGGCCAGCCGGTCCAGTGCCGCCGCGTGCACGTCGGGCGGCGGTGGCACCGGCGCCGTGCCGAAGAAGTGCCGCCCGTAGAGCACACCGGTGTCCGGGTCGAGCGCGGAGCCCGCCGCATTGGCCACGACCAGCGCGGCGACCGTCGTCCCGTCCCGCAGCACCGTGCTCGCGGTACCCACGCCCCCCTTCACCCCGCCCACCACCGCGCCGGTGCCCGCCCCGACCGAGCCCTCCTCGACCGGCGCGCCGGCCTCCGTGCGCGCGGCCGCCTCAACCGCCGCGTGCCCCGTCGATGCGTCCGGCCTCGCCCGCCAGTCCCCGCCACGGCCGAGGTCGAAGACGCATGCCGCCGGAACGACCGGCACGACCTGCCCGGGTTCCCGGCCCGCCGGCACACCGCGGCCCTGCTGCTCCAGCCACGCCATCACACCTGATGCCGAGTCCAGGCCGAAGGCGCTGCCTCCGGTCAGGACGACCGCATCGATGCGCTGGACAAGATTGCGGGGGTCGAGGGCATCGGTCTCACGGGTGCCTGGGCCACCGCCCCGGACGTCCACCGCGGCCACGACTCCGCCCTCCGGCGCGAGGACGACCGTGGTACCGCTCAGCGCGCCCTCTCCGCTGAGGCGGGCGTGGCCGACCCGGATGCCGCGCACATCGGTCAATGCGTCATTGAGTGACATGACTTCTGCGTATCACGAGGCGGCCGCCGGTGAGCACGGTCTCCTCACCACCGGGTTGTCACGCGGCCGGCACCGGGGTCGCCACGGCCCTGGCACCCGGGTCGTCACGCCCGTGGCATCGCGGCCCGGCCGGGGGCCGTCAGACGGCCGGGGGTCGCGCACCCGGGGCTCGCGCCTCTCCGGCGCCGCGGCTCGCCATGAAGACGCCCAGAGCGACGGTGGCCGCCGTCACCAGCCCCGCCGCGAGAACGGCGAAGCGGCCGGCGAAGGTGCACAGGAGGACCACGGGGACGGCGACCGGCAGGACCAGTTGCTGTGCCGTGGTCGCCTTGAAGTGCCGTGCGTGCAGCAACCACACCGTGCCCAGGTAGATCGCCACGGGCACGGTCACGGCGGCCGAGGCGGTCAGCGTCGGAATCGGCGCCTTGCCGACGGACTGCTCGACCGCCACCTCCAGGCCCGCCCCGATCGCGGCGGCGGAGGCGAAGATCAGGTAGTGGCCGTAGCCCCATGGCAGGGACTCCCGGTTGCTTCTGAGGCGTTGGTGGGCGGGCACGGCGAAGTAGATCCACCAGGCGGAGAAGATGATCAGGATGCCGCCGGCCGTGATGAGCGCCAACTCGGAGAACTCCTCGGCGTCGCTCAGTGCCGACTGGACCGCCACCGTGGTCGCGAACATCGTCTCGCCGAGCACGATGATGGTGAACAGCCCGTACCGCTCTGAGATATGGCGCGGATGCCAGGTGGTCTGGTGGTGACGCTCGGCGATGACCGGCACCAGCAACTCGGCCAATACGAGGACCAGGAACAGCCAGCGCCGTGAGCCCGCGGGCGCGAAGAGCAGGGCGATCCAGCCGAGCTGGCACAGCACCAGGCCGGAGGCATAGACGAGAGCCGTTCTGCGCGCGGGCCCCCTGCCCTCTGACGCGGCCGCTCGCAGCCACTGCGCGGTCAGGGCGATGCGCATGACGACGTAGCCGATGACGGAGATGGTCCAGTCGTTGTCGGCGAACGCCCGGGGAACGCCCGCCGCGTAGATCAGGACCCCGCAGATCTGCAGCATCGTCGCGATCCGGTAGGGCACGTCGTCGCAGTCGTAGGCGGAGGCGAACCAGGTGAAGTTCATCCAGGCCCACCCATGGCTTATCGTTCCAACACTGACTTGACCTGGGAGAACCGCGTGAGAGACGACCTGCCCACCCTGCGCGCGCTGGGCTTCACCGATGATGAGCTGTCCGCGCTAGGACTCTGGGAGCCTGCGACCGGCGACCCGGCCAGCCTCGCTGACGCCTACATCCGCCGAAGCAAGCGCAGCGATGATCTCGCGACCCTGCGCGCCCATGTCCGGGACGTCGTCCGGGCAGCCAAGTCAGACGGCGTAGCCATTCGGCATGTGCACTTTGAGCAGCGCAGCGCGAGCAAGGCCCACGTTCGCCGCGAGCAGTTCGATAACGCCGTATCCGCTGTGCTCGATGGTAAGTCACGGACGCTCTACGTCTGGAAAACGGACCGCCTTTCCCGCCGGGGTATGGGGCAGGTCGGTCTCATGCTGGACGACTTCGAAAAGCGCGGGGCTCGGCTCGTCAGTGTGACGGAGGGGCTCGACTCATCGCGCGGTAGTCGCATGGTGTTCGCCATTCTCAGCGAGCGGGCCCGCGAGGAAGCGCGAGATATCGCCATGCGCACAAAGACCGGCGGGGATGCGCACAAGGCTGAGGGACGCTGGCCCGGCGGAGTCGTGCCGTTCGGTCTGTGCTGCCCCAAGGGAAGCGGAAAGCTGGAGCACGACCCAGCGGAGTACACGATTGCGCGCCGCATCGCTGAGTCGCTACTCGACGGCCAAACGCCAGCGGCTATTGCCAACGAGCTGAACGCCGAACGTGTTCCTACCCGTAGGGGCAAGCAATGGCGTGCTCAGACGGTTATCCACCTTGCTCAGTCCCCGAGCTGGGCAGGGCTCATTCCAGACCGCGAGAGGGCCCGTGACGACTTCGGACAGCCTCTCGACAAGTGGCACCGAGGCGGAGATCCGCTGATGGGCCCGGACGGGCATCCCGTATCCGCCGGGCAGGGTGTTGTCACCTACGCCGAATGGGTCCGTATCGGCGAAGCCATCAGCGGGCGGAGCCGAGCAGCGAGCGGGAGTTCCGTAGGCGACCGGCGGCGGGGTGTCCGGAAAGCGGCGACGATCCTTACCGGCATTCTTCGCTGTCCGCATTGCGGGGGACCCATGGGGAACGGCGGACGGAACTATCGTTGTCTGGCCCGGATCAATCAGGGCGAGACTGTGTGTAAAGGTGCAGCCACCCTGCGAGAGCGGGCCGACGAAGCGATTGCGATCATGTGGATAAACCACATCCTTTCGCTGTCGCCCGACTCACCGACCATTCATGCCATTGCTCGCCGGTGGCTCAGCTACCAGGACCCAGCGCAGGAAGCGCGCAAGCACGCCGTAACGGCCGCCCTGGATAGTGCTGCCTCTCGTGAGCTGCGGCTGCAAAAAGAGTTCTTCATTGGCGGCGGCATGAGCGAGGACGTATTCACCGCGCTGCGTGCTGAGCTGTCCGCGCAAATTGCCGGTCTCAAAGCCGAGTTGGCCGAACTGTCGCAGGGTGCCGACTTGTCGCCGCTGAGTGACCCCGAAGCCGTCATTGATCTGTGGAATGCGGAAGGCATCGACGGCCAGCGGGTGCTACTGCGAGCAGCGATGCGGAGCGTGGCGTTGATGCCGTCAGCAGGGAAGGGCGATCGTACGCCGATCCTGGAGAGGCTGGAGCCTGACTGGTACGACGCTGGCGAGTAGCAGCCGCTAGGCACGCCCCTGAGTCGATCTGAGGTCCCTGTCTGGAGAGATCCGGACAGGGGCCTTTCTCATGCCCGCAGACGGCCGTACAGCGGATGAGTCCTGACGAACTGACGAACTAGGTATCTGATCTAGAACACCTAAAGAAACTCCTAGGGATTGGAGAACTACAACCCACATCGTCAGTTCGTCATCCTCAGTGGTAATCCAGACGCTCTCTTTTAGATAGCAGGTCGAGCTAACCGAACCGCTCTCTTTACTGCGAGGGCAACACGCCCATGCGGCTCTTTCGAAGCTACGCTGATAACCCGGGCATGGTGCGGGCAGCGCAGGCAGAGCACAGCGCGAAAGCGCACACCGGCAGGCCATCAACCATGCGCCGGTAATCAGAACCAGTCCCAGCCCATCGGGGACTCTAAAGATGCGTGGACCCCGAACCAGCCCCCAGGGCCGGTAGTGGTCAGACAAGGCGTGATGGCCTCTTGTCTGACCGCTCCCGGACCCTGGGGGCCTTTTGCGTTTCCAGACCTCATCGAGAGAAGGTCGCCATGCGACTAACCGAGCAGGAGCGCCAGCGCGCCGAGGACGTACTACACCGGAACGTCACCAACTGGCATCCCGCTGGTTCGCTGCTGATTCTTGACCGGCTAGACCGACTGGTTGGGCTGGCCGAAAAGCTACTAGAGCAGCACGGCACCGACATTGAGTGACCACGTTCTAAACCCTGAAGTCACGGCCCTGGTCGTGCGCAGCCTCGCAGCGAACGGAATGGACGTTGCTTCACTGCTCGCCCCTGCTGAGTCCACCGATGACGACCACTGGGCACCGGTCGACCTTGAAGCCGTCCTAAGCGGGATAGACACGTCGCCAGACCCTGCGTTTCTCCGCCGAAATGATGGCGCTGCGCTGCTGTATCCGGGACTGATCCACATGTTCTACGGAGAAAGCGAGTCGGGTAAATCCTGGGTCGCTCTCCACGCTGTAGCCTCGGTCCTGGTCGATGGCGGCAGTGCCGTATATGTGGATCTCGAATCAGACGCTTCCACGGTCGTTGGCCGCCTATTCGCCCTGAACGTCCCTGCCGACGCTCTGCGGGCCCGTTTCACGTACGTGCGGCCGGATACCTCGCCTGACCGTTCACCGGCCTTTCAGCGGCTGCTCAGCACGTCCTACGACCTTGCTGTAATCGACGGCAGTTCAGACGCCTACGCGCTGTTCGGGCTGAACCAGAATGACGCCGTTGATGTGTCGCTGTTCATGCGCAGGTTGCCCCGTCCACTCGCTGAACGTTGCGGCGCTGCCGTGGTGTTGATTGACCACGTGCCCAAGACGACGGCCGGTAGCCGTTTCGCACAGGGCAGTCAGAACAAGCTCAGTGCAGTAACCGGCGCCGCCTACCTGGTCGAGCCCCTGGATGCGCTAGGCGCCGGCAAGCGGGGAGTTCTCGCTGTCCGGGTAACCAAGGATCGGCCGGGAAAGGTTCGGGCCGTTTCGGGGCTGTACAGAAAGTCTGACCGTACGCAGGTTGCTGCGAGCATCGTCATTGACTCATCCGGCGACGGCACGGTGTTTGACGTACTGGCACCGAAGGAGTCCGAGGAGGTTTCTCGTTCCGACGAGTTCGAGAACCTGCAAAACGCGATCATTCGGTACCTAGACGTCTACCCCGGGGCGTCGACTACAGCGATTCGCGACAACGTCAGAGGCTCAGCCGCAAAGGTCGGTTCTGCCCTTACTGCGCTGGCCGAGGTTGGCCGTGTCCGGGTTGAGGCGAAGAAGGGAAAGGGCGGCGGGTTCCGGCACTTTGTCGCTGACCCGGGTGACCCTGCGCTGTCTGACGGCCCCGGCATCTTCGCTGACGAGTAGCCCACAGTTCTTGTCTTTCGGTTCTCGTTCTTCGTTCCCCTTCTAAAGAAGGGGGGAAACGAGAACTAAAACGAACCTCTCTCCAAGAACGAGAGAAGGAGAAGGAGACCCACCATGCCCCATTGGCTCACCACTGCCGAGTACCTAGCTGAGACCCGTCACACGGCCCTAACCGTCGACCTGCCAGACGCAATGGCTTCCGGTGACATTGAGGCCGGCAAGGCCGCTATGCGCACTGCCGCTGATGCGGATTCCTGGTTTGAGGCTGAGGACGTCGTCTCTTACTGGTAGCAGGCACACCAACCAAACACATGGGACCCCGGTAGCCACTCGTTACCGGGGCCCTTCCAATGGAGTAACCACCATGTCTAACCCTCGCTCCCACACTGAGCGCACCAACATCAGCCACGTAATCACCCGCGCTGCCCGTGCGATTCTCGATGCCGACAAGGTCGATTTCGACAACGTCGCTGATCTTGCCTCGCTGGTCGACGCTCATGCGCGACTTATCAGCGCCCGCACCACGGCCTACCGAACGTCTCGCTTCGCCGCTTCCGAGGAGGGACCCAGTGACCAAGGCTGAGTTTCACCGCGCGCTCGCTTTTGTCCTCGTTCCAGAGCCCGGGGCCCATACTCCACTGTCGGATATCCGTTCCGCTGCCCTGGCGCATATGGGCCTGAACTACGGCGTTAGCTATCGAATGATCAAGGATGCCCTCCGGGCCGTAGGCGTGACTTACCACAAACGCGAGAGTGAGGGTTTCTACTTCGTCGAGAACATAGGAATTGCCCGATGAGCGTCCAACGTCTACCCCGAATGATGCCTGAGTCGCCGGACTTAGAACCCGTCATGCGCGAGATATTCCATGAGGTCGCCCGCGCTGAGCCTTTGGGTCTGGAACCAACGGGTCTCATCTGCTGGGTGTTCGCGCAGGCTGCCAGGCGCCGGGGCGTGTATCTGTCCTATGGCGACATAACCCGCTGGGTCGCTGTCAATGGCTTCCCGCGAAAGCACTACCGCAACCCGCGTGGGCATTGGTTCACCGGCATTGCCCTGCGCGACGATTTCAACACTGAGGAGAATTGACCATGTTCGCTGACATCACCGTTTACAACTACCCGCCCGCCGATGCGCTACCCGCCGACGTAGCAGATGCCGTCAAGGCACGTGATACCGCCTACGACGCGCTTATGGACTTCGAAGAGGAGTGGGCGGACCTCCTTACGCACAACTGGCGTGATATCGCTGAGGCCAAGGATATTCGCCTAGCGGTCGACGCTACCCGCGCTGGCAAGGATGCATTTAAGGGTGTGTCCGCCGTTGCTGCTGCCCGCGAAAACCGCCCCCGCGTGGTCGGCATTCATCAAGTCCTCGCCGAAAACCTGCGAAGCGCTGAGACTGCCGCTAGGCGCGCGTTCAAGGGAATTGCCCACACGTTCGAGGCTGATGCTGTGACCGGGCTCCAGAACGCCGCTCAGGCCGCTGAGGATGCCTACCGGGCCTACCTCGCTGCGAGGGACACATTCGGCGGAGCAGCCAACCGTGTTCGCTGGGTCCGCAATTGGCAGAGCGACCACCCGTCCGACTACAGCGAGGATGGCTCAACCCCTGCGCTGGCCAACGGACTTTCCTCGAATGAGCGTGAGCCGATCGCAGAGATCCGGGACGTGCTGCGTTCCTACGATGCGCCGTTCATCGCTGACCCACTTGTGAGCGTGCGCACTCCCAGCGGGCAGGTGATCGAGCTTCGCAAGTCGCAGGCTGCTGCGCTGGTCGGTTCCGTGAACGCTCCCGGCGTCGAGATCATCAGCGCGTAGCGCACACATCCCATTTTTCGTAGGTGGGGGTCCCATCCCGGGCCCCTGCCTGCGTGTCACAGACCGAAAGGAAACCCGCCCGATGACTGACTACCCGCCGCCCGGCATTACGCAGATGGAGTGGGCCGAGATGAGCACCAGCGAAAGAGCGGCAGCGCTGTACAACGGTGAGCCCATCTCGTGGGAAGACGACTGGGATATGAAGTGGCGGCGCTGGCTTAGCGAGTAGCACATCGTA
Organism: Streptomyces tirandamycinicus; assembly: GCF_003097515.1. Lineage (NCBI taxonomy): Bacteria > Bacillati > Actinomycetota > Actinomycetes > Kitasatosporales > Streptomycetaceae > Streptomyces > Streptomyces tirandamycinicus. Next base: position 2,840,646 of record NZ_CP029188.1, on the reverse strand, counting down.
GGTGGTCGGCTCGACATTTCACTGAGGCGACCCCTTACTTCCGCCATGACATCACATTGAGTGACAAGGGGGGAGGGGGTGGACCCCTACTGACCAGGGGACCCCGAACGCGGGGGAGGGCTCTGCCAGGTGCTCTCGGGGGAAAATACGGAGCGTATTCAAAACCCGTTTCCGCAATCATTCTGTAACCAATGGAGGTAACATACCGTGGCCAATATCGAGAACCTACGCAGGGGCCGTTCTATCCCTGGCCAGCGCCGGACAACCCTACCCGCTGAATGCACTCTGCCCGTACCCATGCCGCCCGCCCGCGCGGAATCCTGGTCTGATGACATGCTCTCTCGCTGGTCGTCGCTATGGCGGGGTCCCAGCGCGACGCTATGGGATGACGCCTGTATTGGCATGGTCGCTCTACTGGTCGAGCTTGAATCACTGGGAACGAATGTCAACGCTGCTCAGCTAACTGAGGTTCGCCGCATTTCCGAGACCCTTCTACTGACTCCTGGTTCGCTGTCTGCCGCCGGTTATGCGCTGTCCGGGTGGCCTGTGTGAGTCAGAGTCGACGCAGAGCAGCAGCACGCAAGGCGGATATTCCGCAGGAGCAGAACCCACACGCCGAACGTGTCACTGATCTACGGTCCCGAATCCTTGCCATGAATCACTTCTATGAGGACGAGAACGGTGTGATTCACAATGGCACGCCGCTAAGGCGGGTGGACCAGTGAGGCAAGTTACTGTGAGGCTCGATGACGACCAGGCCGCACGCCTAGAGAGTCTTATGGCGTCCGGTGAGTCGGCGAATGCGATTCTCCGCGCTGCCCTGACTCACTACTACGGCGCATGCAACCAGGCGCGATCACTGCGCGATGCTGGCCACCCCGGCGGAATGATTCAGACACAAGTCGAGATAGGCCCGGAGGGAATCACCCTGGTGCCTCTACCCCCGCTGATCGGAGTCCGAGCATGAAGCGAATCAGAGTCAGAGTCCATGACGACCAGTTCGCCGAGATTCAGCAGGCAGCGCGAGAGGCTGGCCAGACAATCGCTGAGTGGATACGCGAGGCAGCCCGCAGGCGCTCGTCTGCTGCCTCTAAGAGCGCTTAGCGCAACAAGAGCCGCCAGTTCGACCCGCCCCGGGAAACCAGCGACGGCGCTGGCAGGAGCACCCAGCCCAAAGACCCTGATGTGACGCTGCAACATGAGGAACAAATTAGCGTGACGCGGTTCGAGTGGTCGGGGATTCAATTACTCTCTGCCGGACACCTCGGCGTGCCAGCCACGGACGCGTTCGCTAGGATAGCTATGTGAGGCAGTTCTGCCTGAACCCACCATCATCGTTCGGTCATGGAGGGACTATGTCCAGGCTCCTCAAATCCGCCCTTGGCGTGGTTATATCTGCACTACTTGCAGTCGGCGGTAGTGCAGTCACGGCGAGTGCATCGCCCGTTGAAATTGGCGACGCTATTACTCCCACTCAGCAATGCCCTAAAGGGTACAAGTGGATGAAAGGTAAGTGCGTCTATAAGCTCCATGTTCCGAAGAAGAAGCCGCAAAAGGAACCTTCAGCATGGCGCGTTTACTGCGAAGGTTTCTTGAACACTTGGTACACCCTGTCCGATCCCGAGAGGACCCCTGACCTACAAAAGACAGCTGATTTCTGTAAGCGCCACGTAAAATTCTAGGCGCGTGCTTCGAGAAGTCAGCTGCCATGCCCCTTGTAACGGCACAGTGACAGCTGCCGACAACTGAAGTCCCGTTTAGGGCTTGGTAAGCGCTCCAGGTTCTAAACGGGACTTCTGTATTCAGGTGGCTAGGACTGGTCCACCTCTGCCATGAGGAGCCGCAGAGTCAGCGAGTGTTTCTCCGGGGGTAGAGCGTCAAGAGCAGCCCGTGCGTAGGCCGTGCCGCCTTGCTTGTCACCGGAGCGGGCAAGCATTAGCCCTCGGTGCATTTCAAGGTGAGTCGCGAATCTCGGCAGCGAGTCGGGTAGTTCGCGCCGTGCCGCCTCTTGCGCTGTCACTGCCGTTGTCTCGTCCCCAAGTCGTGCGGCCAGTAGCGAAATGAAGACATTCATGCGCCACCAGGGGACGGCATAGTCCGAGTTCTGCTCATGCGATCCGGCGCTGTCGAAGATCCGGCGCCCGTCATCCATCAGCCGGCACGCTGTCTTCAAATCTCCCCGAATCGCTGCTGCGTGAGCCTTACCCATCACGGCATTCAAGAGCCCCAAGGATGGTTTGTCGCTGATGGCCATGGCCTGATCGGCGAACATGTCCGCAACACCGAGCGATGCTCCCTCGTATCCCAGCGCGATAGCCGCTCGACCACGGACCCACACGCGTGCCTGATCGTCGCCGGATTGGTCGGCGGACTCAGCGGCGAGTCGGTACCAATTCACAGCCTTGGCACCATCGGAGCCGGGAAACGTCTTTGCGTAAAGGGTCATGAGTCGCGCAGCCACGGACCATAGCCGGGGCTCTTCGAGTTGCTGCTGTACTACGACCAGTTCGCCGGACACTCTGCGCTGAATGTCGGCAGCGCCAAGGCTCATGTACTCCGTGCCGTAGTTGGCTAGTTTCCCTTCCCAGTCCTCGACGGACGGGCCACCGCGCAGCCTGGCAGCGAATCCGGCGCTGATCAGATCGGAGGCGACCACGGGCGCTATGGCGGTCGCGGCCACATCGGACAGGAACGTACGTCGCTTCACTTCACCCTCTAGAACCGCTAGGGGCACGTCTAGGACGGCCGAGAGACACCGGAGGTAGAAGTTCCCCGGTGCCACCTTGGAACGCTCCCAGCGGCTCACGTACTCCCGGTTGAGCCCCGTCCCGAATGCAGCGTTGATCTCGTCTGCTAGTCGCCCCTGCGACCAGCCTTGTGCCTCGCGTAGATCTTTGATCAGAGCACCGATGGCCATGGGTCCATCTTGCCCCTAGCGCTGCCCCTTGACAGCAACTGGCGGCCGTGTGCTGTGACTTGCCCCTATCGCTGCCCCTAGTGAGCGTCCGTCTCAGGGCCGACGATCAGCGCAAGCGATTCGAGGGGACGGCGAACCGATGGCCACCAATGACACTGACGCGACCCAATGTGAGTACGTGACGTATGCCCCCGCTGGCCAGACGTGCCCTGCGTGCAATCGGCCGATCAACGAATTGGAGCCGTGCCGCCGAGGTGCCGTCGAGAGAGCGTCCGGCGCGCCCGTAGTCGTGTACCGGCACGCTGAGAGGTGCCCGGCATGAGTACCGTTCTTCGGTTCGTTGCGCACACCATTCGGCACGTGCCGGAAGGTGGGGTGATCTTCGAAGCGTTCTGCACAGCACCAGGCTGCGCCGAGCAATCCGGCCCGCAGGATCGGCAGGAGGCAGCGCAGGACTGGTGTCTGGGCCACACCGGCAGGACCGGTCACAACGTCTTCCGCAGAGTCGTGACCGACCATGCACGCGTGACCCGCGCCGAGTAGCCCCGACCCGCTGAGCGACGGCGAGTAGGACAGTTCAGCGAGTCGGACCGGCCCCGTCCGTCTGCCATCCCCCGGGCAGGCTGGCGGGGCCCTTTGTTGCGTTCATCCGTGCTGGTCAGAGATCCGCGCTAACATGTTGCTCCGTTAGGCCATGCGCACCAGATGCCGAAGAAGACGTACAGATACCCGACGACGCCGTCGGCGACGTGGTTCTCCGCGATCGCGTGCACCAACTGCACCCCGGCCTGCCCCACCGCGACGACGAAGCACAGGTCGAAGAAGAGCTCCAGCGGAGTGGCCGAGCGATGTGGCTCGTCCCGGCGCCGGGCGCGCATCTGCCGCAGGGCCCGGAAGCCGGCATGCCCATGGGAGGCGGACGAGGGGGTCGAGGAGGTCATGAACCCAGCACAGCAGAAGGCACCGGATCCGCATCCCGCACGGCATCGTGGCGGGAGTGCCGGATGGACCGGCGTCTTTGAACCGGCCCGCCCGAACACCGCCGTCTCGCCCGACGGCCGGCGGAGCCGGCCTTCGCGGGGGCCGAGCGCATCTCCCCGCCGCCCGTCCGGCCCGTCCGACCCGTTCGACCCTTCCGGCCCGTCCGTCCGAGAGCCGGGTCCTGTCCGCCGGTCGCTCCTGCCGCTCCTCCGGGGAGGCCCGGACCGGGCCACCGAGGCGCCTGTGGGCCCCGGCGTACGCTTGCTCCATGAGCACCGCCCCCACCACCGGACCGCGCGATGCGGAGGAGCCCCGGCAGCAGCCCCTTCCGAAGCCCGGGTTGATCTTCGACGATCCGCTGGACCAGCAGTCCGCGGACGATACGGACCGCGGGTGGGGCGAGCGGCCTCCGGCGAGCGGTGACAGCGCCGCGGACCTCGCCCGCTTCCTCGACGAGAAACCCCCGCACCACCTCTGACGGTGGCCCCGTGCCGGGAGCTGACGGGACGACCGGGGTGGACCGGTGCGGTCCAGGAACGCTTGGGGCGGACCGGCGCGGCTCATGAGTACGCCCGGTGGACCGGTGTGGCTCGGTGGTGATCCGGGCGGACCGGTGCGGCTCAGCACAGGGTCACCGCCAGACGTGAGGTGGCTCCTGCTCCGGCCAGCGCCGTGGCGACGGGGCGCGGCACGGCCAGGACGATCAGCGCGCCGCCGTCCTGGAACCCCTCGGCGGCCCGTGGCACCTCCACCACGCGGGCGCCCGTCACGACGATCCGTGCGTCGGGCCCCGTGCGCGACCGGACGCCGGGGCCCGTACCTGGACCGGAAGCCTCGCCCGACGACGCCCCGGGAGCCGCGATCACATCCACGCGGTCGCCCGGCTCCAGCAAGCGGACCGTCTCGGCGTCCGCGATGCGCACCGGAGCGGAAACGATCTCCGCACGCCGCTCCGAGGCGCTGCCCGCGGAATGGTCCCCCGCCGATGCGCTTCCCGCTGAGACGTCTTCCCGCGAGACACCGCTCGACGGGTCCGCCGGTGCCGAGGCCTGATGTGGCGGGCCCTGGGAGGGCGCAGCGTGCTGCGGCAGCGCGGCCGGGACGCGTGGCGAGTCCGGCCCCGGTTGCACTCGCGGCAACCAGGCCGCCAGCGCGGCGGCGGTGACGGCCAGCCCCGCCGCGAGTGCCCGCCGTCTCCGCCGCAGCACCCTTCTGAACCGCGTCCGCGGCCATCGCCGTCCGTCCGGCAGCAGCAGCGGAGCAAAGGTGGGTACCCCGCACGGCTCCGGCACCGGCGCCGGGGGCAGACCCTGACGCCAGGTCTCCGAAGGGCTGCCGGTGTCTGGGGGCCGAGGAGGCCTCCAGGAGCCCGAGAACCCGGAGGATGCATGTCCAGGGGAAGAGAGAGTGGAGAGCAGCGCCATGGTGGTGACCGCCTGTCCTGTGCGCGGCAACGTGGAGCGGGCGACGTGCGCCCGACGCCCCTCACGATCCCCGTTCTCGCGGCGGCCCGCTCCGGCCTGTGGACGGCTTGAGGACTGTGGAAAAGCTCCTCACTCGCACGGGTGACAGGGGCAGGGAGCGCCCTCGATCAGGCATGGGGGCGACCTCGATCGGGCAGGGCGGGACTGAGATCAAGCAGGGCGGGACCGAGATCAAGCAGGGGCCGGACCCCGATCACACCTCTCTCGTCGTACGGCGCGGCCCGCCCGGCGCTACGGCAGTGTTATGCCGGTCTTCAAGCCGTTCAGCGCGTTCCTGCAGGGGCAGCCGCGTTCCTCGCCCGCCGGCAACCCCGCCACCGCGTCGAACAGCACGTCCCTCAGCCTGTCCACGTTCGCGGCGAAGACCGTCAGTACCTCCTCGTGCGAGACGCCCTCGCCGCTCTCCGCCCCGGCGTCGAGATCCGTCACCAGGTTCATGGACGTGTAGCAGAGCTCAAGCTCACGGGCGAGCGCGGCCTCGGGGTGCCCGGTCATGCCCACCACCGACCAGCCCATGGCGGCATGCCAGCGGGACTCGGCGCGGGTGCCGAAGCGCGGACCCTCGACCACCACGAGAGTTCCGCCGTCGACCGGCTCCCAGTCGCGTCCGCGCGCCGCGGCCAGTGCGGCCGCCCGCCCCGCCGGGCAGTAGGGGTCGGCGAGGGACACATGGACGACGTTCGGCACTTGGCCGTTCGTCAGCGGTTCGCCGTCGAAGTAGGTGTCGGCCCGGGACTTGGTCCGGTCCACCAACTGGTCGGGAACGAGCAGGGTTCCGGGGCCGTACTCCGGCCGCAGGCCGCCGACCGCACACGGCCCGAGCACCTGGCGTACGCCCACCGACCGCAGGGCCCACAGGTTGGCGCGGTAGTTGATGCGGTGTGGCGGGAGGCGGTGGCTGCGGCCGTGCCGGGGGAGGAAGGCGACCTTCCGTCCCGCGATCTCGCCGAAGAACAGGGAATCACTCGGGCTGCCGTACGGCGTGGTGATCTCGGCCTCGGTCACGTTCTCCAGGAAGGAGTAGAACCCCGAGCCGCCGATGACGCCGATCTCCGCGCGCTGCGCGCTCTCTGCGTTGGCCATGGCGGTCACAGTAGCCGCGCTCGAACACGGGCCGGTATCCCGCCCGCAGGCCGCCCGTTACCGCCCGTTACCGCCCGTTACCGCCCGTTACCGCCCGGTATCCCGCCCATGGGCCGCCCGTAACCGTCCGGTGTCCCCTCCGGGACCGCGGGTGCGCCCCAATGTGCGCGCGCCCATGCGGGTACGCGCGAACACGTGACGGCGGGACGGCGGTCATGCGAAAGGTCCCCGCCGCCCGGAGGCTGCGGGGACCCTGCGAGAGTTCCGGGGATTCAGGCGGCCGTCGTACTGCCGGACGCGGCAGACGAGGAGCTGGAGGATCCCGCCGAGGACTTCGAGTCCGACGACCCCGACGCCGCAGGCGACCCGGACGAGGAGGAAGAGGAAGCAGAGGAAGCAGAGGAGGAGGACGCCGAGGACTTCGCCGACGAGGCCGACGGCGTGCTGCCCGAGGAGGAGCCGCGGCTGTCGTTGCGGTAGAAGCCGGAGCCCTTGAAGACGATGCCGACGGCCGAGAACACCTTCTTGAGGCGTCCGTGGCAGCCGGGGCACTCGGTCAGGGCGTCGTCGGTGAACTTCTGCACCGCCTCGAGGCCCTCGCCGCACTCGGTGCACTGGTACTGGTACGTCGGCACGTGTCTTCCTCCTGGCACTCTCACTCGATGAGTGCTAACGATGGTCCATATTGACGCATTCCCTCGTCTCAGTCCACCGCCGCGGGCACTCGGTGACCGACACCACGTGCGACCGTACGGCTGTGCGGGCGCGGAACGAGGCGCGAACGCAGCACCACCAGGGTGACCAGGGCGAGCACGGTGCCGGCCAGCGGTACCAGGAAGCCGGCGGTCGAGCCGTGGGTGTCGGCGAGCCGGCCGGCGACCGTCACCGAGGCCGCCTGGCCGAGCGCCACGGATCCGGTCAGCCAGGTGAAGGCCTCCGTCCGGGCCGACGCCGGCACCAGCGGCTCGACAAGCGTGAAACCGCTGATCAGCGCGGGTGCGATAAACATTCCGACGACCAGTCCCAGCCCGCCGAGCAGTACCGCGGAGTGCGCCGTCCAGAGCAGTGACGCGGCGATTGCCAGGCCCGCGTAGCCCGCCACCATGCGCCGCCGCGGTCCGGACTTCCACGCGATCGCGCCGACGGCGATGCCCGCGAGCATGTTGCCGGCGGCGAAGAGCCCGTAGAGCAGACCGTTCATGCCGGGCTGGCCGATCTCCTGGGTGAACGCGGTGAGCGAGACCTGCATGCCGCCGAAGACGGAACCGATGCCGAGAAAGGCGACGGCGAGGACCCGGACGCCTGGCACCGACAGCGCCGACGCGCGCGTGCCGCGCCCACCGGTCCCGGGGCCGCCGAAGGCCGGCTGCGTGCGGCGCTGTGCGGCGAACAGCAGACCGCCGGCCAGGGTCAGTCCGGCCTCGGCGATCAGTCCGGCGGCCGGGTGGACGCCGGTGCACAGGGCCGTGGCCAGCACCGGTCCGACCACGAAGGTGAACTCGTCGGTAACGGACTCGAACGCCGCGGCCGTCGGCATGAGCCGGGACCCGCCGAGCCGCGCCGCCCAGCGGGCCCGCACCATCGGGCCGACCTGCGGCACCGAGGCACCGGTCGGCACCGCGGCCGCGAAGAGCACCCACAGGGGAGCGCCCGCGAGCGCCAGCGCGGTCAGCGCACCGACGGCAGCGGTGTGCACCAGCACACCGGGGATCAGCACGGCGCGCTGCCCGAAGCGGTCGGCGAGCCGGCCGCTCTGCGGGGCGAACAGCGCCATGGAGACGCCGGTGACGGCGGCGACGGCGCCGGCGTCACCGTACGAACCGGTGGTGTGCTGTACGAGGAGGACGATGCCGATCGTCAGCATCGCGAACGGCTGCCGGGCGGCGAACCCGGGGAGCAGGAACGTCCACGCGCCGGGAGTGCGCAGCAGCTGCCCGTAGCCGGGGCGCCGGGCGCCGGATGATGCGTCCGAGGGTGAGGGGGTACGCGATGCCGAGGAGGTACGCGAGGACGTGCGCCTCGGCGACGATGTGCGCGTCGGCGACGACGCGCCCGTGGACCGGGGCGTATTCGTGGACTGGGACGTACCCGTGGACTGGGACGTACCCGTGGACCGGGTTGCACCTGCGGTCGGCGACGCATCTGCCGAGGAGGCGGACGTGCCGGTGGACCACCGGTTGGCGGACGACGTGCCGAAGGATGAGGCCCTGTCCGAGGACGGCGCCGGGGGATTGCTCGAAGACGTGCCGGTAGACGTGCCAGGAGCGACCGTGGACTCCACGGCCCTTGCCTTTCTGCCGCCTGGTAGCGCTTTCCCGGGGTGCCGGGGTTCGCCGAGAGCTGTCCTCTTGCGCGGAACTGCGGTAGATACCGGGCCCCTCTGCGGGGGATCACTCGGCCGCCATACGGTCGCGCCAGCTCTGCGTCAGGCAGAGTTGGTCGATCAGTGCGCCTTCATGTTACAGGGGTCGCCGGCATGCCGCCTCGGATTGCGTTGAGACGACGTATGGTCACCTGGGATTGGTCGGCGGTACACATCCAGGGCCCGCCGCGGGCCCGCGTCACGCCACGGGGGTCGCCTCGGTCAGCCCGACCGCGTCACACCGCGCGTTCCACCGCGCGTCGCCCCGGTCGCCCCTAGCCAGTCGCCCCGGTCGCCCCTAGGGCCTGTTGTGAAAGTGGCGCCGTCAGTCGCCGTTGAAGACGAGATACCGGTGAGCCTTGCGCTCGACTTGAGCAGTCAGCACAAGGATTTCGTGCACCGCCTCGGCTTCTTCGGCGGCTGAGCCGTTCGCCAAGGCCCGGAGTTCCGGGATGAGGACTCTGAGCTGCGATCGGTTGAACACGGTGTCGTCGCAGGGATCGACGCATCCGAGCATGGGCAGGTTCTGACTCTCCGCCCGTCTGCACAGGTCAGCGATGGATGGATGCACGCACGTGGCTTCGACGGCGCCTGTGAATGTCCGAACCTGAACGCTGATCTGCATGGGGGCACGCTACTGCCCGACAGTTGGTGCCACCGAAGCATTTACGGAGCTCAGAGCCATTCGTTGATGGCTGCGATCAGCACGGTCGCTTCATAGCGGACGGCGAGTTTGTCGTACCGTGTGGCGACGGCCCGGTGGCGCTTGAGCCGGTTGATCCCGCACTCGACCGCGTGCCGCTGCTTGTAGTCGTCCTTGTCAAACGTCGGCGGCCGGCCGCCACGCGATCCACGCTTGAGGCGGTTGCGGACCCGGTCCCCCGGAACCGGGATGGTGGCCTTGATCCCGCGTCTGCGCAGGTAAGAGCGATTGCGGCGGGAGTCGTACGCCTTGTCGGCCCGGACTCGATCCGGGCGCTTGCGTGGCCTGCCGAGACCCAGCCGGGGAACCCGGATGGCTTCCAGGACCGGCTCGAACTGCGGGGAGTCGCCCCGCTGCCCGGCGTGATCACCACGGACAAGGGCTTCTGCCCCTGCTCGACCGCGAGGTGAATCTTGCTGGTCAGTCCGCCGCGGGAGCGTCCGAGGCCGTGGTCGGCCGGCTCGATGAAGATCCCGCCAGGCGGTTCCTTCTGGAGATCCCCCTTTTCGCCGCTCCGGCGGCGTGCTGATGGGCTCGGCAGACGGTGGAGTCGACGTTCACGTCCCAGGTGATCAGACCCTTCGCGTCGGCCTCGGCCTGGAGCTGGGTCAGGATGCGGGCCCAGGTGCCATCCCGCTGCCAGCGTCGGAACAGGTCATAGACCCGGTCCCATGGCCCATAACGCGCGGGCACATCCCGCCAGGGAGCACCGGTCCGGGTCCGCCACCGTATGCCGTCTATCAACTGCCGCCGCGTCCACACCTGCGGCCGACCCGGCTTGATGCCCCGCGGCAGCAGCGGCTCAAGCCGGGCCCACTGGCCGTTCGTCAGATCCCCACGCCTCACAGCAGGTGATCATCAACGAACAAGATCCACTTTCGCAACAGACCCTAGCCACGGGTACCCAGCCAGCCGGCCAGCTTTCCGCCCTGCCCCACCGCCCGCAGCCGTGCCTCGGCCGCGTCCCGTACCGGATCGGTCGCCACCACCAGCAGTTCGTCGCCGCGGCGCAGCACCGTCGTCGGACTGGGGACGAAGCTCTTGCTCTCGCGGACGACGAGCGTGACGGCGGCGCCCGCGGGCAGCCGCAGTTCGCCGACCTCCACGCCGTGCATGCGGGACTTCTCCGGGATCGCGACCGACAGCAGATGGCCGCGCAGCCGTTCCAGCGGTGCCGACTCGATGCCCAGGTCGGCGGCCTCCGAGCCGTTCCCCAGCTTCAGCGCCCTCGCCATCCACGGCAGGGTCGGCCCCTGGATCAGGGTGTAGACGACGACCAGCACGAAGACGATGTTGAAGATCCGTTCGCTGCCCTCGATCCCGGAGACCAGCGGAATGGTCGCCAGAATGATGGGCACGGCGCCGCGCAGACCGGCCCACGACATCAGGGTCTTCTCGCGCCACGGGATGCGGAACGGCAGCAGGCTGATGACGACGGACAGCGGCCGGGCCGCCATCGTCAGCACCAGTCCGATGACCACCGCGGGCCAGAAGTCGCGCACCAGCTCGTGCGGGGTGACGAGCAGTCCGAGCAGGACGAACATCCCGATCTGGGCGATCCAGCCGAGTCCGTCGGCGAATCCGCGGGTGGCCGGCCAGTGGGGCAGCTTCGAGTTCCCGAGCACCATCGCCGCGAGGTAGACGGCGAGGAAGCCGCTGCCGTGGGCGAGGGCGCCGACGGCGTAGGCCGTCACCGCGATGGCCATCACGGCGATCGGGTACAGGCCGGACGCGGGCAGGGCGACGTGGCGCAGCCCGAGCGCGCCGAGCCAGCCGACGGCGAGGCCGATCGCGGCGCCGATCGCCAGCTCCAGCAGAATCGTTCCGATGAGGACGTACCAGGCCTCGACGGGTTCCGTGGTGGACAGCGCGATGACGAGGATGACGACGGGGGCGTCGTTGAAGCCGGACTCCGCCTCGAGGACTCCCGTGGTGCGGGCGGGGAGGGGAACCCTCCGCAGCACCGAGAAGACCGCGGCGGCGTCCGTCGAGGAGACGACCGCTCCGATGATCAGTGCCTGCCGCCATTCCAGCCCGACCAGGTAGTGGGCTCCGGCGGCCGTGACGCCCACGCTCACGGCGATGCCGACGGTCGACAGCATCGCCGCCGCGGGCAGGGCCGGTCTGATCTCCTTCCACTTCGTGCCCAGGCCGCCCTCGGCCAGGATCACCACGAGAGCGGCATAGCCGATCACCTGCGTGAGCCCGGCGTTGTCGAACTCGACGGCGAAGATGCCGTCCTGCCCGATCGCGACTCCGATACCCAGATACAGGAGCAGGCTGGGGAGCCCGCTCCGGGAGGAGATGCGCACCGCCGCGACGGCGATGAGCAGGACGAGCGAGCAGATGAGCAGGAGTGCATTGAGCTGGTGGACAGTCAGCGGCCGATCCTTCCCCTCGTGCGCCCGCCGGATCGTGCCTCCGGCAAGCGACACTTCGTTACCTTACCTAATCTTTAACGCAATCTTGACGCTCCCATGACCGACTCCCCTTGTTAATCGTCAGTAAGTTCGAATGCCGTGGTGGTGATGTCGCGTTACTGATACCGCGTCCGGGCCCGTCGATCGCTGCGCCTATGGTTGCTCCTGCACTCCCAGGACCACCCTGCCCTCGAAGGACAGCGATGCCCTCCAACACAACCGCCTCCTCCGCCGAGAAGCCAGCCAGGAGGAGGGGCCGCCGCGCCCGTCTGATCGTGCTCGCCCTGGCCCTGGCGCTGGTCGCGGGTGTCGGCTGCGGTGCTTACTGGGGCGTCGACACCGTGCGTGCGTCCTTCCCGCAGACCACCGGGACGATCAGGGTGGACGGCCTGTCGGCGCCGGTGGACGTCAAGCGCGACGCGAACGGGATTCCGCAGCTCTACGCGAGCACCGACGAGGACCTGTTCCGTGCCCAGGGCTTCGTGCACGCGCAGGACCGCTTCTGGGAGATGGACGTGCGCCGCCACGTCACCGCGGGCCGGCTGTCCGAGATGTTCGGCGCGGGGCAGGTCGAGACGGACGCCTTCCTGCGCACCCTCGGCTGGCACCGGGTGGCTCAGCAGGAGTTCGACGAGAAGCTGTCGCCCGAGACCAAGAAGTACCTCCGGGCCTACGCCGACGGGGTCAACGCCTACCTGGCGGACCGCGACGGCGCCGACCTCTCGCTCGAGTACGCGGCCCTGGGGCTCATCGGCGACTACCGGCCGGAGGAGTGGACGCCGGTCGACTCGGTCGCCTGGCTGAAGGCGATGGCCTGGGACCTGCGCGGCAACATGCAGGACGAGATCGACCGCTCGCTGATGACCAGCCGGCTGACCGAGCAGCAGATCGAGCAGCTGTACCCGGCGTACCCGTACGACCTGCACCAGCCGGTCGTCACGGCCGGTGCCGTGGACGACGGTACCGGGAAGTGGGACCCGGAGGCGGAACCCTCCTCGGGCTCTTCGGGCTCCTCGGACCCGTCGGGCTCCTCGGGCTCCGGTGCGTCGTCCCAGGACGGCGGGACCGCCGGCAGCGGCGCGGACGCCGGCGCGGGCAGCGGTTCGGGCGCCGGTCAGGGTGCGCAGACGCAGCTCTCCGGCCTCTCCGACGTGCTCGACGGGATCCCGGCCCTGCTCGGCCCGAACGGCAACGGCATCGGATCCAACTCGTGGGTCGTCTCCGGCAGGTACACGACGACCGGCAAGCCCCTGCTGGCGAACGACCCGCACCTCGCGCCGCAGCTGCCGTCGCTGTGGGCCCAGATGGGCCTGCACTGCCGCGCCGTCTCGGACAAGTGCTCCTTCGACGTCGCCGGGTACACCTTCTCCGGCATGCCGGGCGTGGTCATCGGCCACAACCAGGACATCGCCTGGGGCTTCACCAACCTCGGGGCGGACGTCACCGACCTCTACCTGGAGAAGGTCTCCCAGACGGGCTGGACGTCCGGCAGCCGGATCAAGCCGTTCAAGGTCCGCGAGGAGACCATCAGGATCGCCGGCGGCGGCAGCAAGAAGATCACCGTCCGGGAGACCGACCACGGCCCGCTGATCTCCGACCGCAGCTCCGAGCTGGAGCGCGTCGGCGAGCGGGCGCCGGTGACGACCCCGGCCCCCGACCGCGGCAACGGCTTCGGTGTGGCGCTGCGCTGGACCGCGCTGGATCCTGGCAACTCCATGGACGCGGTGTTCAAGCTCAACCGGGCGAAGGACTTCGAGGGCTTCCGCGCCGCGGCGAAGGACTTCGAGGTCCCCTCGCAGAACCTGATCTACGCGGACGCCAAGGGCAACATCGGCTACCAGGCGCCCGGGAAGATCCCGGTCCGCCCCGAGGGCTTCGACGGTTCGATGCCCACCCCGGGCTGGAACCCGACCTCCGGCTGGAAGGGGTACATCCCCTTCGACGAGCTGCCGTACGAGTACAACCCCAAGCGCGGCTACATCGTCACCGCCAACCAGGCCGTCGTGGACGCCGAGAAGTACCCGTACCTGATCACCAAGGACTACGGGTACGGCTCCCGCAGCCAGCGGATACACGACCTGATCGAGTTGAAGATCAAGGACGGCGGGAAGATCTCGACCGACGACATGCGCACCATGCAGACGGACAACCAGAGCGAGATCGCCAAGCTGCTGACACCGCATCTGCTGAAGATCGACGTGTCCGACCCGTATGTGCGGGAGGCGCAGAAGCTGCTGGAGGGCTGGGACTACACCCAGGAGCCGGACTCCGGGGCCGCCGCCTACTTCAACGCCGTCTGGCGCCATGTGCTCAGGCTGGCCTTCGGCAACAAGCTGCCCAAGGAGCTGCGGGTCCGGGGCGAGTGCCTCAACGTCCGCCCGGCCGACAGCACCGGGCCGGTCGACGACCTGAACTCGCTGGTCCGCGAGTGCGGTCAGCGCGACTCGGACTCGGCCCAGCCGGACGGCGGCGACCGCTGGTACGAGGTGGTCCGCGGGCTGATCGACGTCGAGGACAGCGAGTGGTGGCAGGCGCCGAGGACCCGTAAGGACGCGGCCACGACCACCCGTGACGAGTTGTTCGCCCGGGCCATGAAGGATGCCCGCTGGGAGCTGACGGCGAAGCTCGGCAAGGACGTCGGCAGCTGGAGCTGGGGCAGGCTGCACCAGCTGACGCTGAAGAACCAGACGCTCGGCACGTCCGGCCCCGGCGTACTGCGCTGGATGCTCAACCGCGGCCCGTGGAGCCTCGGCGGCGGCGAGGCGGCGGTCAACGCGACCGGCTGGAACGCGGCCGGCGGCTACGACGTGGTCTGGGTCCCGTCGATGCGGATGGTCGTCAACGTGGGCGACTGGGACAAGTCCCGCTGGATCAACCTGACGGGCGCCTCCGGCCACGCCTACAGCAAGCACTACACCGACCAGACCGACAAGTGGGCCAAGGGCGAGCTGCTCGACTGGGCCTACACCGACAAGGCGGTCGAGGCGGCGACGGAGGACACGCTGGCGCTCAGGCCGTAGGCCGGGCCGCGAAGCGGCGGACGCCCTCCGGGGTCACCACGGCGTGTACGGGGTGGTCGTGCGGTTCCTCCGGGACCCGGGCGACCACCTCGTTCGCGTACAGCAGTACGACGAGGGCGGGCCGGGCCCCGGCCGCCTCCAGCCGGGCGAGGACCCGGTCGTACGAGCCGCCGCCCCGGCCGAGCCGCATGCCCCGCTCGTCCACCGCGAGTCCCGGCAGCAGGACCGTGTCCGCCTCCAGCACGGCCTTGTGGCCCAGCAGCCGCCCGGCCGGCTCCGTCAGGCCGCGGCGGGCCGGTACCAGCCGGTCCGGTCCCTCGTACACCGCCCACTCGAGATCGTTGTCGTCCAGCAGCACCGGCAGGAGCACCCGCACGCCCCGCGCGCGCAGCGCGTCGAGCAGCGCGCGCGTGCCGGGTTCGCGCCCCACGGAGACATAGGCGGCCACGGTGCGGGCGGTGGCCAGCTCCGGGAGCTCCAGTGCGTGGCGGGCGAGAACCAGCGAGGCCTCGCGGACGTCTTCAGGGGACAGCAGGCGTCGTGTGTCGAGCAGTTCACGTCGAACCATGCTCTTTCCGGACATCTCGGAGCCCACGGCAACCTCGCAATCCACTGTCAATATGACTGTATGGGGAGAAAGTTAACCGGAGGCTAATCTTCCTCCCATAGTCACCGG